>JAYSYN010000268.1:0-10418 GCA_043727575.1 Fimbriiglobus sp.
ACGATAAGAAAGCGGCCAACTACCTCGGCTTCGTCTGGGTCGCTTCCATCGCCATCATGCTCGCCTGAGTCGCCGAGGTTACCGAGTTTCAGTCAATACGGCCTAAGAAACGGAACGAGTGGACGAAGAACGACATCACGAGATTCAAAGGTCAGAGAGTGTTGCTGAAGCGACGCTTCTACGAACCGAACTAATCGTTGGGTTCCCACGACACGGATGTCGTGGTTCCTTTTTCCGAGTCGGCGGTTTCCGGCGTTCCACGATCTCGCGGTCGTGGCCGAATTGAAGGTGAAATATGGCTGTTATGCAATCCGAATCTCCGCGTGTTCAAGAACTCCAAGCTCAATCTTTCAAGCTGGCGTCGCCGATCGTTCTCGCACTGTTGGAGTGCGACGACGAACTCCGCGCGGTGGCCAAAGATCTTCTCGAGCAGTTGGCCTCCGGCGAATTGGACAAACCGGAAGAACAGTCGACGTGCGCTCTCCTCGCCGAGATTCTGTTCCCCAATGCGGACGCAGCCGGGCGACCGGGACTCGACCTCCTCGAAGCCGAGGCGATCGCTGCACAAGAGCACCCGGAGGCGGCGCCGATCCTCGCGGACATGGACCGCCAAGAGAGCACGTTCGCCGAACGGCTGCGCGATCGTCTGGAGGCGACCGGCATGACCCAAGTCGAACTGGCCGAGAAAGTCGGCATCGGTCAGCCGGCGATTTCGATGATGCTCAATCGCACCTGCCGCCCGCAAAAGAAAACCGTGCAGAAGCTGGCTGCGGCATTGGGCGTCGCCCCCGTCGACCTGTGGCCCGCCTGATTCCCGAGGACTAACCCGATCGCGAGCACTCGAAATGGGGAAACAGAATGGGTTGAGCGGTTCCATCCCCGCTCAACCCGCCCGGGTGCGTCTTTCTTCTTCGTACTTGTGCAGCTTGTTGTAGAGCGTCTTCAAACTGATGCCGAGTTCGTTCGCGGTCGATTGCTTGTTGTACTTGTTCTGCGCGTAGATCGCGAGGATGTACTCCATCTCGACATCGGCGAGGGTCTTCATGCCGTTCGGTTGCGGGTTGAAATTCCCCGGCATCGGCAGCACCGACGGCGCTTCGGTCGGGCGGGCGAGGGCCGGGGCGTAGTTCGGTGCAGTCGCCAGCCGGGCCCGGACTTCCATCGGCAGGTGCTGGACCGTGATCGGTTGATTCCCCGAAACGATCCATGCGTACTCCATCGCGTTCTTCAATTCGCGGATGTTGCCCTTCCAGTTGTAGGCCATCATCACGTCGATCGCTTCGGGCGTCAGCAGGTCGATGACCATCTCCAGCGGCCGTTTCGACACGAGCGCGAGCAAATGCACGGCGAGGTCGGGGATGTCTTCTTTGCGGTCCCGCAGCGGCGGCAGGTGGATGTGGAACATGTTGAGCCGGTAGAGCAGATCTTCGCGGAAGTTCCCCTCGCCGATCATCTTGTTGAGGTCTTTGTTCGTCGCGGCGATCACGCGGACGTCGGAGTACGTCGCTTCGGTCGCTCCGAGCGGGCGCACTTCGCCGGACTCCAAGAAGCGCAGCAACTTCACCTGGATGTTTTTGTCGAGGTCACCGAGTTCGTCGAGGAAGAGCGTGCCGGTGTGGGCGACTTCGAAGAGACCCTTGCGGTCGCGGTCGGCGGTGCTGTGCGACCCCTTCTTATGGCCGAACAGTTCGGACTCGGCGAGGTTCTGGTTCAAGGTGCCGCAATTTACGGGCACGAACGGCAGATCGACGCGTTTGCTGTTGAGGAACAAACTTTTGGCGACGACTTCCTTGCCGGTGCCGGTCTCGCCGGTAATGAGCACGCGGGCGTCGGTCGGGCCGAGTTGTTCGATCAAGCGCAGCACCGGTTGCATGGCGGGGCTGCTGCCGACGAGCAAGCTCGGCCCCTCGGCCGCCTGCACCCGCGCTTCGAGCGCGGCGGCTTTGCTCTTCAACCGCTTCTTGTCGGCGGCCCGCAGCAGCACCGCTTCGATTTCGCTCATTTTGCAGGGCTTACGGAGGTAATCGCAGGCCCCGAGGCGCATCGCTTGCACCATGCTCTCTTCGCTGGCGTAGCCGGTCATCATCACGGCGTCGGTGTCGGGCGAAATCTGCTTGAGCCGCTGGAGCACGTCGATGCCGGTCATGTCGGGCATGCGGATGTCGAGGATGGCGAAGTCGAAGTTCTGCTGGGCGATGGCCTGCAGCGCCGTCGTGCCGTTGGGGCAGACGGTCACGTCGTGCCCGAGCCGCGGCAGTTCGGTCCGCATGAACTCTTGCAAGGAGCGCTCGTCGTCGACGAAGAGGACGCGGAGGCGATTCGGATTGTTCGGTGAGGCCACGATCGAGCTCCGTTTTCGTTGACCGGCGGGACGCCGGCCCTTTCCTACCCGGACCGGCGGGACGCCGATCCTTCCCAATTACGCCGCCGCGCGGTTCGCTGTGAACGGCACCGTATCCACCGACTCCGTGCGGGTATCGCGCACATCGGGGCGGGTCTCCGCGGCCCGCAGGGGCAGGCGCACCACGAAGGTGCTCCCCTTCCCCGGCCCGGGGCTTTGGGCCTGAATCGTCCCGCCGTGCTGGTCGACGATCTGATGGCTGATGCTCAAGCCCAGCCCCGTGCCGTTGCCGGTGCGGTTGCGCGTGTAGAACGGCTCGAAAATATTGTCGAGCACGTCGGAGGTCATGCCGCAGCCGGTGTCGGTGAAGGTCATCGTGGCGGTTTCTCCGTCCGTATTCAGGACCGTCGTCAGGCTGCCGGTATCGTCCATGCTGTCCAAGGCATTCACCACCATGTTCAACACGACCGACTTCACATCGGGGCCGCTGCACAGCGCCGTGATCGGCTCCGTCGGTTGGAAGTTCAACCGCTTCCCCTTGGCGCCCGGCAGGTGCTGCGCGACTTGGATCACGTCTTCGATAAGCCCGCAGAGTTCCACCGGTTCCCGGCGACCGCCGCTGCGGCTGAAGTCGAGGAGCTTCTGCGTGATCTGCTTGCAGCGGAAGGCTTCTTGCTGAATCATCTTGAGGTACTTGGCGATCACATCGGCTTCGCCGGGGACTTTGTTCAAGACTTCCAGCAAACGCCGTTCGAGCGCCTCGGAGCAGAAAGCGATGCTGGCCAGCGGGTTGTTGATTTCGTGCGCGACGCCGGCGGCGAGGAAGCCGACGCTGACCATGCGCTCGGAGCGCACGAGCTGCCGGGTGCGCTCGTTGACCTGCCGGGCGAGGTCTTTGTAGATGTCGCGCAGGCGGGTCGTCATGGCGTTGAATTCGACGGCGAGTTCTTGGAGTTCGTCTTGGCCGTGCAGTTGGATCGGTTGGTCGAATTCGCCGCGGTGGACGCGACGGACCCCGGCTTGGAGCAGCTTGATCGGCGTGAACACCCAGACGCGGAAATAGTAGAGCAGCGTGCAAATCAGCAGGAAACTGAGGGCCGTGGCCCCGCCCGTGATGTACAAACTGCGGCGGTGGTTCGCCCGCGACGAATCGAAACTGTCGTGGACGTCTTTGACGAGGAACAAGAACAGATCGGTGCTGAGGCGGTTGAGATCGCCGAGGGCCTGCTGCACGGCGGGCTTCTGCACGAGCCGGGCGCCCCCTTCGGGGGTGGCGCCGACGCCGGCTTCGGTGTTCAACCGCACGGCGTTTTCGAGGGCCGCGAACGCCTCGCTCAATTTGGCGATCAGCGCGAGTTCATCGCGGCCGCCGTCGGGGTCGAGCTTGCGCCGGAGCGTTTCGTTCTTCAAAGTGGATTCGTAAGCGTTCAAGATGATCCGCCCTTTGCGGATCTCTTCGACGATCGTGTCTTTGTCGGTTTGGAGTTCGCTGGTCGGCGCGGCGTCCTGGACCCGGACTTCGCCGGTCTTGTGGATTTGATCCCGCAACTGCACGACGATTTGCATCTCGTCGAGCTTGCGTTGGGTCGTGTCCATCGTCTCGAAGTACGACGACAGGCCCAGCAGCGCCCCGCCCAGAAGCAGGGCGACGCTGGCGACGACGAGCGCCAAGCCGAAGATCAATTTGTGGCGAAGCTGCCAGGGGCGCGACACGCCGGACTCCTTGCCCATCGTCGTCCGGGACCCATCCGTAGGCCGGGTGCGAAAGCGGTGCGGGACTCTACCCCGGATGGCACACGAGCGGAATAGCACTTTTTACAAGGGCGCGCGGCCCGCCGAATCACTTCTTGCGGAACTCGATGCCGCGTTGGATCAGCCCCGTGACGGCGCCGTCTTTGTCGGCAGTGAATTGGAAAATCTCATCGTCGAAGAATCCCGATGTCGCGCGGAATTGCTCCGCTTGCCAATGCTCGAAGGGGACGCGGAACGAATTCCATTCCCAAATCAATTTACCGCCGTCGAGCTTCACCCGGCCGACGCCGTAGGCCGGGTGCTCGTACTCGCCGGTATGGGCGTCGAGGCTCGCGGTCGGCGCGAGTTTCGGGTTCCGCGCGCGATCGCGCTTTTGTTTCGCCTTCAGTTTCTCCTCGGCTTCGGCCCGGTCGAGGCCCCGATAATAGGCCGACCAATCCCTGGGCTCGAGGCCCAGCAGGCGGTCGATCAGCGCGTTCGTCAGCGCGATGTTCATTTTGGTTTCGTGCAGATTGTTCAGCAGTGCGAAGCCGACGTTCTCTTCGGGGAGCAGCGTGATCTGGACGCGGAAGCCGTCGATGATGCCGCCGTGCGCGACGACGAGTTTGCCGCGGTGATCGTAGACGACCCAGCCCATCGCGTAGCTGATCTGATGCGAGTCGGGGTAGATCGCCGCGACGACGCCTTCTTTGCGCATCGGCGTGTGCGGCTGTTTCGTCTCGGCCAGCTGCTTCGCCGATATCACCTGTTTGCCGTCGAGTTTCCCGTTGTTCAAATGGAACTGCACCCAGGCCCCGAGGTCGCGGATCGAGGCGGACATCGACCCGGCCGCATCGGCTTCGCGGGCGTCGTACTCCGCCATCGGGACCGGTTTGCCCGCGCGAAGTTCGTGCCCGGTGGCGCGGTCGGGGTTCTTTTTCGCTTCGGCCGTGGTGAACGCGACCGACTTCATCCCGAGCGGCGCGGTGATGCGACTGCGGACGAGTTCTGCGTAGCCCGAACCGGTGCGGTTTTCGATGGCCTTACCCGCCGCGGTGAAAGGGAGGCTCGAATATTGGAAGCCGCCGCGGAAGGGGGCGGTGAGCGGGAGTTTGGCCGTGCGCCGCAAGACTTCGTCGGCGTCCCACGGGGCACGGTACCAGAGGAGGTCGTGCCCGCCCAGGCCGCTGCGGTGGGTCAGCAGGTCGCGCAGGGCCACGAGTTTGTCGGCGTCCGGATCGGCGAGTCGGAACGTCGGCAGGTGCTTGCGGACGGGGTCGTCCCAACCGACGTCGCCCGAGTCGACGAGCGAGGCCATCAGGGCGCTCGTGAAGCCTTTGGTACACGAGGCCAACGGGAAGAGCGTGTCCGGCGTCACCGGATCATCCCGCCCCAGGGTCTTGGTGCCGTAGCCGGCGAGGTGGACGATTTTGCCATCCTTCACGATGACTGCGGCCAGTCCGGGGACTTTCCATTCGACGCGGGTCGCTTCGATCGACTTCCGAATTTCGGCTTCGTCCCATTTGGGCGGCGCGGCGGCGGCGAACCCCGAACCGATCAGCAGGAAACCGGTGGTGAAGCGGGCGAACATCGCGGACTCCGGACATGAAAAAACGCGGCCGACCTGAAGAGATCGGCCGCGTCGGATCGATGCGAGAATCAATCAAAGGCCCGTGCCACCGCTGAAACCCATCTTGCCGCCGAATCCGCCTTGACCGCCGCCGAAGCCACCTTGGCCCCCGAAGCCGCCGCCGCCGAAGCCGCCTTGGCCCCCGCCGAAGCCGCCTTGGCCCCCGCCGAAGCCGCCTTGCCCACCACCGAAGCCACCTTGGCCCCCGCCGAAGCCGCCCTGGCCCCCGCCTCCTTGTCCGCCTTGACCGGCGAACCCACCACCGGCGCCGCCCGAGATGGTCGGGACGATTTGGATACCGATGCCGCGTCCACCGCTACCGCCTTGACCTCCCCCGAAGCCGCCGCCTTGACCACCCCCGAAGCCGCCCTGACCACCTTGACCGCCACCGAAGCCGCCTTGGCCCCCTTGGCCACCGCCGAATCCGCCCTGCCCCCCTTGACCGCCGCCGAATCCGCCCTGGCCGCCGCCGAATCCGCCTTGTTGACCCCCGCCGAAGCCACCTTGCTGGCCGCCGCCGAAGCCGCCCTGTTGACCCCCGCCGAAGCCGCCTTGTTGACCCCCGCCGAAACCGCCTTGTTGACCGCCGCCGAAACCGCCTTGTTGGCCGCCGCCGAAACCGCCTTGCTGGCCACCGCCTTGTTGACCACCCTGACCGCCGAATTGCTGCTGGGCGAATGCGACATCGCCCGGCCGGAGGGCGGCTGGGCTAGACGGATTTTGGAATCCGCTGGGGCGGTAGCGCCCTTGGAAGCCCGGGGCTTGGGCGCTGGCGCGCTCGAAGCAAAGGGGCACAATGGAAGCGATCCCGAGGGCGCACGCGGCGACCCCGAGATACCGGGACAGTTTGCGAACCATGGCCGACCTCGAGTTGGGTAACGCGGCCCCCGCTTACAGGAAGAGGGGCGGGTCACCGGAACAACAAACGGACTGTCGAAGTGGATTTCACAATTCCTGGATTGTGAGCAATCGTCATCCGCCGCGAAGGTCCGTCAGAAAAATTCAAAGTCCGGGTTCCCCGCGGAACTCGATGTTCACACCGCCGCTGAATACGCAGCCGAAAAGTCGCCGACAGCGAGCCGAATCCGAATCTAAATATTCTGCGCGATGCCCGCCGCCCCGTCAACTGGCAAAGGGGTCGAACCGGCCGAGTCCGCGCCACCGGCGCTACCCGCATGGAAGAACCCTCATCCTCCGAAGGGCCTCCCACTCTACGCAAACGGGGCAATTCCGGTTTCGTTGGCCGGCCGGATCGGAAAAACTCGCCCCGCGCCGATTTTCGGGGCGTTCTGCACTTGACCCAGGATTTCCCCGCGGTATTACCGCCCCACTTCTGCACGGAAATTCGTGCGGTTCGGGTTCGGGGAATCCGGGTCGCACCGCTCGGTGGGTCGACTCGGTCGCGCGGTTGGGGAGCCACGCGGCCGGGGAGAACAGCCCACTCGAGCTTTAAAAAGGGGGATGCGGCTTATGCGCACCAGATTGTTGGGGGGATTGGCGGTCCTGGCCGCGGTTTTGACGACCGCACCGGCCCGGGCCCAAATCGCGGGTTCGGGTTCCGGACTGATCGATTCCGGGGGGATCCCGGGCCTGCCGGGCGAAAACGTCCCGCTGCCCTTGGGCAACCCGGGCTCGCAGGGGGTGTTCGTCTACGCCGATGTCGGCTACTTCTCGCAGACGTGGACGCTGAACAATCAGACGATCGCTTACCGCGGCCTCGTGGATAGCACGGGCGCGGTGACGGGCGTGCCGGGCACGTACATCGGTTCGGGCCGGGTCGCGTTGTCCGCCGGCGACTTCGGTCGCCGCAGCTTCATGCCCGCGATGAACATCGGCATCGGCTACAAGACCGAAGACGGCACGAGCATCACGGCCCGCTTCATGGCCCTCGCCCCTTCGGACTACAACGCCTCCGCGACGCTGGCCCCGCAGTACGCCCGCTCGCGACCCGACCTCGCCGACACCTACTTGACGGCCGGGGTGTTCAACTTCGGGCCCAAGTATGCCGGGCCCGCCCAAAAGACCGCGTTCGAAGGGAGCGTCGTGCCGGGCTTCGGGATCATCCCGGCGATCACCCTCGGCAACGGCCTCTTCTACGGCATCTGGAACGGGGCGAGCACGATGACCATCACGTACCGCCAGAACTACCAAGAGTTCGAGATCGGGGCCCGCGTGCCGGTCTTCCAGAGCGAAACGTCCCGCATCTACGCCTTGGGCGGCGGTCGGTTCGACTGGTTCTACGAGAAGTTCAGCTGGCGGACCACCAGCTACGACGTCAACGGCGGGTCGCTGCCCTCGTACGAAGCCGTCTATACCAACACGCTGTCGCAGCGGTTGTACGGCCCCTACGTCGGCGTCGGGCACGACCTCTACTTGGGCAGCCGCTTCGCCGTCAGCAGCGACTTCACCGGGGCGCTGCTCTTGGGCGTCATCAAAGAGCGCGTGAAGTACAAGCTCGCGGACAACACGACCCAAGCCAAACGCTCGGTCAACGAACTCCGCTTGGTCCCGTCGGCCGGGGCGAACGTCAACCTCTGGTGGTACCCGATCCAAGGCGTCCAAGTCCGCGTCGGCTACAGCGCGAACACGTTCTTCAACACGAAGAGCATGGAAGACCCGGTCGGCTTCAACGTCGGCGGCATCGACCCCGGCTACGGCAACCAAGCCTTCCGCCTGATTCACGGCGTGAACTTCGGGATCGGCTTGTTCTTCTAATCCGAACCCCGCAACCCGCGGTCCCCACGGGGATGCCCTTTCGACCTGCCCCCTCCGGGAACGAGTCGAAAGGGCTTTCGGCTTGACCGGGCGAATCATGGTGACCTCGCTTACACCGGGGTGACCCTCCGGGCGAGCGGCACCGCGTGAGCGTGCCGTGGAATCCGAACGGAATGAACCCGTGCGGCGAGTCGCGGGTCGACTACTCTTGATCGGACACGCCGGCGATCTCCGTGATGCGAAGGCAATCTTGGACACCGGGATCGAAGCCGTCATCGAACTCGCCGATAGCGAGCCGCTCGCCGTACTCCCCCGGGACTTGATCCGCTGTCGCTTCCCATTGTCAGACGACGCCGAGAATCCGACTTGGCTCATCCGTTTGACGATCCAGTCCGTCGCCACGATGCTGACAGCACGCGTTCCTCTGTTAGAGTTGTTGTGCCAATCGCATCGCGCATCGTTTCAGATACATCGTGTTTTCCAATCTGCAGGGCTACGTATAAGACGAGAAACACCGCGTAGAAAAAATTGCCCCGCGAACGAGGGCGTTTTACTAATTGCCCACGCTGCATTCCGCTGGCGTTTCCGCAATGAGGTACGGTACATGAAAGTTCTCCCACTCTCCCACCGCTTCCGTCCGAGCCTCGACCGCCTTGAAGGCCGCGACGTTCCATCGGCCTCGGTCGATCTGACGACGCTCGGTTCCACAGGCGAAATCAACGGGGCGCTTTTCCAGCAGTGCGACGCCCAGCCGACCGGGACCGGCCTCATCAACTCGTTCGTCCGCCTCCACGGGAGCAGCGTGGAGCGCGGCTACAACACCGACGCGCGTCCGCTGCAGTTCGACGAAAACCGCAGTCCCGCGTTCACGCGCTCGCTCCGGCTCGCCGACGTGCCCGTGGTGATCGTCAACGGGGTGGCCTACCGCGAATTCCTGCTCGACATCAACCAGAAGGCCTCGGCCCCGCTGCTCTCCCTGGACGAACTCAAGATCTTCCTAGGCGACCGCGGCAATCTGAGCGGCTACGATGCCGCTACCGGCAGACTGGCCGGCCTCGATGCGGCCTACAATCTGGACGCTGGCGGGGATTACTCGGTTCTGATGAACTATTCGCTCAACCACGGGAGCGGGTCGGGCGACGTGTCCGTGCTGATCCCGGATCGCTTCTTCGCCGCCTCGTCGAGCAACCCCTACGTTTACCTCTACTCGACCTTCGGCCAGAACGCCGCGGCCAATTCGGGCTTCGAGGAGTGGGCCGTGAAGCCCAAGTCGGACGTCTCGGCGCTGGGCAGCCTCTCGGGCAAAGTGTATTACGACATGAATCACAACGGGGTCTACGACGAGGGCGAAGCGGGCATCGCCGGAACCTTCATCACTCTGACGGGGATCGACGACCGCGGCAACGCCGTCAACCTGACGGCGGTCACCGACACCTTCGGCAACTATTCCTTCCGGGGGCTCCGGCCGGGCACGTTCACCATCACCGAGACGCAGCCTGTGGACTATACGGACAGCGCCGAGACGCTTGGCACCCTGGGAGGCGTCGTGGGCGCTGATTCCTTCAATAATATTCTAGTTCGAGCTGGCCAGAACGGACTGAATTACAACTTCGGCGAAGAGCTCACGAGCGGATTGGGTTAATTTGCAGAGAGTCTCGTTCGGAACCAATTGGCGCTTCATCGCAAAGACAAACGTCGCGGCCGCTAGGTTTTTTCAGAGGATTGTCGTTTCGACATCCTCTGGCCGCACAAGCTATCCAGCGACGCCGACATCCGTCCCATCGATTGGAGCACGTCAGGTAATGCTGCCGCCTAATCCGCGGGTTAGGCTTCAAAACCCTATCAAAGAGGTTGTTCAGCAGCATCGCCAAATTCCCCTAAAAAAGCTACTTGATCCATCCTTAGGGTATCCCTCCGGATTTTGCCACGGCGTTAGGCGGCGGTCCAGAGGTCGTTCCACTCCGGGGTGTCGCAGAGGGCTAGGAGTTCCACGAGCGGGCC
>JAYSYN010000269.1:0-10394 GCA_043727575.1 Fimbriiglobus sp.
GCCGGGCTGTGCTCGGCCCTGTACAGCGACTGCTGGGACCGCTACTGGACTGCGGCCTGAGCCGGGTCCCCAAAACTCCAAGAGTTGTTGCTACACCCAGGCGGGCGGATTCGCTTGCGTCTGCAAGCCGGACCCGTTACGCTAGTATGGTTAGCAGACCCGCTTCCGACAGGAATTCGCCCACCATGAGCCGCACGGAATCGCCACTGGCCAACGAATACTTCCAAGTGAAGTGGCACTCGGACGTGGCCATCATCATCCCGTCGCCGGAAGTGGAACAACTGCCCGAGAGCCTGATGCAACCGGCCGCGCAGATGCTGCTGGCGCCGATGAAAGACGACCCGCCCATGCATTTGATCGTGGACTTGACGGGGGTGCGGTACTTCGGATCGGCGTTCATCACGTTCCTGCTGCGCTGCCATTTGTTGGCGAAACAACAGGGGAGCGAATTGGCCATCGCCGGGGTTAACAGCCGCATCCGCGAGCTGTTGAAAACGACGGCGCTCGACACGATTTGGGCGCTCTACGAAACCCGCCAAGAGGCGTTGGTCGGGCTCAGCGGGTCGGATTGACTCACGGCGCCGGCGGCTTCTTCGGCGCGGTCTTCCCGAGCAGGTTCGGGCTGATTTTCTCGAAGCCCGCCAGCTTGGCGTCGTCGAGCATTTTGATCACGAACTGGTAACGCACTTCGTCGCCGAACTGGATTTCCAACTTCGGCAGCGGCCCCTTCGCGGCCTTCTTTTCCCGAATGATCTCGCCGAGCGCTTTGTAAAAATCGTTCATCGCTTGGCTTTGGTTCCCCGGCGTCATTTTGAACGTCTTCGGGGCGAGTTCGCCGTCTTTGAGCAGCGTGATGTCCGAGGGCACGCCCCCCGTCGGCGAGACCGTGGCGACGTAAGCATCGGGTTTATCCTCGAGGGGGCTCGCGAAACTCGGGGCGGTGTTCCCGGCGTCCGGCAGCACGAGCGCGAGTTGCCCTTCCGTCGGCACCGGGCGGAAGGTCAGGATGAAAAACGCCATCAGCTGGAACGACATGTCCAACATCGGCGTGATCGGCAAATCCGGCTCGGTGGCGGGCGTCTGTTGACGGCGGCGGCGGCGCATCTTCGGCTCCGGATCAGTTCTTGAGTTGGATCGCCCGCAGTTGGATGTCCCGGTAGTTGGCCGCGCGGGCCGCGGCGAGGATCTCGTTGATCTCTTTGTAGTCGTGGCGTTGGTCGGCGCGGAGGATCACGATCGACCGGCCCCGGCCGGCTTCCCACTCGGCGCGCTCTTCCGGCTTCTTTTGGGCCCGCGCTTCGTCGAGCTTGTACTGGTTCTCGAGTTCGGTTTGCAGTTGCAGCGAGTTGCTGCAGGCCACCTTGCGGACCCCGGCGTTGAAGGTCAGCGTCTTCGGTTGGTCGACGCCGAACTTGTCTTTGCCGGGGTAGGTCAGGTTGATGAAAATCGTCTGGCCCGAGTTTTTGTCGAGGATCCGCGCCGCCGAGGCGTTGGGCAGTTTCACCATCGCGTTGGTTTCTTCGGCGATGAAGTTGGCGCAGAGCATGAAGAACATCACTAGCTGCAACACCATGTCGAGCATGGGCGTCAGGTTCGGCTCGGCCGCTTTGTCGTGGTTCGCGGGGACACTCATTTTGAAAACCAGTGCGGAGTTCGGAGTGCGGAATGGAAAGCGGCGGAGCAGAATTCGGAGCGGCGGTTCTTCGATTCCGCACTCTGAACTCCGCACTCCGCATTTCTGCTAGCGAGGTTGGGCTTGGACCGGGGCGGCGGCGACCGGGGCGCCGGGCGCGGGCGGCTTCTTCGAGTTGTGGTACATCTGGGTCAGCAGATCGTCGGCGACGTGCGACACGTCGAGCGACACTTGCGTGATGCGGTTGCGAAAGAAGGTGTTCATGGCGATGGCGGGAACCGCGATGGCGACCCCGACGAGCGTGACCGACAGCGCGTGCGAGATCCCGTCGGCGAGCTTGGCCGGTTTGGCGTCGCCGGTGGCGAGTTCCATGAACGCCTCGATCATCCCGAACACCGTGCCGACGAGGCCGAGC
Source organism: Fimbriiglobus sp. (assembly GCA_043727575.1). Lineage (GTDB taxonomy): Bacteria > Planctomycetota > Planctomycetia > Gemmatales > Gemmataceae > JALHQU01. Next base: position 2,049 of record JAYSYN010000269.1, read on the forward strand.
AGCGGCCCGAGCGTCGCGATCACGGCCGTGTAATTGTTCTTCTGATCCTTATCGGACTTGATCGACTCGAGCGTGTTGAGGGCCGCCTCGCGGGCGTCTTCGAGGCCGTACTGCAACCGGCCCATGCCGGCGGTGAGCACCCGGCCGAGGAACGACGGATCGCCCTTGGCCATGTCGAAGGCCTCCTTGAACTTCCGCTTGTTCACGATGTCGGTGAATTCGTCGACGAACCCGGCGGGGATGGCGGAGCCGCCGCGGAGATCGAGGATCAACAGGACGACGATCGCCACGAGCCAGAGCGAGGTGGGCAACAGGACGAGCCAAAAGATGCCGACCGACTTGATGATGTGGATGAAGATGTTGTCGCCGGACTTCTTGTCCGGTTCGGCGGAGGCGGCTTTTGGCGGATCGGCATCCTGGCCGTAAGTCGTCGCCGGCGCCGAGAAGAACAACACCAGCGCCGCGAAGAAGGCGATGCCGACCCGACCGGTCGGGGAAAGCGAGGGAGTCGAGCGGATCATGGGGAATCCTGATACCGGACGGGAGGAGAAACGTTCCGACGCGATTCGGACGCGGAGAGTTCCGCGTGACAAATCGTTACCCCTATCAGGAAAGCCCGCGGAGGGCATCGGGTCAAGCGCAAACTGCGCGGAATCGGCCGAAGAGGAGAAACGCCGGACAGTACGCAGTCGGAAAAACGAGAGCCACCCGGATGGAGGTGGCTCTTCGGAGACGGGCTTCTGCTGTGTCGGTGCCATCAAGCGGGCAGTGGCACCGGGGCGGGGGCCGGTTCGGCGCCCTTGACTTTGGTTTTCACTTCGCCTTCTTTCATCAGTTCGATGATGGCGGTCTCGCCGGCGTCGCCCAAGCGGCGGTAGCTCAGCTTCAAGACGCGGGTGTAGCCGCCCGGGCGATCGACGAAGCGGGCGCCGAGGACGTTGAAGAGTTTCTTCAACACGGTGTCGTTGCCTTCGACCAATTCGCCGGCTTTGTCGTAGACGCCGGTGCCGTGCATCGGCCCGAGCTTGGCCATCGCTTGGCGGCGCAGGTGCAGTGCGGCGACGCGGTTCGCGGTCGCGTCAGCGGCCGTGAGGATCGCGGCGTTCTTGGCCAGCGTGATCAACTTCTCGACGAACGGGCGCAGTTCTTTGGCCTTGGCCACCGTCGTGCGGATGCTCTCGTGCGTGATCAGCGCCCGGCTGAGGTTCCGGAAGAGAGCGAGGCGGTGGCTCGCGTTGCGGTTCAGTTTGCGGCCGCGGCGGCGGTGGTTCACGATCGACTCCTAATGGTGAGAACTCCGCCCCGGTTCAAGGAAGGCGGGGGACACGGGGAAGAATTGCGGATTTTCGATTTGGGATTTCGGATTTATCAATCCAAATCCGCAATCGCGTCAGCGTTTGGTCTTCATGCCCAGGTGCAAGCCCTTTTCTTTGAGCTTGATGGTGACTTCTTTGAGCGTGGTTTCGCCGAAGTTGCGGACTTCCAGCAGTTCTTCATCGGAGCGCATCACGAGGTCGCGGACCGTGGCGATGCCTTCGGATTCCAAGCAGTTCGTCGCCCGTACCGACAGTTCGAGTTCGGCGAGGCTCATGTTGAGCTTCTTCTCGAGTTCGTTGTCGATCTGGCTCGGGCCCGCCGAGGTGAATTCGGGCAATTCGGTCGTATCGACTTCCGGCCCGGGCTCGCTGTATTGCACGAAGGCGTTCAAGTGCTTGCGCAGGATCTTGGCCGCTTCGACGACGGCCATCTGCGGGGCGATGGTGCCGTTGGTCCAGATTTCCATGACCAAGCGGTCGTAGTTGGTCTTCTGGCCGACGCGGGTTTCTTCGATGTCGTACTTCACGCGGATGACCGGCGAGAAGCTGCTGTCGACCGGGATGACACCGATCTCGCGTTCCTTGCCGCCGTTTTCCTCGGCGGTGCGGTAGCCGCGGCCGTTTTCCACCGTCATCTCGATGACCAACGGCACTTCGGCCGTGAGCGTCGCGATGCGGTGCTCCGGGTTGACGATCTGCACCATCTCGTCGTGTTCGATGTCGGCGCCGAGCACTTCGCGTTTGTCGCGCGTGCCGTGGGCGTTGATGCGGATCGTTTTCGGTTGATCCGACAGGTTTTTGACGACGAGCGCCTTGACGTTCAAGACGATATCCGTGACGTCTTCGACGACGCCGGGGATCGTGCTGATCTCGTGCTGGACGCCTTGGATTTTGATCTTGGTGACGGCGCTGCCTTCGAGGCTCGACAGCAGGATGCGCCGCAGGCTGTTGCCCACGGTCATGCCGAAGCCGCGCTCGAAGGGTTCGATGGAGAACTTGCCGTACATGTCGGTCAGGCTCGATCGCTCGGCCTGCACGCGGTTCGGGAGTTCGAGGCCGCGCCAGCGGATACGCATGAGAAATCCTCGGGGTCGGAAGCAATCGGCTTTCCGCTCGTCGGCGAATCGACGGCGAGCCAGAACCTGCGACCCGGACAACGGAAACCGAAACGACACCCGGAGTTCGCAGTTCCGAGGTCAACTCCATCATGCGGGGAACGCTGGAATCAGCGAATTCCGCCGCGTTCTTCTTCTTGCCGACGTTCGTCGATGGCTTCTCCGAGCAATTGCTCGAACGTCGCCGCGTACCCGGCGTCGACCGAATTCAACGCCTTGCGGACCGCCTCGACTTCGAGATCCGCGGTCTTTTTCAACACTTCGACCACATGGGCGCGGTCCTTTTGGCGACCCGCACTGATTTTCAATTCGATCCACGCCGGCAAACTAGCGAAGCCGAGTTCATGTCCAATGCCCATCGCCGCGGGGCTCGGAATCGTGGTCGGCGAAGTATTCTTCGCTCGCCCGCCTTCGGGCACAACATTGATTTCGACATCGCCGTGCGTCAGCGTGTGCCAGCCGGACTCCGCTCGCCACACGACCTTGAATCCGTAAGCGGGGGCCGCGGTCACAAATCGGTCGAGATCCGCCCGGGCGATCGCGATATCGATGTCCTGCGTGGCCGCCGGATAGCCGTAATGGATCGCGGCCAACCCGCCGACGATGGCCACGGCGATTGTTTCCGTCACCGCGAGTCGCTGCAAATCTTCGAGAGCCCGGCTGAACCGATTTTCTTCTACGCCCATGACCGCCCTCACGCTGTCCGATCCGCGGGCGAGTCGATTCGCCGCCGCGAGGACGTCGCTAATCACCGGGCGTTCGGACAGTGCGATCATGCCTGAATATTTCTCGCGGCTATTCGAGCCAATTAAGAATTTGAACCGCGGAGGAGCGGAGACGCGGAGGAAACAAATGATTGAAATCGAATCATCGGCGATGCTGATCTCAATGATTCTGAATTCTCTTGCATCCCTCCGCGTCTCCGCTCCTCCGCGGTTCAATCTTCTTTCCTATTCTTCCCCATCGTTACCGCGTGGCGATTTCGATGATCAGTTGCTCGCGGATTTCCGCGATGCGGCTGTCGACGTCTTGCCGGGTCGGGATGCGGGTCATCTTGCCTTCCGGTTCTTCGTTGTTGAGCAACATCAAGAAGTCCGGGATCTGCGGCGGGGTCGTTTGCAGGGCCGTCTTGGCCAGCTTCTGGCTGCGGACGTTCGTCTTCACTTTGATCACGTCGTTCGGCCGCAGGATCATGCTGCTGATGTCGCACTTGCGACCGTTGACGAGGACGTGCCCGTGGCTCACGAGCAACCTGGCCGAGGCGCGGCTGGGGGCGAAGCCGAGGCGGTGGACGACGTTGTCGAGACGCCGTTCGAGCAGCGACAGCAGGCCTTCGCCGGTGTTCGCGGAGGTGCGGGCCGCGAGTTCGAAGTAGCGGACGAACTGCCGTTCCAAGATGCCGTAGAAGAACTTGAGGCGCTGCTTCTCGCGGAGGCGCACGCCGTATTCGGAGACTTTACTGCGGCGCAGACCGTGCATCCCGGGCGGCGGGGCTTCGCGGTCGATGGGGCACTTCGGGGTGTAGCATCGCGAGCCCTTGAGATAGAGCTTGATCTGCTCGCGCCGGCAGCGCTTGCAAACGGGGTCGGTGAATCGGGCCATAGACGCAAATCCCCGGTACGAACCGAGGCCTCAACTGGGGTCAAAAATCGGCCACTATTGAACGGCGAACCCCAGGGTCGGATCGTTCGGGCCGGAGAAGAGTTCGGAGTTTCGAGTCGAACACTCGGAACTCCGAAGCTTACACCCGTCGTTTCTTCGGCGGGCGGCAGCCGTTGTGCGGCAGCGGGGTCACGTCTTCGATCGCCTTGACGTTCAGCCCGGAGGCTTGCAGGGCGGTGACGGCCGATTCGCGGCCGGCGCCGGGGCCTTTGACTTTGACTTCGACTTCCTTCACGCCGAACTTCGCGGCTTTGCCGGCGCACTCTTCCGCGGCCCGTTGGGCGGCGAACGGCGTGCTCTTCCGACTGCCCTTGAAGCCGACAGCCCCGCCGCTGCTGGTGCAGAGCGTGTCGCCGTTGGTGTCGCTGATCGTCACGATCGTGTTGTTGAACGTCGATTGGATGTGCGCGACGCCTTTGGAGACGTTCCGGCGGGCTTTTTTCTTCTTGTTCTTGGCCATGTTGGGAGTTCGGAATTCGGAGTGCGGAGTTCGGAATAAAAACACAAGAAGTCGAAAATGCGGACGGGGCGGGTTTCGATTCCGCACTCCGAATTCCGCACTCCGCATTGCTTATTTGTCCTTGACGCCCTTCTTACCGGCGACCGTCTTGCGGATGCCCTTGCGGGTGCGGGCGTTCGTCTTGCTGCGCTGGCCGCGGCACGGCAGGTTTTTGCGGTGGCGTTCGCCGCGGTACGACTTGATTTCTTTGAGGCGCTGGATGTTGCCGCCGTCGAACCGGCGCAAGCCCCCTTCGACCATGTAATCGCGGTCGATGGTGATGGCCAAGCGGGCGACTTCGTCGTCCGAAAGGGTCGCGGCTTTCCGCTGCGGATCGATGCCGACTTTCGCGCAGAGTTCCAACGAAGTCGTCGGCCCGATCCCCTTCAAGTAACGGAGGGAAATGTGGGTCGGCTTGTTCGAGGGGATGTCGACGCCTTGAATACGGGGCATAGAAGTACGTCCTGATTAGCCTTGGCGTTGTTTGTGGCGGGGGTCTTCGCAGATGACGCGCACGACGCCCTTGCGCTTGATCAGCTTGCATTTGTCGCACATGCGTTTGATGCTGGCCCGGACTTTCATCGGTCGTTCCTCGTCCACTATCAAAAAACGAACGCCACCGGGAAGACCCGGCAGGCGAGTGGGCCACCGTTGCCGAGGGCGAACCCCCGGACTGACTAGCGACCGAAGCGAGACCGCCACTCCGCGATGCGGAATAGTCGTTCTGGCAGTATAGCAAAGGTGATCGGAACTGTCTGCGCCGCGCGGGAAGATTTTCCGGTCGCCCACCTGATTTCACCGTCAAAGCCACTTGTTCGAGGTTCTGGTTCATGGCGAAATCGTCGAAACGCCAGCCGCTACCCGCGTTGTGGACGCACGCCCGCAACGGCGACCTGGCCGGGCTCCGGAAGGAACTGGCCGGCGGCGTCGATCCGAATCTCGGCGACGACGCCGAATTCACACCGCTCCAAGCCGCCGTGCTGCAAGGCCATCTGGACGCCCTCCCGATCCTTTTGAGTGCGGGAGCCGACCCGAACCGGGTCGACCGCTACGGCAACGGCCCGCTCTGGACCGCGGTCTCGAGCGTGCCATTATACGTGCGAGTGGAGATCATCCGCCTGTTGTTGAACGCCGGGGCGGACCCGGATTGCAAGAATCACCACGGCCGCAGCCCGCGCGACATGGCCGGCGAAATCGGGCGCGGGGTGATTTCCGAATTCCCCGCGTAGACGCTCACCGTGGGCCGGGCTAGGTTATCCCATCACCCTTGGGCCGACCCGGATGGATTCCGCACCATGGCTACGGATCAGGCGACGGCGGCTCCGCCGGTATGGACGGTTCGTACGCTCTTGCACTGGACGACCGAGTTCCTGAGCAAGAAAGGGATCGATGCCCCTTCGCTCGAAGCGCGCTTGCTTCTCGCCCACGTCTTGAATTGCAAGCCGATCGACGTGTTGGTGCGCTCTTTCGACGAACCGACCGACGACGAACGGACGAAGTTCCGCGAATTGATCCAACGCCGCGTGCAGGGTTGGCCCGTGGCCTACCTCGTGGGCAGTAAAGATTTTTTCCTGCTGCGGTTCGAGGTCACCCCGGCCGTGCTCATCCCGCGCCCGGACACCGAGACCTTGGTGCAAGCGGCTCTCGAACGGTTGAAAATGCGGCCGGCGGCGCACGTCCTCGATCTCGGCACCGGCTCCGGGTGCATCGCCGTCAGCTTGGCCCACCAATGCCCCGGCCTCACCGTCGACGCCGTCGATGTGTCGCCGGATGCGCTGGAAGTCGCCCGGCGAAATGCCGCGCTCCACGGGGTCGACGGCCGCGTGCGCTTTCACCTCGGCGACCTCTTCGCCCCGCTGCCCCCGGACGCGACCTTCGATTTGATCGCGAGCAATCCGCCGTACATCGCCCCGTCGGAAATCGCGGGACTCGCCCCGGACGTCCGCGATCACGAACCGCGTCTGGCCCTCGACGGTGGGCCGGACGGTCTGGCCTTCTACCGCCGCATCGCGGCCGACGCCGGCAAGTTCCTCAAACCGGGCGGCGATTTGTTGCTGGAAATCGGTTACACTCAAAACGACAGCGTCCGGTCGCTCTTCGCCGACCGGCCCGAGTGGACTTTGGGCGAAAGTATCAAAGACCTCGACGGCCGCTGGCGGGTGATCGCGGTGCGACGCGACGCAAGCTGACTCCCGGAGTCTTCGCCATGCCACTTCCCATACGGTCCGGCGCGGGCAAGGTCGTGCTCGTCATCGACGACGAAGCCGACGTGCGGGGCCTCTTCAAGCGGATGCTCGAAGCGACCGGGTTCGCCGTGATCCTCGCGGGCGACGGCGTCGCCGGCGCGGCGGCGTTCCGCGACCCGGCGAACGCCGTCGATGTCGTGCTGCTGGATCTTTCCATGCCCCGGCAGGGCGGTGTCGAAACCTTCCGCCAATTGCGGGCCGTGGACCCCGGTGCGAAAGTGATCCTCACGACCGGCTTCGGCCCGAATGCGGCCGCGAACGACTTCGAAGGCCTCGCGGCAATTCTGGCCAAACCCTTCCGCGTCCAAGAACTGTTCGACGCGGTCTTCCGGGTGTTGCAACCGGGGGGATAGCGAACCGGTGTGGAATGGACAACGCGGGTAGGCTCCATCTGAATCCGGTACCACAAAGGCGAGACGGCCGCGTGGGATAGGCGGCGCGGCGAACTTGACTGGGCCTTCTCGGTCCCCGATGATGCTTTCATGAACTTTGAACTCATCGGCGAGATCGCGGATGTGGAGACTTTCTCTACCGGAACGTCCATCCGCGAATTACCGCGGCTCAAACGCGCCTATGGGGCCGGCCGATGGCGTAAGCGAAAGGGCTTTGCCCGGATTCGCCTCGCGGATGGGAGCGAGTGCCGGGCCGAACTCCATTGGTACGAAGCCCATGGAATAGGGCGCAAAGAAATGAAGATCAAAAGGTTCCTCGGAGAATGACCATGGCAGAATCGAACGATACAGCCCGATTCTTACTTTGTGTGTCGGCCGGCGATTACCCGGCTTCTTTGGAGGCGCGCAAAGTGTACCAAGCCTTATCCGATACCGACGCCGAGGGTCGGGGCATGGTACGAGTCGTCGACGAGTCGGGCGAGGATTACCTATATCCGCGGGACTTGTTTGTTTCGGTCGAGTTGACAGCGCCCGCAGTCGAAACGCTCATGGCCGCGGCGGCCGCCTGACAAAGCGCCGGCGACAGGGCCGATTCTCCAATCTCCGCACCGGACGCGCGGTACCACCTCGACAGCCCATCACCCCGCCACGGCGTTCGTGAGGTGCTGCACCGCCGCGGCCACGGCGCCTTGCAGCTTCGTCCCTTTCGCGCGCAGAATCCGGCAGTCGGCGAACGACGGTCGCAGCGCCCGCTTGGCGGTGAGGTCGACGACCCGTTGGAACAAACCGTCGTCGGCCGCGAAGAGCCGGCTGTGCACGAAGACCGTAGTCGGGTTGAACAAATTGATGACGGCCGCGACCGCGATCGACAGGTACTTCGCCGTCTCGAGCAGTTCCCCCGCGAGCGGGCCACGTCCCGATTCCACGAGCGCCAACGCTTCGTCCACCGTCACGGTGCGGTTCAATTTTCGCCCGACCCGCCGCGCGAAGGCGGCATCGTTGCAGACCGTTTCCAAACAGCCGGTGTTCCCGCAGCCGCAGGCCCGCCCCCCCTCGGCGACCACGGTGATGTGCCCGATTTCCCCAGCCAAGCCGCTGTGGCCGTTCAGCACGCGG
>JAYSYN010000270.1:0-10329 GCA_043727575.1 Fimbriiglobus sp.
CATCAGCGTCTCGAAGTCGCCGGTGAGGCTCGGGTCGATGGTTTCCACTTGGCCGATCATCACGTCGCCGGTCGTGCCGTTGATCGTGATGAAGTCCCCAGCCTTCACGACGTGGCCCGCGATGGTCGCGGTCCCGGCGTGCTCGTCGATCTTCATCGCCTCGCAACCGACGACGCAAGGCTTGCCCCAACCGCGGGCGACCACGGCCGCGTGGCTCGCCTTGCCGCCGGTGCTCGTCAGGATCCCCTTGGCCAAGTGCATGCCGGCCACGTCTTCGGGGCTGGTTTCCTTGCGGACGAGCATCAGCGGCTTGTTCGGATACTTCGCGGCGAACTCGACGGCCGCTTCCGCCGAGAGCACGACTTGGCCCGACGCCCCTCCGGGGCTGGCGGCGATGCCCTGCGCCACGGCTTTGACTTTCGATTTCGGATCGAGCTGCGGTTGCAGCAGGTGGTTGAGCGAATCCGGGGGAACGCGCTTCACGGCGTCCGTCTCGGTGATCTTGCCTTCCTTCGCCATCTCGACGGCGATGCGCACGGCGGCGGTGCCGGTGCGCTTGCCCGAGCGCGTTTGGAGCATGTACAGGGTGCCGTCTTGCACCGTGAACTCGATGTCCTGCATTTCCTTGTAGTGGACTTCGAGCTTCTCGCGGATCGCCATGAGCTGCTTGTAGACCCTCGGCATCTCCGAGTCGAGCTTCGCGATCGGCTCCGGCGTGCGGATGCCGGCGACGACGTCTTCGCCTTGGGCGTTGATGAGGTAATCGCCGTAGAAGACGTTCTCGCCCGTGTTCGGATCGCGCGTGAAGGCGACGCCGGTGCCAGAGCCTTCGCCCATGTTTCCGAAAACCATCGCTTGCACGTTGACGGCCGTGCCCTTCAGGCCGGTGATCCGTTCGATGCGGCGGTATTCGATGGCCTTGTTGCCGTTCCACGAGTTGAACACCGCGTTGATCGAAAGCATGAGCTGCTGCTTCGGATCCTGCGGGAAGTCGGCCCCGACGTGGTTCTTGTAGACGGCCTTGTACCGCTTCACGAGTTCCTTTAAATCGTCGGCGCTGAGGTCGGTGTCGAGCTTGGCCTTCTTCTCGTCTTTGAGTTTGTGGATCTCGTGTTCGAAGGCTTCGTGCTCGCAGCCCATGGCGGTGCTGCCGAACATGTCGATGAGCCGGCGGTAGCTGTCGTAGGCGAAGCGCGGGTTGCCGGTGAGCTTGGCGAGCCCTTCGACGCTGGCGTCGGTGAGGCCGAGGTTCAAGATGGTGTTCATCATCCCGGGCATCGACAGCGCGGCGCCGGAGCGCACGCTCACGAGCAGCGGATCGCTGTTGTCGCCGAACTTCTTGCCGAAGGTCGTTTCGACCTTTTTCATGGCGGCGTCGATCTCGGGCACGGCCGCTTCGGGGATCTTCTTGCCGTGGTCGTAGTACGCCGCGCAGACTTCCGTGGTGATGGTGAAGCCGGGGGGCACGGGGATGCCAATTTTGCACATCTCGGCGAGGTTGGCCCCCTTGCCGCCGAGGAGTTCTTTCATCTTGCCGTCGCCGTCCGCCGTGCTGCCGCCGAAGAAGTAAACGTGCTGGGTGCTCATCGAACAGAATCTCGCAGAAAGAGGGGTGGCCATCGCGCGGCGCTAGCGACCGACGACGTGTTTCGGGGATGTTTTACGGATGGGGGAGCGATAGGCAAACGCGGATAGAGGTGGTACAATCTCCTTAAGCGATTGGGGAGTTCCAGCATGGTCAAGACGACAATCGATTCTGAGCACATGACACCTGACTTGCTCCGGGGAGTCGAATCCGCATCGATGTGGCTCGCCGACCGTTTCTCGAGTCTCGATTATTTCAACATCACCGCGCATTGGCGTTGCGTGCTGCGGGACGAAGGGCGCAAATTGATCCTCTTGGATCTGGTAGCCCGCCACGAGGGTCGGGAGTACGGGGTTCATGACTTCCGCTTTGCGATCAATCCGTTCCTCGACCCGATCGTCGAGAAATTTCCTGTGCCGTGGGACTTGATCGATCGATTCATCGATGAACTCTATCGGCTGAATTTAGAGGATTTGAAAGCGCAACAGGCTCGGGCCGCAGCGTATGACCTCGCCGGGGCAATTTAAACATGGCGATTCCGACAAACACGGAACGGATCGATGAGCTCCGTCGGGATTTGGCCGTAGTTCGAGAGTCGGCAATCCGTGAAGAGCTGACACTGAAGATCACGAATATCGCCAATGCGGAAAAATTGTCCGAAGCTCGCGTCGCCATCGAAAAGATTCAGGAGAAACTCGCGTCGCTCGAAGTCAAGCTGACCGAACTGCAAGGAAAAATCGCAGCCCTTGAAAGAAGCTCCGACCGCTCGTGGCAGTTCGTCCCGCTGATCATCTCCGCCGTCGCAGTGCTCATCTCCCTGCTCGTCGCCTTCCTCAAGAAATAATCCCATCCCTGCGGAAAATCCCCACCCCCGCGCCGTCTTCCCTTCCAGCATGACCCCTCCGCTCTTGGCCGAATGGATCGATGCCCACGCGGCGGCGCTCACGCTCTTCGCCCGGCAGCACTGCGGCGACCCCGAGGCCGTCGTGCAGGACGCCTTCTGTAAGCTCGTGCAAGCGCGGACCCCGAAGCTCGATCCAGTGGCGTGGCTTTACAAGGTCGTGCGGAACGGGGCCATCGATGCCGGCAAAGCCGAACGCCGGAGGCGGAAGCGGGAAGCCATGCGGGCCATTCCGGAGGTCTGGTTCGACGAAACATCGCTGGGCGGCATCGATGCCGAAGAAGCGGTTTTCGCACTCCAGGCGCTGCCGCCGGATCAGCGCGAGGTGATCGTGTTGCGAATTTGGTCCGGGTTGAGTCTCGAGCAAATCGCCACCGCGTGCGATTGCTCCATCAGTTCGGTGCATCGGCGGTTCGAAGCGGGCCTGCAAACACTGCGAGAAAGGTTGGGTGCCCCATGGCCGACGGCGTGATCGAAACCTTGGCGAAACTGAAACCGGCCGCGGCGAACCGGGATGCGATCTTGTTCGCCGCCGGGCGGGCCTCGGCGCGGCGTTCACCGGTTTGGAAATGGCTGAGCCTCGTGTTAATCGCGACAAACCTGCTTTTCCTCCTGGTCCGGTTGACCCCCGAACAATCGCGCGATCCCATCGCGATTCCATTGTCGGCTGGCGATAACTTCGAGCCGAGCATCCCCGAAGCGCCGTCGAATCCTATCGACCATTCCGCGCGACTGTGGAATTTTGAACCCGAGAATTCCGAACCCGTCCCGACCGCCTCGATCGTGCCCGAAGAGCATTGGACGGCGCGCACGCCGATCCGCATCGATTGATCCCCATTCCCAATCGGAGTTTCCCCATGCGACTCATTTTGAGCCTTTTACTCGCGGCCACCGTCTCAATGGCTAGCGCCCAACCGAACCCGGAGCCGAAAGACGGCAAGATCACGATCCCGCTGACACTGTCGCCGACGGCGCTACCAAAGCCGCTGTCCCGCTTCTATGTGACGCCGCAGTACAAGGAGATGCAGCCGGGCAACCGTATCTCGGGGTACATGAAGGCCACGATGGAACAAGCGACCTTCTTTGCGAAGGAAGCGGTCGAACAACGCGAAAAATGGAACGGGATGAAGCTGGAAGATCTCCCTCTCGACGAGATGAGAAAATCCCCTCTCGCCAACCTCGGCGGATTGGCCTACCGCGAAGGCAAAGAGACGGCGTTCCTGACCGACAAGCGTCTCATCGACTTCGCCCCGACCGGCCGACCGCTAGCGGACGTCGATGAAGCCTCGCGATTTTTGACATCCGACTGGCAAATCTGGTTCAACATCCGCCGCGATGGCATCGGCACGCTGGTGCCCGAAATCCAGAAGATGCGCGAGTGGGCCAGCGTGCTCAAAGTCCGCATGAGGTACGAGATCGCCATCAAAGATTTCGAGAAGGCCGCGTATACGGCACGCACGTATTTCGGTCTCGTCGGCTCGTTCGAGACGCATCCGACTCTGATCGCGGGACTCGTCGGTTTGGCCATCGAAGCGATTTGCCTAAACGCCCTCGAAGAGATGATTCAACAGCCGGGCTGCCCAAATTTGTACTGGTCGTTTACGGAAATCCAACCGCAAGGGCTCGACATGCGCACGGCGATCCAAGGTGAGAAGCTCCTTTGCGAAACGCTCTTCGGCACCTTGCTCAAGGCCAAAGGCGCTTTGTCGGACGCAGACATGAAAAAGGTCCTCGCGGACTTAAATGTCTTCTTCTATTTGTCCCGCCAAGGCAATAAGACCGATGTTCCGCTTTCCGAACGCTACACCGCACTCGCCAAAGATGCGAAAAGAGTCGATGCTGCCAAAACCTTCCTACTCGAAACTGGAATGCACGCCGAAACGGTGAAAGCCATGACGGCGTTACAGGCGCTTGCGACCGGCGACGTCCGGCGCTACGAAGTCGACCTCGACGATATCTTCCGACCTTTTCACATTCCCAATCCGGTGGCGTCCAAACTGGCGACCGACATGGAGGCGGCTTTGAAAACGGACGACACGCGGATCCTATCGCGATTGATCCTACCAACTGCGAACAAAGTCCGACAAGCTAACGTTCGGCTTCAACAGCGCGTCGCCTACCTCCGCGTCATCGAAGCCATCCGCCTGCACGCTTTCGACCACGCCGGCAAACTTCCTGCGAATTTGAAGGACATTCAATCGCCTATCCCAATGGACCCCGTGACGGGCGATGCGTTTATCTACGCTTTGAAAGAAGGCGTCGCCACACTGACCGGCGGCAACCCGAACTCGGACATGGCGACGACGAATCGCATATACGAGATCCGAATCCGGAAGTGACACTCCTGGCGAGCCGGCCCCGTGAGGGATCGGAGTTTTACAAGCAGAACTACGACCCCTTACGGGGCCGGCTCGCCGGGGAAAAACGATTCACCGCCAGCGGAATAACTTCATCGCGATCCCAAAGCTGGCCAATCCCCACGCGGCCAGCACGAGAAACTCTCGCCAGATGTCCGCGAAGCCGGCGCCGTCGTTGATGATCGCCCGCAGGCCGTCGATGCAGGCGGTCAGCGGGAGCAACCGGATCAGCGGTTGCACGATGTCCGGAAACTTGTCGGACGGGAAGAAGACGCCGCTGACGACGTACATCGGCAGCATGATCGCGTTCATCAAGCCCGACACGGTTTCGATCGTCTTCGCCCGGCACGCGATCAGCAACCCGAGCCCGCCGAAGCTCAAGCCCGAGACGAAGACCAACGCCAGCAGCGCGAGCCAACTGCCGTGGACGGTCACGTCGAAGGCCAAGTTGGCGAACAGGAGCAAGACTGCGATTTCGACGAGCACGAACACCAACCGCGAAATCAGCAGGCTGAGTAAGAAGTGGTGTTTCCGCATCGGCGTCGCCAAGAAACGCTTGAGCAACTTGCGGACGCGCAAATCGACGATGACGAATCCGACGCCGAAGAGCCCGCCGCCCATGAGGTTCGTCCCCATCAATCCGGGCAGCAAGAAGTCGATGTAGCGACCGCCCGGTTCCTCGGTCGTGATATCGCGCGGCTTCGGCAAGTTCGGCGCTTCGCTGCGGATGAGTTGATTGTCGACCGCATTGCGGGCCAGCACGCACTCCGGTCGATTCGGGTCGAGTTGATACTCCCACTTCGGCTCCCCCGCGAGCGGCCGGAGGATCAATCCCGTCTTCGCGGTGCGCAGGCGGTTCTTCGCCGTGGCATCCGGGTTGATATTCACTTTCAACCGCTCGTCGGCGCTCAGCTTCGCCGCGAGAGTTTCCGCCGCCGCTCGGCCACCGGCACCGTCCGATACGACATCGACGGTGATCTTCTCGACGGGCCGATCCCGGAAAGCGACGCCGAGCGCCACCGCCAGCAGCAGCGGGAACCCATAGACCCAGAACACGGCGGCCGGTTCGCGGTAGAACTCGCGGAAGCGGGCCAGCGTCAATTGAAAAAGCGGATGGCGGTTCACGGTGGGATCATTCCGTATCGCGGAGGTGCCGGCCGGTGAGGGTCACGAAGACATCTTCGAGCGTCGCCGTGCGCGTCGTCAGCCCGAGGAGTTTGACGGCGTTGGCTTGCAGCAGGATCAGCAGCGCCGGAAGCACTTGTGCCGGTTCCGCCACGGACAATGACAAGGCACCGTCGGCGGCCCGTTTGACGGTCTTGACCGTCGGCAGGCCTTTCAATGCCCCGTCCGAAATCGATGCCGGTTCCGCCACGGTGAAGTCGATGACGTGCTCGCCGCCGACTTGCAGGATCAGCTCTTGCGGCGTCCCGAGGGCGATCACTTGGCCCGCGTCGATGACCGCCACGCGATCCGCGAGTTTCTCGGCTTCGTCCATGTAGTGCGTCGTCAGTAGCACCGTACGGCCGCGCGCTTTGAAGTCGCGGATCACATCCCAAAGTTGCCGGCGCGACTGCGGATCGAGGCCCGTGGTCGGCTCGTCGAGGAAGAGCAATTCCGGTTCGCCGACGAGGGCGCACGCGACAGCCAACCGCTGTTTCTGCCCGCCCGAGAGTTTGTCCACGAACGCGCGGGCTTTCTCGTTCAGCGACACCAGCGCCATCGCCGCGTCCGGTTCGAGGCCGGTCTTGTAGAAGCTGCGGAACAGTTCCAGCGTCTCGCGGACGCGGAGTTTGTCCGATAGCCGCGTCTCTTGGAGCGAAATCCCGATGCGCTCGCGCAGCTCGGACTCGTGGGTTTTCCACTGCCGACCGAGCACCGTGACCTCGCCGGAAGTCGGCGCGAGCAAGCCTTCGACGATTTCCAGTGTCGTCGTTTTGCCGGCCCCGTTCGGCCCGAGCAACCCGAAGCATTCGCCGACGCGGACGTCGAGGGTCACCCCGCGCACGGCTTCCACCGGCGGTCGGGCCGGGTAAGTTTTGACGAGATCGCGGACGGTAATCGCGTCGCTCATGATCGCATGATAGGGAGACCGGGCCGCGGTAGAAATCCCCGAATCGCCGGCACAATCGGCCCGCCCGCCACGACCCGACTCCCCGGTTCTGTTTTGCGGGGTTTGCCGGCGGAATCGGTCGGTCGATCCGTCCGGAGGTACCGATAAATCTCGCACTTCACCAGATGCGGGCGCCGCCCGGGTGGCGAAGTGCTTTTTCCACTGCCAAGGATGGTTCCGATGCGCAAATTTTTCTACGCGATGCTGATCGCCGCCGCCGCCCTGACCGCCGTCAGCGCGACGGGCTGCAAGTCGACCAAAGGCTGTAGCTCTTGCGGTTGAACCGCGAATACGGCGGCGCGCGGCGAACCGCGCGCGCCGGTTTCGCAATTTCCCTTCCCCCACTTTTCCGGTTCCGCACTTTACAAACTGGCACGCGTACCGTACTTTCCCCAACCAGCCGATTGTGCAGCGATCCCGGACCGTGTCGACAATCCCCGCGGATCGTTCGATGAAAGGATGTCGCCGACGTGATCAGCCTCGTCTTTCCCGCATACAACCCCGGTCCGATCGTCGAACGCACGTGGCATGCGGTGCGCGATTTTATCGCCGTGCGCCGAGACCCATGGGAAGCGGTCTTCGTATGCGACGGCTGCACCGACGGGACCGCCGAACGGCTGGAAAAGTTGAGCCTCGAGGCCGCCGATCGCCGGCTCCGCGTCGTCGGTTACGGCCGCAATCGCGGCAAAGGCCACGCCGTGCGGGTCGGCCTGCTCGCCGCGACCGGGTCGGTGCGCATCTTCACCGATATCGATCTCGCTTACTCCTTCGACGACATCGCCCGCTTGGCCGACGAACTGCAACGCGGGGCTCAACTCGCCGTCGGTAGCCGCGATCACCCCGACAGTTTGGTGCAAGTGCCGGTCCGCCACTTGGCCTACATCGCCAAGCGCCGCAAACAGAGCCGCATCTTCGGCGGACTCGCCCGGCGCATGCTGCCACTGACCCTGAACGACACGCAGGCCGGGTTGAAGGGAATGACGGCCGCCGTGGCCGAGCGCGTCCTCCCCAACCTCACGTGCGACGGATTCGGTTTCGATTGCGAATTGCTCACGGCTTGCGCCCGCTACGGGATCCCGGTCACGGAGATGCCGGTCTGCGTCCGTTACGACGATGCGGTCAGCAGCACCGGTGGCCTGAGGACGATCGCGACGATGATCCGCGAACTTTGGCGGATCCGCCGGCGCTGGCCGAAATCGGGCTTCCCGGCCCCCGTGGACGACGCGGCACAACGGTTGCTGAGTCGAGCGGCCTAGCCCCGGCGTCGCTCTCCGCGCGACGCTCCTGCGGCTACCGGAACCGCGTCGCACGGATCGCGACCGACTACTTTGGAATTCGCCACTTGGAACCCGAAACACCGCGCACTTTACTCGTGACCGCCGACGACTTCGGCATCGGCCCGAACACCAGCCGGGGCATTCTCGATTTGGGCCGGCGCGGCGTCGTGACATCCACCGTGATGCTCGCGAACTCACCTTACGCCGAAGAAGGCGTCGCCGAATGGCGAATCCAAGGTTGCCCACTCGAACTAGGTTGGCACCCCTGCCTCACCCTCGATTCACCGATTCTCGATGCGCGACTGATCCCCTCGCTCGTCGGTGCGGACGGTCGATTTTTGAAGCTGGGTGCATTTTTGAAACGGATGCTGCGCGGGCGAATCCGCGAAGACGAAATCGAAGCGGAGTTCCGAGCCCAGTTCCACCGTTACCTCGACCTCGTCGGCGAACCGCCCGCCAACGTGAACGCCCACCATCACCTCCACATCTTCGGCCCCGTCGGCCGGGCGCTCCGGACCGTGCTGGGCGAAGTGGAACCGAAGCCTTTCTTGCGACGGGTTGTCGAACCGCTCCACACGCTCCTCGGGATTCGCGGGGCGCGCTCCAAGCGTCTGGCGCTCACGCGCTTCGGCGGGCAAGCGGCGAAGCGCCAAGCGGCCGAGGGGTTCCCCGGCGCCGAATGGTTGATGGGGATCACCGACCCCCCGTACGTCCACCGCGATCAATTCTTCGCCGAATGGCTCGCCGCCGCACCGGGCCGGCGCGTCGAATTGACCTGCCACCCCGGCGTCCTCGACATCACTCTCGATGGCCGCGACGGCAGTTTGACGGACGGTCAACTCCACCGCCGCCAACGCGAATATCAGTTGCTCAATGAGCCGACCTTCGCCGAAGCGGTCGCCGCCGCCGGGTTCGAATTGCGCTGTGCGGCGGAATTGGATCGACAAGCCGAACCGACAGCCCTACGCCGCGCCGGTTGACTGTCACCAATCGGAAATCACTTCGCCGCCGGCGGGCGTGACCATCGCCCAGAAGGTTGCTGGGGAAATCGAACCGCTCAGGGTCCGCACGCTGCCGTCGGCCATGCCGACGCACATGCCAGCCCTGTGGGGCGTTTGGGGTAGCGACGGATCGCAGGCGTGGAGCGGCTTCGGATTGTCTACGATTTGCACGTGCCGCTCCTGTCGGATCACCGTTTTTGGTACCCAGACCGCCGGTTGAATTTGAAAAGTCGCCCCCGGGCGACTCGGCAAAGTGATCGGCGGAGTGTCGCTTGTCACCGGGAAATGATCCCCTTCATTTTTGCCGTTGAAAAGTGTTCCGCCGTCGGCAAAAGATGGGCGGCGGTTTACGCCCGTCGGACTACTACGTTCGATTTGCGTGTAATCGTAAGATTTGGCTCCACATTGCGAAAAGTGTTCTGCGAGCAGACAAGTATTGCTGTGCCCATCGGGAAATGATCGGTTCAGATTGGGCCGATGCTCAAAGATCTGCGCATTGAGGCCGTATGAGATTCCATAAAGGAATTCAATATTGATCGATGGGTCGGACGGGCCGGCATACTCCTTGACGTTCGGCAGAGTGTTCGGGTTGCCGGTGATGTTACTGTAGGGATACCCCATGTGGACGAGAATCGCATTGAAGAAATCGTCTTCGAATTCTTGGCCCCAAACGTTGAGATATGGCGTGAAAACCCGCTTGGGAGTACCGCCGTCGAGAGTCGGCAGATCATCGCCGTGCGAACTCGCATAACTGTGCGCCGCCAGCGAGATTTGCTTGAGATTGTTTTGGCACTTCAAACGGGCGGCCGCATCCCGCACTCGTTGCACCGCGGGGAGCAGCAGGCCGATGAGCACGGCGATGATCGCCATTACGACGATCATCTCGAGCAAGGTGTAGCCGCGGCGACGTTCCATGTCTTTTCTCCATTGGAAATTCCACTGCAAACACGCAGTGGAGAAAGAACTGTTGAATCGCAAACCAGACTGACGATTGCGCCCTAGAGGCTGTTATTGACTTTCCCATCCTAACGCCTGTTTGAGCATGAGTGTGACGCTGGCCAGCCAATGCCACCCGGCCAGCGTGGTCGTCAACCG
>JAYSYN010000271.1:0-3403 GCA_043727575.1 Fimbriiglobus sp.
ATCCAATTGCTCCTCGACCGCATGGCCCCGAATCGGACTCACGCACCGTTCAAGTACAAGGATTCATAGGATTAGGGCTTCTCGGATAGCTTCTTAGCCGCAAACCCGGCCTCGCTGAAATCCATTGGGCACCGTTGAGTGTCACACACCCGAATCGAGTTTGCGCGACTATGACCAGTTGAAGCATACGGAAAAACGCTCAAAGTTTATAGTAATGTTTCTGGACGGGTGTCACAACGATTCTTGGAGTTTTTTACCTGAGCGGGGGACGTCAGTCCCCCGTGGAATTGAACCGCAGTGAGTTTCGCAGACACGGGGGCTGACGCCGCCCCGCTCCGAAGGCCACCTCCAAGAATCGTTGCTACACCCTTCTGGACACAGGGGATAGAGGGCTGCTCGGCCGGGCGCTGCGGCTCGATGAAGTGGAGTACTTCCAGCAGGTCGTCCGGCGAATCGCGGCGCTGCGGTTGCTGGGGCCGGCGCTCGATGCCAATTACGAAGCGGTGAAGGCTGATCTGTATGCATGGTAGAAGTGACATCCGTCACTCCACGACCACGCCGCAGAGCTCGATCTTGCGGTACAGCGAACTCAACCCGATGCCCAGGCGTTTGGCGGCTTCGCGCTTGTCGGGGGTTTGCTTCAAAATCCGTTCGAGGTGGGTCTTCTCCGCAAAGCGGACGGCTTCTTCCAGCGAATCCGGGTCGCGGTGGGTGGCCTCCGAATTCCAGAGCGTCTGCGGGAGGTCGGTCACTTCGATCAGCGGCGGTTCGCCCAACACGACGGCCCGTTGAATGGCGTTGTCGAGTTCGCGGATGTTTCCCGGCCACGGGTAGGTCAGCACGCGTTGCATCGCCTCGTGCGACAGCCCCGCGAACGGCCGGCCGGACTGCTGGCAGTGCTTGGTCAGTAAGAATTCGACGAGCTTCGGCAGATCCTCGCGGCGCTCGCGCAGCGGCGGCAGCGTGAGCGCGACGACGTTCAACCGGTAGAACAAGTCGGGCCGGAATCGACCGGCCGCAGCGTCCTTGGCCAAGTCTTTGTTCGTCGCCGCTAGGATCCGCGCGGCGACTTTCACCGGTTCGTTCGCGCCGACGGGTTGCACTTCTTTTTGCTCGATGGCGCGGAGCAACTTCGCCTGCGTCGCCAGCGGCAGTTCGCCGATTTCGTCGAGGAAGATCGTCCCCGCGCCGGCGTGGACGAACAATCCGACGGCGTCGCGGTCGGCGCCGGTGAACGCCCCCCGCTTGTGGCCGAAGAGCTGACTTTCCAGCAGATCGCCGGGGATGGCGGCGCAGTTGACGGCGAGGAACTTGCCATCGGTTGGTTTCGCGGCTTGGGCGAAGCGGTGGATGGCCCGGGCTAGCAGTTCCTTGCCGGTGCCGCTTTCGCCGAGGATCAGCACCGTGCTCGGCGACGGGGCCACGCGCTTGGCGAAGTCCATCACCGTGCGCATCGCGGGGCTTTGGCCGGTCACCATTTCGGCGCTGTCCGTGACGCGGTTCAGTTCGCGGCGGAGCCAGGTATTCTCGCGGTGCATGTCGCGCTGCTTCAGCAACCGCGCGATCTTGCCGTGGACTTCGCGCAGCAGGATCGGCTTCATCAGGTAATCGTGCGCGCCCTTTTGGAAGGCTTCGATGGCCGTTTCGACGGTGGCGTAGGCCGTGATGAGGATGACGAACGTCTCCGGGCTGATGCGGCCGAGCGCTTCGAGCACGTCGATGCCGTCGAGGCCGGGGAGGTTGATGTCGCAGAGGACGAGGTCGAACATCCGCTCGCCGGCGAGTCGCAGCGCGTCTTCGCCGGACCCGCAGGTGAGGACTTCGTACCCCTCCTGCGCGAGAAATTCGGCGAGGGTATCGCGGATGACGGGTTCGTCGTCGCAGACGAGGATGGCGGGGGGGATGGTCATAGGGGTCATTCCAAACCGAGCGGGGGGTATCACCCCCCCGTGGTCTCCAGAGACACTTCGCTGTGCTTCCACGGGGGGCTGACGCCCCCCGCTCGGGTCGAAGCTTCCACCTTCACCGGCAGACTCACCCGGAAGGTCGTGCCGCGCCCCGATTCCGATTCCACGCCCACCGTGCCGCCGTGGGCTTCGACGATGCGGCGGGTCACGAATAGGCCCAAGCCGGTGCCTTGTTTCTTAGTCGTGAAGTAGGGCCGGAACAACCGGGCTTGCTCGGCGGGGTCGATGCCGATGCCGTCGTCGACGACCGTCCATTCGACCCGGTTTCCCTCGCGCCGCGCCCCGACGACGATGTTCCCGCCTTTGCCCGTGGCGTCGATGGCGTTGAGCACCAAGTTGAAGATCACTTGCACGAGTTGATCGCGGACGCCGACGATGGCGGGGAGATCGCTCGGCACTTCGGAAACGATGTTCCGGTTCTTGCCGCCCTTGTAATACTTGGCGATGCCGAGAGCTTCCGAAATGACGTCCGCCGTGGCGACCTTGCCACTGAGCGCGCTCGCGGGCCGGCTGAAGGTGATGAGTTCGCGCAGGATATTCTGGATGCGCGCGAGTTGCCCCGTCACGATGCCGAGCTTGGTGCGGGTGTATTCGTCCGGGTCGCGGCGCTCGAGCATCTGCACGATGCCGCTGATGCTCGTGAGCGGGTTGCCGACTTCGTGGGCGATCCCCGCCGCAAGCAATCCGAACGCGGCCATCTTTTCTTGGTGCAGGACTTGGGCCTGCGATTCCTCGAGTTCGCGCGTCCGCTCGGCGATGCGCGATTCCAACTGACCTTGGTTCTCGGTGAGGGCGAGGTTCATGATCCGCAGGCCGTTTTCGGCGCGCTTCAACAACCGGGCCATCGCCCCCGCGGCCCAGGTGGCCCAGATCAACACCACCACCGTCAGCAAAAACAGCGGGCGGGTATTCGGTTGCGATTCGACGACGGCGTTCAGGACCGCGTAGCTGAGGATATCCAGCCCGCAGGTGAGGAACGTGATGCGCGGGCTGTAGCGGATGGCGCAGCAGATGAGCGACAGCAAGTAATAGAACCGGAAGGGGCTATCGAGGCCGGCTTCGGAGTAGCAGAGCAGGCCGATGAAGAGCGCCTCCATCGCCGAGATGATCAACGGGTGATCGCGCAGGAAGACGCGGCCGCCCCGGAAGACGGCGGTGTTGATCGCGGTGAAACCGACGCCGAGGCCGAGCATGACGTTGAGCGCGACGGAGTCGCCGGATGGGCCGAAGTTGGCCAGCAGGAAGCCGACGACCAACCCGACCCAGCGGATTTTGACGGCAATGGCTTCCGCGGCGAGTTCGAACGGCGAACCCGTCGGCGGGGCGAAGGTGGCGAGCCAGCGGGGGAGCATGGGGGTATTGTACGCCCCTTTTCGCACCGCGTACGTCGCTTTTCGCTCCGCGAAAAGTAGCTCCCGTGCGCGGAAAGCTCCGGT
>JAYSYN010000272.1:0-30473 GCA_043727575.1 Fimbriiglobus sp.
ATAACTCCACGCGGCCCGCCTATCCAAGCGCGCTCCGGGAGTGCACCGCCCTCGACCAACCGAGGAGAGTAAGGGTGGGATTCGCTTGATTAAGGGTTAGTGTGACATCCTACTCCCTTCCATCCGACTTCATCCACGTTCTATTTGTCGATGACAAGCTCAATAACGCCGCTTTGACGCGAGATCTTGGTGCATTAAATGAACGCGGCACGAAATTTTCTACAAGCGAAACATTTGACCAATACGCTCCCGGAAATCGTTATGGGATAACGAATCTTCCCGAGGCGTTTATGATTGTACTTGCACATGAACTCACCCACACTCTGTTTGAAAAGGTTAATGTGGGCGACTGGGATGCGTCTGAACATCTCAGCGGGCTTCCAGAGACGTACGAGGCCGAGCTGATGTACGAAGTCTCGACAAAGAAAAACCGCGAACTGGGCACAGTCACCATCAATAAGATCGTCCAACAAGAGATTAGGGTCAAAAACAATCAGGGCATTGTTTAACCAGGAGTCGCACGGTGATGGTCCCTTCGGCGTTTGTAATAATCGTCGTGGCCGGTTGGTCGGTGGCCATCGCCGACCTGTACGACGCAAACGATTGGAGCCTCCGCGCGGAGCATCTTACGAGGGGTCCGTACCTCGTGGGCGAAGCCTTTGGCGCCATTCGGATAAAAGTTACACTCTTGAACAAGTCCGAGTACGCTCGCCTATATCCGCCATTCAAACTCGCAATCCTCTCGACAGAAATGGTAGCCGAACTCTCACATCCTGACGGACATCGTATGCGAATTACACTCGGCAATCCCCCCGGCCCGTCGCAGCGAATCGCGTGGGTGAACATGGAAGGGGGCAAGTCCACCATTGCCGAACTGACACTACGCGACTTTGGATACATTTATACCATGTCCGACGTGGGCAAATACAAAGCTCGGTTGGTATTCGCAACGCCCCAAGGCAAGGTAGCCGCCTTTCCATGGTCGCTGGAGGTTGTCGAGCCGGCCGCCGCCGACATCTTGTCCAGCCAATCGGTTCCGCTGGAAGGGTATCAATTGAAGTGGCCGAAGGAGAAGCAAAAACGGGCGGTGGTTCAACAGATACAAATCGGCAACAAAACATGGCTGGTCTACCGTCAATTTTCGCATTCGGAGAAGGGCGGAGAGGTTTCGGATACTTATCGGATCGCCGAGTTGCCCGGCAAAGTGCTGGACATGAAAGTAGAGGGCGCCTTCGGCGACGGAAACCCTCTAACTATCACCTACCGCGCTACGACTTACACCAAGTTCACCACAACTCACATTATTAGTTCAAATGGCTATCCGTGGACGGCGGAAGAGGAAAAGCATCGCCAAGAGAAGCTCAAGCGCGAGGGTAAGCTGCCGGCGGAGAAGAAGTAACCCCTGTGGGTGAACCCGGCTGGGAGATGAAACGGGGACGGGTACGTTTGTTACATCTCGCACGGCGCGACATCGGCGGTCGGCCGCCAGCGCGGAAGGCCGATTTCAAACCCCTCTTACGCACCACACGCTCAGATCGCAGGATCCGCGGGATGGAATGAGCTATGGATTCAAAATGTGAGGCAATATAAACATGCCTGTCCCCTTTCTTTCTCTGTCCCCTTTCTTTCTCTTGCGGACGGGAGGCACTTCCATGATTCCGACAATTGCTATGTTCACAGCCGTCGCATTGACGGGCCTCGGCGTGCATTTGCCCGGCCCGCACGACAAGGACGGGTGGGGCCTGCGGGTTCGACCCTTGGAGTTTTGGCGCACATATCTGAGCAAAGAAAGCGTGTACCATAACCAGTTGTCTGTCGTACTCATCAATCGAAGTGACAAACGACAGAACTACACACCGTTGAAAACGGCCCGACAAGTCGGAGAACTGCAAATCAGCATTGTCCATTCCACTGGAAAAACATTGAAGTCAGAGGGTTATCGCTATCTTCTCAAAGTGAATGCTGAACGACCGAGCCTAGATGTCGGCCAATTCGCTAGGTTCGACTTCAGTTTCGAACATTTCGGCTACGATGAATTGTCCGAGGCGGGGGAATGCGAACTCCGCGCCTCATTGAAGACGGCAGAAGGGCTGATCGTCGCCCCCGCCGTTAAACTCAAAGTAATCGAACCGGACGCAGACGCTATCTTATTCAGCCAAACGATCCTGTTAGAAGGCTATCAGGCGAAGTGGCCGAAAGAGAAACAAGACCGGGCGGTGTTGCAGCAGATCAAAATCGGGGATCGCATTTGGCTGTTCTACCGCAAGTTCCTAAGTGCTGAAAATGGCGGCAAAGTGACCTTCGCGTACCGGGTCGCCGAACTCTCCGGCAAGTGCGAAATGAAAGTGGAAGGGGCCTTCGGCGATTGGAACCCGCTGACGATCACTTACAAAGCGGCCCCGTATCACAAATTCACGACCACGCTCGTTATCAATTCGGTCGATGGCAAGCCGTGGACGGCCGAGGAAGAGAAGCATCGGCAAGAGAAGTTGAAAAAGCTCGCGCCGGTGCCGGAGAAGGAGTGAGGGCCGTCCCCGGGCGACCCCCCGCGTTCGCTTTCTCGGCGCGGCTTTGCCGGAATGAGCGCGGATCCGCGCGTTGTTTCCCCGATAATAGTCCGGGCAGAGTCCGGCTCGCGGGGGGACAGTCCATGCGGGGCGGGTTGTATTTCGTATTCGCCGTCAGCGCGGTCTTCTCGCTGATGGGCCTCGGGCTGAGCGCGGCGTGGTTCGCGGCCGATCCGCGCTTCCTGCTCGGCGATACCGGCGCGCCCCCCGACCCGGCCGAATTCGACCGCGTCGAAATGGAACTCCGCGACGCCATCGCCGCGGACGACCGCGCGATCCGGCAGTTGAAAGAGAACCTCATCGACCTCCCCGCGGATTCCCCGGCCGTCCAACGCGGAGCCTACGAGCCGCGCGTCAAAGACGCCGAGGCCCGGCGGGAAAAGTCTCTCGAAATGCTATCGCTGGCCGAATCCGGCTTGGCCGAAGCGCGGGAGCGCCACGCGGCCCGCGTCCAAAATGCCCGCGAATCGACCCTCACCCGGGGCCTCTTTTTGGTCTTCATCGGTGTCGTCGGCATGGTCCGCTTCCGCGAGGCCCTCACGGGGGCGCCCGTGGCGTGATACACTACTCCACGCCCACCCGTCTTCGTTCCCCTTCGGGAGTGATCCGTTGGCCTCGCTCATTTTGGTCCATTCCCCCGCCGGCGGTACGGAGCCGCAGACGTTTCCGTTGGATCTGTCCGTCCGCCCCCGGTGCGTCGTCGGTCGGCAGAAGGACGCGTCCCCGGATTTCGCCGTCGTCGACATCGCCGTCGACGACGGCCGGCAGTCGGTCAGCCGGCACCACGCCGAGTTCACCGTGCAGAAGGGCCGGCACTTCGTCCGGAATCTCGGCCGCAACGGCACGCGGGTGAACTCCGTGCTCTACCGGCTCGGCACCCTGCCGCAGCCGCTCGAGGACGACGACGAAATCGAAATCTGCGATTTCCGCTTCCGGTTCCAAGTCGACGAAATCGAAGGCGATAGCAGCACGATCCGCTTCGCGGTGAACCGCAGCGCCGCGCAGCAGTATTTGGAGGTCGCGTCGGCGGCGCGCTTGCGTTCGCTGTTGGAGATCAGCGGGAAGTTGGCGAGCGCGACGGAGGCGGAAACCCTGCTGCCGGAAATCGCCGCCGTGCTGCACGGGCTGTTCGAACAGGCGGAGCGCGTCTTCGTCATCCTGCTCGACGGCGAAGGCAAGCCGGCCGTGAAGGCGTCGAAATTCCGCGGGCCCGGATTCGACAACCGCTTCAGCAAATCGATCATCCGCAGGTGCCTGCGCGAGATGAAAGCTTGCCTGAGCGACGACGCGAAGGCCGAGGCCGACTTCGGCGACGCCCCGTCGATCGCCGCGTTCCGCATCCATTCGTTCATGTGCGCCCCCCTCGCCACGGCTTCGGGCCGGGCTTTGGGCGCGTTGCAACTCGACACGCACGACCCCGTGAAGAAGTTCGGCGAGGAAGACCTGAAACTGCTGACGGCGGTCGCCAACATGGCCGGCATGGCCTTGGAGCGGATTCAACTGCACGCCGACATGGTCGGGCATTTGGAACGGAAGTTCGACATCGAACACGCGCGGAAGGTCCAACTGAGGTTCCTGCCGACCCGATTGCCGCGCGTGCCGGGATACGATTTCTTCGCTTTCTACGAGGCGGCGAAAACCGTCGGCGGCGACTACTACGATTTCATCGAACTGCCGGATGGGCGCCTGGCCCTCCTGCTCGGCGACGTCGCGGGCAAGGGGGTCCCGGCGTCGCTGATGATGGCCAAGTTGAGCGCCGAGGCCCGCTCTTGCATGCTCGCGCAGTCCTGCCCGGCGAAGGCGCTGAGCCAACTGAGCGACCGACTGATCTTGGGCGGCATCGAAGGTTTCGTCACGCTGGCCGCGCTCGTCCTCGACCCGGTCGCGCACGAGGTGGTGCTCGTGAATGCCGGGCATATGGTCCCTATCCGGTACCACTGCGGCACCGGCGAATTCGGCGATTGCCTGCCGGGCGACGGCGGCGGTTACCCGTTGGGCGTCGAACTCGGGACCCAGTACCAATTGCAGCCGGTGGCGCTCGCCCCCGGCGAAGCGCTGCTCGTCTTCACCGACGGCGTCACCGATGCGATGTGCCCCGCGAACAAACTCTTCGGTCCGGACGGGGTGACGACCGCCTTGCAACGGGCGAAAGGCGCGGCGAACGATTCCGCCAAACTGGGCGCGGACCTCGTCGCGGCGGTGAAGGCCCACGCCGCCGGCCGAGATCAAAACGACGACATCGCCTTGCTCTGCTTCGGCCGCTTGGGTCCGGCGTAGCAAATGATTCCGACCGGCGACCACCGAGCTTGTACCTCCGGGCGGATCGCGGATAATGACCCTCCCGAGTTTGAGCGGAGGCGTCGATGGTGGGTCCGTTCCGGTGCGTTTGCGGCTACGACCCCGGGGAAGCGACCCTCAACCCCGACGAGCGCGCGCAGTGCCCCGGGTGCGGCGGGCGCTTCCAGCCGGTACTCCCCGAACCCGAAGCCATCGCCCGGCACCTCGATTCCTCCGCCGACCCCGATCCGACCGAGTTCTACCTCGACCCCGTCGGTTCGGCCCTCGATCCCGGCGCCCCGCCGTCGACATCGCGCGGCACCTCGGCCCCGCGCAGCCGGGTCATCGTGCGGCCGGTGGTCCCCGGTTACGAAATCCTCGGCGAACTCGGCCGCGGCGGCATGGGGATCGTGTTCAAAGCCCGCCAGACCAGTTTGAATCGCATCGTCGCGCTCAAGATGATCCTCGCCGGGATCCACGCCAGCGATGTGGAGCGCGAGCGCTTCCGCAAAGAAGCCGAGGCCGTCGCGGCGCTGTTGCACCCCGGTATCGTCCAGATTTACGAGATCGGCGATCACGGCGGGCAGCCGTATTTGGCGCTCGAGTTCGTCGACGGCGGGAGCTTGGCGCAAGCGCTCGCCAAACGCACCGACCTGATGCCCGCCCGCGAATGCGCCCGCTTGGTCGAACATTTGTCCCGCTCGATGCACCACGCCCACGCCCTCGGCGTCGTCCACCGCGATTTGAAACCGGCCAACGTCTTGTTGGGCGGTCCCGGCGAACGCGGCTCGGAGACCACCGAGAAACTGACGCCGTCGGGGACGTCGCCCAAGTCCGGCATCCGCGCGCCGGAAGCGATCCCGAAAATCACCGACTTCGGTTTGGCCAAGCGGCTCGACGAAACCCTCGGCAGCGGGGCGACCAAAACCGGCGCCGTGATGGGGACGCCGAGCTACATCGCCCCGGAGCAGGCGAGCGGGCGCGCGTCCAAAATCACGCCGCTCGCGGACGTCTATTCCCTCGGCGCGATCCTGTACGAAACGCTGACGGGCCGGCCGCCGTTCAAAGGGGATACCCCGCTCGACACCGTGCTGCAGGTGATCCACGACGACCCGATCGCGCCGAGCCGGTTGCGGCCGAAGCTGCCGCGCGACCTCGAGACGATTTGTTTGAAGTGCTTGGCCAAAGACCCGGCGAAGCGCTACGAGAGCGCCGAAGCGCTCGCCGACGACCTCGGCCGATTCCAGCGCCGCGAAGCGATTTGGGCGAAGCCGCAATCGCCGGTGGTCCGCGGCGCCAAATGGGCGCGGCGCCACCCGGCCTTCAGCGTCTTCTCGGTGATGGTGATCTTGGCGGTCGCCACGGTCGTCGGCGTGCTGGCGACGGCGTACGCCGAGGTCCGCGAGGCGGTGAAGCTGAAGGAGCGAGAGACGGCCTCCGCGACCGTCGCCAAAGAGAAAGCCGAAGCCGAGCGGATGCGGGCCGACCGGAACGCCACCGACGTCAACGAATTGGCCGACCTCTGGGCGAACGAATTGTTGAAGAGCCGCGAAACGACGGAGAAACTGCTGATCAACGAGGAGTTGAACGAGCGCTCGCTGTACGCGTTGCAGTTGTCCAAGGCCGCGGCGGTCTGCGAGCGCGATCCGAAACTCGCCCTCGAACTCCTCGACAGTTCCGAACGCTGCCCGGTCGGTTTGCGCGATTTCTCGTGGCGGTATTTGCGGCGGCTCTGCCAACGCGAAGAGTGGGCCAACCGCGCCCACACCGCGCCGATTCTGGCCGTCGCGGCTTCCCCGGACGGATCGCTGGTGGCCACGGCCGACGCCGAAGGCCGAGTGCGAATTTGGAGCCCGCGGACGCGCCTCACCTACGGCGTGTTGATCGGGCACACCGGCCGGGTGAACGGCGTCGCTTTCAATGCCGCCGGGGATACCGTGGCCACCGCCGGCGAAGACGGCACGGTGCGAATCTGGGATCTCAGCCCGACGTTCCTCGCCGTCGTCCGCGAGGCCAATCGCCTGTTGCCGAACGCGACCACCGAATGGATTTCCAGCCTCCCCGGCGGCGTCGCCTCCGGCAATTTGAAACCGGCGCTGACGGTACAAGCTTTCCGCCACCGCGCCCGCTGCGTGGCGTTTTCGCCGAACGGCCGCACCCTCGCCGCAGGCGGCTCGGAGTCCGACGCGGGCGAGGGCCTCGTGCGAACGTGGGATCTCGCCGGCCGCGCGGTCTCGCGCCCCGCGGGCGCGCTCGTCTCGGCGGCGGCGGCTTCCGTCCCCTTCCTGCAAGCCCGGCCGACCGGGGGCGAGGTCCTCAAACCGGGCCGGGTCATCCGCGATCACCTGCGCCCCGTGGTGTCGCTCGCGTTTTCCCCGGACGGTCAAATCCTCGCCAGCGGCAGCGAAGATGCCAGCGTCCAACTCACGCCGATGTCCGGGTTCGCCCGGCCGCAACTGCTGAAAATCCACGGCGACACGGTCTACTCACTCGCCTTCGCGCCGGACGGCAAAACGCTGGCGACGGTGAACAACTCCGCCGACCCGAATATTTGTCTCTGGGATCTCGGCGGCCGCATCCCTAAGGAACGCTCGCGATTGACGGGGCACACGCGGGCCATCTACGCGGTCGCGTTCTCGTCCGACGGCAAGATGATCGCCAGCGCCGGCTTCGACCGCACCGTCCTGGTGTGGGACGCCGAATCCGGCGAAGAGCGCGCCCGCTTGCAGGGGCACACCGACGCGATTCGCGGCCTCGCCTTCGTCCCCGATCAGAAGTTGATCGTCTCGGTGGGGAATGACAAAACCGCCCGCGTCTGGCGGACGGGTACCCACAAATGCGAGGCGGGCGCGCTGCCGTCGGAATCGCCGATGACGGCGAACGCCGCCGCGATCAGCGCCGACGGGCGGATCTTAGCGACCGCTGAAAAAGCCGGCATCGTCCGACTCTGGGCCATCGACCCGAAACGGACCGGCGCGGTGCCGCTGGGCATCAATCTCGCCGCTGCGGGGCCGGGCCAAGTGCGGGACGTGGCGATCTCCCCCGACGGCCGCTACGTCGTCGGCGCGGGGGACGACGGCTTGCACGTTTGGGATACCGCGCTCAAACGGAAGGGCGACCTCCCGCCGACGGCGCTCGTGGCGGGGACCGCCTGCTACGCCCTCGCGCTGGGTTCGGACGGCGTCACGCTCGCGGCCGCCTCCGCCGACGGGTTGTTCCTCTGGGATGTCAGCACCCGTCGGAAACGGCCGGGCGAAGCCCTGCTTCCAGGTCGGGGCATCCGCGGCCTCGCGCTGTCGCCCTCGACCGACCCCGCCGCCCCGCCGCGCCGATTGGCCGTGGCCATCGACCGCACCCTCGTCGTCATGGACCTCGCGTCCCGCGAGCGCGCGACACTTTCCGATGCGCACAACGCGGGCATCTACAGCTTGGCCTTCGACCTCGGGGGCCGACACCTCGCCACCGGGGGCGACGCCGGCCGGGTGAAGGTCTGGACCGTGAAGAGCAACGAGAAAGGTTTGGAACTCGAGAAACGCACCGAGATGACCGGGCACACCGACAGCGTCAACGCGCTGCACTTCACCCGCGATGGACATTCGCTCATCAGCGGTGGACAAGATCGCACCGCGATCGTCTGGGACCCCGTCACCGGTCAAGAACGGGCGCTTCTGACCGGCCACACCGATCGCATTTTGGAATTGGCCATCTCCCCGCAAGACGGCGCGCTCGTCAGCATCGGCCGCGACGGAACCGTCAAACGCTGGCGCATCGAACGGGAATGAACATCAAATGGCGTCGGGGTCGACGCCCAATTCGCGGAGCTTCGCGGCGAGGCGTTCGACTTTCTCGAATTTGAGCATCGCCTTCGCCGCACTCGCAACGGTCATTGCCAACGGTTCGGATGGATGCCAATCGCGTTTGATCAACGCACAGAGTTCATCGGTGGAATCCAAATACGGAGTACCGTTACGGACTAGGAAACGGTACGCGAATCGAGCGAAGGGTTGATTCTCGATCAGTGCGTTCGACCAATACCCTTCCGAATCGATGAAGAAGATCGATTTTCCGACCAAACAGAATTCGGAGAGGGGAGCTAAGGCGATCAACTCTTCAACCGCCTGCGCTTCCAACAGTTCCCCGGCGCTCGCGGGCGTCGCGGTATTCATGGCCGACCCTCTTTGACCCGATTGGCACACCAATCGTCAGTTCGGAAATGCAAAAACAAGCCGGGCGGAGCATCGTCGCCTTTCGCTCCGCGAAAGTGCGGAATGAGTCGGGAGTGCAGTAATCGAATGTCTCCGTTGGCCCATGCCGCACTTTCGCGGAGCGAAAGGCGAC
The DNA here is from genome assembly GCA_043727575.1 of Fimbriiglobus sp. Classification (GTDB taxonomy): domain Bacteria; phylum Planctomycetota; class Planctomycetia; order Gemmatales; family Gemmataceae; genus JALHQU01. The sequence goes on from JAYSYN010000272.1 coordinate 9,183, forward strand.
GATGCTCCGCCCGCTGATGGCCGATTATACCCGGTACTTCGGGTTCGCTTCCAAATAGGCCTTCACCCGATCCGTCCGGCCGATGGCCACCTTTAAAAACTCCACGGCTTCCAGCATGCGCTCGTCGGTTTCGGCGCAACTGAACCGCAGGAACCCCTGCCCCGCCGCACCGAAGCATTCGCCGCCGAGGCAACCGACTCCCTTTTTGTCGTCGGCCGCTTCGAGCAGGAACATCGCCAAGCCGTGCGACCGCATGCCCAACTTCTCACAGATCGGCTGGACGTGGGCGAAGACGTAGAACGTACCCTTGGGCATCTTCACCGTCACACCGGGGACGGTCTGCAGCGCCCCGACCAGCAGTGCGACCTTCTTGTGGAATTTGGCCATGGTCGCGGTGCGCTCGGCCGTATCGTGCTCAATCGCGGCCTTCCCGGCCATCTGCACCAAAGGTGGCGTGCAGCTCACGCTCGTGTTGATCATCTTCCCCATCAGATCGACGGTCGCTTCCGCGGCGATGGCGAAGCCGAGTCGCCAGCCGCTCATGCTGTAGCTCTTGCTGAAGGTGTACGCGGCCACACATTGCTCCATCATCCCCGGTTCCGCGAGGATACTTTTATGCCGTCCTTCCCAGACCATATGGCAGTAAGGTTCGTCGCTCAGCAGCGCGATGTCCTTCCCGCGGATCAAGTCGGCGATGGCTTTGAGATCTTCGGGCGTGGCGACGCCGCCGGTCGGGTTGTGCGGACTGTTGAGGAAGATGGCTTTCGGCTTCGGCGAAGTGTCGAGGAAATGCTTCACCGCGGCCGGGTCGGGGCGGAAGTCGTTCGCCTGCGTCAGCGGTGTGTAGACGGCTTTTGCCCCGCGGCGATTGACGTTGGGTTCGTACGTCGGGAAGGCGGGGCTGAACAAAAGAACTTCGTCGCCCGGTTCGAGGAACGCTTCGCAGAAGAAGGTCTCGAACGGCTTGGCCCCCGGCGCGACGACCACATTCGCGGCCGTGGCGGGGATGCCGAATTCATCGCGCACTTGTTTGGCGCAGGCCTCGCGGAAGGCCGGCAATCCGAGGCTCGGGCAGTAGCGCGTCAGCCCGGCGTCGATGGCGTCCTTGCCGGCTTGCAGGGCGCTGCTGCTGCTCGGAAAGGGGCTATCGCCGATTTGCAAAGCGATGACATCCTTACCTGCGGCCTTCAATTTGTTGGCGACGGCGAGCACGTCGAACGCGGTCTCGGTGCTCAGGGATCGGGCGAAGTGGCTGTACGTGGGCGCGCGGCTCATGATGAAATCCGGAAGTCGGGATCGGGCCGGAGAGGTGGAGGTATGAAATGGCGCGGAATGGGCCTCGCACAGACTGCGAGGCCGTTTCGCCGCCGATTTCACTTCTGCATGATGGGCAGGTAGTTGTTCGGCAGTTGCAAAATGATGCAGGCCATGGCGGTGCCGAAGGCGGTGCCGTTGTAGTTGGAATCGTCCCAGACGCCGTTCGTGCGGCGGGCCAAGAGTTCCTTGCGGATGGCGGGGAACCATTCGTTCCAATAATTGCCGCCGGCGGTCCACATGGCCAAGGCCCCGTAGTAGTGGCCGTAGTACCAATGGTCTTGCCGGACATCGTTGGTGCGCTGCCCGGTCGGCAGGAAGCGCATCAGATATTTCAGCCCCTTCTCGATGATCTCGCCCTCGTAGATGCCCGCGCTGTAGAGGCCGACGATGGCCGCGGCCGAACGGGGGAACGCGGAGAGCGTCGCGGGCCGGCCCTTCTGGTAGCAGAAGCCGCCGTCCGGTAGCCGGCAGCCCTTGATGTAATCGACGCATTTGTCGACCACCGATTTATCGACGAAGATGCCGGCGTTTTTGGCGGCGCGCAAAGCCATGAGCTGCGCGACCGCGACCGAGACGTCCGAATCGCCCGGTTGGGGTTCGTAGCGCCAGCCGCCGTCGCGGCTCTGAGCCTTCACCGTGAGGGCGATGGCTTTTTCGAGCATGTCCCGAACGACGGCCTGCTTGGCGGGGTCGGGGAAGGTGCCGTGGATCTCGGCGAGGAACAGCGAGCCGAAGCCGTGCTGGTACATCGCCCCGTGTTGAAGGAAGGCGTCGGTGTTTTGCAGGTAGCCGACTTTGGTCGCCGCCGCGCCGCGCGCCACGATAAAATCGGCGGCGCGGGCGGCGACCCGACCGTACTTGCCGCGGCCCGGAAGTTGACCGCCGGCTAGAAGGGCCAAGCCCGCCAAGGCCGTGACCGCGACATTGGCGGCCCCGGTTTTATCGGCGAAGGCCCCGTCGGCCCCTTGGTGCTTGGCCAAGTAATCGAGCCCGCCATCGATGGCCGTTTGCGCATCCGAGGTCACGAGGTCGGCCGCGACCTTGCCGGACTCTTGGGCGTGGCCCACGAGGGCCAACGACCCGCCGAATCCGGTGAGGCCCGCCGCGCGGAGGAAGGTTCGACGATCGGGGGTGTTCATGGGGGGGCTCGGTATTTGTCGGAAATCGCTCATCGCCCCAACGGGGCCGACTTATACAGCCCAGGGCGGAAGCCCTGGGAAATGCCGTTTGAATCATTCCGCCCCAAAGGGGCCGGCGGATCGTCGAACTCAGGCGGCCCCTTCAGGGCGACATCCAATTGCTTCATTCCCAGGGCTTCCGCCCTGGGCTGTAAAAGTCGGCCCCATTGGGGCGAAGAGCGGTCGAGGATATCACTTCTTCGCGGGCCGATCCCGTTCGGCCAGGTTGGAGTAATATTGCTTCAGCATCTCTTGGTACTTCGGCATGTATTGTTCGCGGTAATACTGCGAGGCCTGCTGGCGGAGTTTTTCGGGCAGGTGGCCCCAGACTTGTTTCGTGAACGGATCTTCGTTCGGCAAGCTCGGGGGCGGCGAGTTGCTTTTGGTCCCGCCGGCCGGGTTCATCCCCGTCTCCTTCATGCCGCCGGGTTGCATCATCGGCTCTTTCATACCGGTGCCCATCGGATCCTTCATGCCGCCGGGTTGCATCATCGGGTCTTTCATGCCGGGGCCCATCGGCATGGGCATCGGCTTGTCGCCGCGTTTGGGGCGACCGCCACCCATTGGCATGGGCATCGGTTGGCCCATTCCGCCCATCGGGGGCGGGGGTTTCATTCCGGAGTTGCCGCCGCCGGGCATGGGGGGCGGGGGCATCTCGCTGGCTCCGCCACCGCCACCGCCGTCCATCGGCGGGGGTTCGTTTTGTTTCAACAGCGCGTCGATGTCTTTGAGCGCCTGCTCCTGCTTTTTGCGGGTCTCGTCACCGGTGTCCTGATCTTTCAGCCGGTCGCCGATGTCTTTGGTGTTCTGCGTCAGGCGCTCGAGAATTTTGGCCGGCTCCTCCATTTCGCCGGGGGTCTCGGGCTTCGGCGCGCCGGGGACTTTCCATTCCGCCAAACGCGGCACAGGGGCCACGATAGTGGCGAACGCGGTCGAACCGCCGAGAACCGCCAAGCCGACGGCGAGTGAGTAGCGGGTCATTTCTTCTCCGGGTCGGCGGGCGGGGGTTGGAACGCGGGGGCGATCTTCTCAAGCAATTCCGCGATGTCGCGCTGGGTCTTTTCGAGTTCGTCGAGTTCTTCGCGGTCGGCGTCGTTCAACTTGGTTTTGTCGGGTTGAATCTTCGCGAGCGCGGCCGTGCGCTCATTGACCTCGGCTTGGATCGCCCGGAGCGCCTTCAATTGCGCCAGCGGGGGCACACCACCGGGCGGCTTCGCTTCGGGCATCGGCATCGGCGGATCGCCACCGCCGGGCGGGTCCATCGGCATCGGCGGCTCGCCCATCGGCTTCGGCATCGGTTTGGATTTGTCGCCGATCGATTCCAGAATGTGATCGAGCCGGCGCAAGGCCGTGCGAATCGGCCGGCGGCTGCGGTCGTCGGTGGCTTGCTCGGCGTTTTTGTCGAAGGGTTGCCCGGCGTTGTCGAGGGCGTCGGTTTTGCGCTCGCCGAAGAGCCGGCCCGATTTCTCCGTGAGGTCCGCGGCCTGCTCCGTCAGTTGTTGGAAGACCGGCAGCGGCTCCAGATTCTTCTCGGCGAAGCCGCGGAGTTCCTCGGCGATGGCCTTGGCCCGGTCTTCAAGGTCGCCCACTCCGGCGATCTTGGCGCGGTCCCAGCCCATTTCTTTGACGACCTCGGCTTGGATGCGGCCCGCTTCGGCGTCGGTCGCTTTGAGCCGATCGCGCAGGGCTTTCAGCCGCTCGGCGAGTTCCTCTTTCTTCTCTTGCGAGAGCTTGTCGGCGTCCTTCTCGCGGTCTTGGTCGAGCTTGGTCACGGCCTCGTCGAGCTTCTGCAAGGCGTCGTCTTGCTTCTCTTCGGGCGGCTTGCCGGCGGCGAGATCCTTGGCCGCGGCTTCCATCTGCTCGGCGGCGCCGCGCAGCTTGTCGGCGGCGTCTTGCTGGCGGTCGCGGGTCAACTTCTCGGCGGCGTCTTCGGTCTTCTGTTTCAGCCGATCTTGTTCGCGGGCCAGCTTCGCCAACTCTTCGGCCCGGTGTTTTTCGTCGGGGATCAACGCGGCGGCTTTGGTCTTCTTGCGGAGTTCGTCCTGCTCGGCGGCGAGTTGGTCGATGGCGTCGGCGCTCAGCTGCTTCTTCTTCAGTTCGTCCGCGCCTTCGGGAGGTTTCTCGCCGAGGGCTTCGGCGAGCTTCGCGAGTTTGTCGGCCGCGCTCTGCTTGGCATCGTTCGATTGAGCCGGGTTATTTTGTTGAAGCTCCGCCCCCGCGCGGCGCAGGTCTTCGACGAGTTCCTGCCCGCCCGCTTTTTGGACGGCGCCCCGGAGCGCGTCGGCCTCGGCCTTCGCTTGCTTGGAGGCTTTCTCGAGCAGGTCGGCCTCGGCCTTGGCCGCGTCGGCTTTCGCTTGCGCGTCTTGCGCCCCGTCGGATCCCTTCGGTTGTTTGTCGGCGTCGGCTTGGGCCTTGGCTCCTTCGGCGGCCTTGGCGTCGGCTTGCGCTTTGAGGTCCGCCGCCTGCTTGTCCTTCTCGGTCGCGAGGCTTTCGGCTTTGCCGAGCGCGGCAGCGGCGCGGTCCGCGAGCTGGTTGAACTTGTCGGCCGCGCGGTTGAGGTCGGCCTTCTCGTTCGGCTTGAGTTGCTCGGCCGGTTTGCCCGGTTCGAGTTTCTCGGTCGCCTTCGCCGACTGCTCCCCGGCCTTGTTCACTTGATCTTTGAGGTTCATCGCTTCGGCCCGGACTTCCCCCGGCGCGGCCCATTGCTCCAACTGTTTCAGCACGAGGTCGAGCGTCGTCTCCGCGGACTTTTGCTCCTTCACCGCCGCCTTCAACTCGCCGGCGATTTTCGTCGCGTCGGGCTTCGGCCCCTTGTCGGTTTCGTTCTTCGCCTTCGCGAGCGCTTGGTCGATCGGGTCGAGATTCTGATCCGCGATGCGGGCCAAATCTTCGGCCACGGCGTCGACGCGCTTCGTCGTCGGCGAACTCGGCAGGTTGTTCGCTTCGACGAGTTCTTTCAGCTTTTGGGCCTGCGCTTTCAGGCCGTCGCGCGGATCGGCGATTTGATTCTGGATGGCCCGTTGATCCTTCTCGGCCTGGTTCAACTTGGCCGCGTCGTCCGGAGTCAACTTGCCGTCGAGCGCGGCTTTTCGGATCTCATCCGTCCGCTCGCGGGTGGCCCGCTGCTCTTCGCGGAGCTTCAACACCTGCGGCCGGAGCTTGCCGAGTTCTTGTTGAAGCAGGCCGTCCAAACCGACCTTGCCGACGATGCGGATCTCGAAGGCGGGCTTGCTGCGGCCCGGTTCCTTGAGGGCGGTGAGGTCGTCGAAGTCGGTCGCGGCGGCCGTGAGGATCAGCGTGTCGCCGTCGACGGGGGGCGTGCCATCGGGCTTGCGGAAGCGGTCGATCGGGATGGTCATCGAACCGGACAACGCGATCGGTTTCCCCGCGTTCGGGCGGGCCGCGAAGCCGAGGATCGCCTGTTGCGGTGGCGCGACACTCGACTGCGGGAGGGCCAGCACGAGTTCTCGGGCGGGGGCGAAGACGTCCCCGAAACGGTACTCGACCACCAGCCTTTGCACGGCGTAAGTGCGGTCTTCGGCGCGGGCTTGCACCGTCACGCTCGCCGTCGGCAGCAGCGTTTGCGGGTCTTGCCCGAGCAACGGGCGGTCCATCGAGACGATCGGCGCGGGGTCGGCGGTCAGCCGGAAATCGAACATCCGCGCGCCGCTGAGGCCGGTTTCGTCGGTGAAGCGGAATTGATAAAGCCCCGCGATCCGGGGGATAAAAGTCGCTTCGAGGCGGGTGCCGTCGACGCCGATGGCCACGGGGATGTCCCGCGGAACCTCGTCGGCCAGCAGTTGCGAGGCGAGCGCGGCGAATGGATTCGTCCCGGCCAAAGCCGCGACGCCGGCGCCGATTGCCAGGCCATCGCGGTCGATTTGCGGGATCAGCACCGCCAACACGATGCGGCGATCCGCGGCGGCGCGGAAATGGACGCGGGTGCCGTGGACGGCTTCGATCGCGCTGGCCCCGTCTGGCAAAGTCGCGGGGGGCAGGTCGGCGTAGCGCGGGAAGGTCAGGTCGATCTGCGGGGAGGCCCGGCCGTCCAGCGGCACGAGCTTCGGCGGAGGGGCCACGTCGACCGCGAACCACTCGGTTGCACCGTCGTTGGCTTTGAGTTGGAACTGGAATTCGCGCGGGATGCGGTAAGCCTCGATGCGGAAGACGCCATCGACCGTGCCGGTTTTCCCCTCGGGGATCGTCAGTGGGACGACTTCTTCGAAGGCGTTGCCGTTGTCGAACTTGACCGCGAGGGTCGCTTGCGGCGGGATTACCCCCTGCACGCGGAAGTGAACATCGAGCGCGTCGCCCTTCGCCAACCGCATCGGGAACGGGCCCGGCTTCGTCACGCGGATCTGCGTCTTCGTCGGCCACGGGTGATGGCCGAACGGGTCGAGCAGGCGGACGCCGAGTTGCCGGGTGCGCGACGGGTTGATGGCCGCGAGCGGGGCGACGATGCCCAGCGCGAGGATGGCCAGCCAGAAGGCCCGCCACGCCCGGCCGCTCGGGACGATGTCGTCGAGGCGGTAGCGTTCGAGGGAGTTCTTGGCCCGGGCGATGGCGACTTTGCGGAAGCGCGCCGACTGCGGTTTCTCGGTCGGGTTCATCTCGCTGAACTCGACGGCGCTCGCCAGCGAATCGTTGAACTTGGGGAAACGGTCCTCGAGCAGCATCGCCACGCGGAGTGGCTTCACGGCCTGCCGGCCCGGGGCGAAGATGTCGCGCAGGGCCAATGCCCCGGCGAGGCCGAGGGTGCCTGTTAGCAGCAACGCCCGGGCGAACCCCGGTAGGGCGAAGGCGAAATCGAGCGCCCCGGCCACGCCGACGCAGGCCACGACGACCGCGATCCAGCGCAAGGCGCCCGCGCAGACGATGGCCCGCTTCCGTTTGTCGCCGAGGGCGCGGAGTTCTTGAGCCAAAGAAATCGTCTCGCCCGGCGGCTTCAACACGAATGGCATGGACGCACTCCGAACCGACCCGCGGTCTCCACGGGACTATGATAGCCCGCCGAAACCCGCGCGCCTATCGGCCGATACGATCCGTTACGCGACGGGAGTCACCCCTTCTTTTGTTCCCCGCCCCAACGGGGCCGTCTTTTACAGCCCAGGGCGGAAGCCCTGGGTCAGTTCGACTATTGCCTTCGCCCCGAAGGGGGCCGACGTCCAACTTCACCCACGCCGGCCCCTTCGGGGCGGAAGAACGCGGCCTGACCTGACCCAGGGCTTCCGCCCTGGGCTGTAAAAGTCGGCCCCCGTTGGGGCGAAGAATGGGAAGACGGCATCCGCAAAACTCGCCGTCGCCCCAGACCGCCCGAATTGTTCCACATGGAACCTTTGGGGGGATTGGGGAAGGGAATCCAAATTCGATTCAAGTTCGGCTTCACCGGCCTACTGACTTTGCTATGACCCCCGTCGGGGTGGACGATACTGCGCAGGGGGAACCGAACGATGGATACGACCAAACCGCGCTTGGGCCGGGGGCTCGACGCGCTGCTGGGCACGATGGGGACGAACGAGGCCGGGCTCACCGCGACGGCGACGGTGAATCTGGATCGGATTCAAAACAACCCGTTCCAACCGCGCAAGCGGTTCGACGACGACGAACTGCTGCAACTCGCCGGCAGCATCAAAGAGCACGGCATCTTGCAGCCGGTGGTCGTGCGCGTGCAGGCCGACGGGCACTACCAGCTCATCGCCGGGGAGCGCCGGGTGCGGGCCGCGCAAGTCGCGGGGCTGACCGCCGTGCCGGTCCACGTCGTCGATTTCAACGACCAGCAAACCCACGAAGCGGCGCTCGTCGAGAACATCCAACGCAGCGACCTCAACGCCATCGAGAAGGCGCAAGGCTTCCGCGATTACATCACGCGCTTCGGAATCAGCACCGAGCAACTCGCCACGAAACTCGGAATGGACCGAACGACGATCAGCAACCTGCTCGGGTTGTTGAACCTCGCCGCCGAGGTGCAAGACGCCGTCCGACTCGGGCAGATCAGCCTCGGGCACGCGAAGGTGTTGAAGGGGATCCCGAATCATCCCCGGCAGATCGAACTCTGCAAAGAGACGATCTTGAAAAACCTTTCGGTACACGCCCTCGACCTGCTCGTGAAAACGGTGAAGCCCGAAGTCCCCGCCGCGCGGCCCGCGAAGGTCGCCCCGGAGAAAACGGCCCACGTGCAAAGCGTCGAGAACGAACTCCGCCAGCGGCTGGCGGTGCGAGTCGAAATCCAAGTGAAGGCGAAGGAGAAAGGGCAGATCGTGTTGGGGTTCGACACCAACGACGACTTCGAGCGCATTCTGGAAGCCCTGCGCAAATAACGGTACGCCGGGAACGAATCACAAGGTAGCCGGACCTTCGGGCTCGGCTTCCCGTGTTACCATGGGAGCATCCCCGGAGTCCTCGCCATGCGTCGCGCGCTCGCCCTGATCCCGTTGCTTTTGCTTCTGCCCGCGTGCAACGAGAAGCCGACGGCCGTCGTCGTCCAAGTTCAAAATTCCAAAACGACCGGCGACAAAAGTTACCGGTCCGAAGACGGCCGGTACAGCGTCCGCTTCCCGAAAGATCCGTCGATCGCGAACAAAGAGTTGGCCACCCCCTCGGGCGTGCTGAGGGTTCAAACGGCGAAAGTGGACGCCGGTCGCGATTTGGTCTACTCGGTCACGCACGTGACCTACCCGCCGAGCTTCAACGATGTCGATGCGGTGAAAATCCTCGACGGCGTCCGCGATGGGCTGAAAGGCCAAGACGGCGAATTGAAGTCGGACAAATCTTCGACGACCGGCGAAGACAATTTGCCGACGCGGGACATCCGCATCGACGCCGGGAAGAACGGCATCCGCGCCCGGCTGATCCTCGTCGACCGCCGGCTGGTGCAAGCGATTGTCGTCGGCGCCAAAGATTCCTTGGACGGCAAACCCGCCGAGGAGTTTTTCAAAAGCTTGGAAGTGACCAAGTAGCTTGACCGGTGGAGATGCCGAATCTTCGCCCCAACGGGGCCGCCGTTTACAGCCCAGGGCGGAAGCCCTGGGTTCAGGTAGGCTTCTTCTCTTCGCCCCAACGGGGCCGTCGTCCCACCTCCCCCACGCCGGCCCCTTCGGGACGAAGAATCGGAGCAACCGGTGACCCAGGGCTTCCGCCCTGGGCTGTAAACGGCGGCCCCGTTGGGGCGTAGACGAAACAGGGCCTACCCCCCCCACGCCCGTCACTTCTTCTTCGTGTCGCGCTCTTTGATGTCGGCCTTGGTTTGCCGGTCGTCCAGCAGGTGCTCAGCGAAGAAATCCCACATCCGATCCGTGAAGTACGGCTGGGCGATTCCGAAGCCGTGGCGGGCGCCGGGGATGATGAGCAGTTCGAAACGCTTGTTGGCTTTGATGAGCGCATCGGCCAACCGCATCGTGTTCGCGGGGTGGACGTTGTTGTCGATCTCGCCGTGCACCAGCAGCAGGTTCCCCTTCAAATTGCCGGCCAATTCCGCGTTCGTCGGAATCTTGATGTCGAACTTCATCTTGGGAATGTCGATCGGTTTCTCGTCTAGCTTCTTGGCCTCCGCCGGTTTCGCGGTCTTCGCCAATTCGCCGTGCTGCTTCAGCAAGTCCGCCAGCGACTTGGCCAGGGCTTCGACGCGGTCCTTCTGCGAATTGGCCAGGGCTTCGCCCAGTTGCATTTTCAAGAGGTCGATCTTCTTTTGGAGGTCGCCGCTCTGTTCGAGCCAAATCTTCGGATAGACGGCGGGGATTACGGCCCGCGGCGGTGGAATCTCTTCCGGTCCGGAACCCTCCGGCGGGTTCCGGCGCCGTCCGCCTTTCTGCTCGGTTTCCGTCGCGGTGCCGCCGTCCTTCTTCGCTTCGACGGGAACTTCCTTCAGGCCGTGGTACGTCTCGGACCAGTAGTTGTTGTAAATGTTGTTGTCGTGGTTGCCGGCGCTGGCGACGGCGGCTTTGAAGAACTCGTTGTAGGGCTTCTGGAGCATGGCCGCGCCGGACATGAAGCCGCCGCCGGAGTGGCCGTAGATGCCGACGCGGTCGATGTCGATCCAAGCGTGCCGGCCGGCGAGGGCTTCGATGGCCGCCTTTTTGTCGACGAGGCCGTAGTCGCGCAGGTTGAAGTAGCCGAAGCTGTGGTAGGCCTTGCTGCGTTCCGGGCAACCGCCGCGGTGGCCGACTTGGATGACGATGAACCCGAGCTGCGCCAATTGCTGATACGTCGACCACGCGGCGAACGTGTGGCTCACCCCTTCTTGCTGCGGGCCGGGGTAGACGTAGACGATGATCGGATACCTCTTGGCCGGGTCGAAATCGAACGGCTTCCACATGTTGCCGTAGAGGTCCGTCATGCCGTCGCCGGCTTTGACGTTGAAACACTCCGGCAATTTCCAACCGGTCTTCTCGAGCCGCGAGGTATCGGTCTTCTCCAACGGCATCACGACTTGGCCTTTGTCGTCCCGCAGGGTGGCCACCGAGGCGAGGTCGGTGCGGCTGAAACTATCGACGACGAATTGTTTCGACGGTGCCAGCGCCGCCCGGTGATTCGCGTCGCCGGGGGTCAGATTCGTGAGGTCGCTGCCGTCGAAGCGGATGCGGTAGAGGTGGTTGTAGTAGACGTTCTCCCCCGGTTCGCGGGCATTGCCGAGGAAGTACACGAGCCGGTTCTTGGCGTCGACTTCCACGATCCGGCTCGCCCGCCATTCGCCGGCCGTGATCGCGTTCTTGAGTTTGCCGTCGCGGTCGTGGAGGTAGAAGTGGCCCCACCCCGAGCGCTCGGACCACCAGATCACCTCGTCGGTTTCTTCGACCCATTTCGGCGACGCCAGTTCCAAGTACGCGGCCTCGAACCCTTCCGAGATCAGGCATTTCTCTTCGCCGGTCTCGACGTTCCGCCGGCAGTACTCGTGATGCCGGCGCAGGCGATCCCGGCGGATGAACTCGACCACGGCCGAGGTCTTGCCGAACCGGACGTCGCTGTACGATTCGTCCTTCCACTTGGTCTTCAACTTCGTCAGCGACTTCGCGCCGGCGTCGCCGAGGTAGAGTTCCCCCTTCGCGATGGCCTCGTCGCCGGGCATTGAATACCGGTAGCGTTCGAGCGCCGGCCGCGGCGCCGCAATCGAGTCGACGAGGTAGAGTTCCTTCATGCCGCGGCGGTCGGTGCGGGTCACGGTGAAGCGCTTGGAATCTTTCGACCACGTCACCTGCGGGCGCGTTTTGCGGTCGCTAATTGCCTGCGGTTTTTCGACGGTGCCATCGCTGCGGCGCGTCTGCTGGCCGACGCCGTAACCGTAGTCGTCTTCGCCGTCGGTCGACAGTTGCTTGGCGTCCGCCTCTTTGCCGTCGTCGGCCAAGTACAGGTTGAATTTGTAGGCGTAGAGGTACTGCTTCTTATCCGGGGAGAAGACCTTGTAGTCCCCGAACCCGGCCTTCGCCGGCGGACCCTTCTCGTCTTTCTTGACTTCGGTTTTGTCGTCCTTCTTCTCGTCGTCCTTCTTCAACTGGTCCTGGCGCTCGCGTTGCCGCTCGAAGAATTCCCGGCGTTCGTCGTCGGTCATGCGGTCGAGGAACTCCTGCGACGGCGGCGCCGTCTCCACCGCGGCCTTGCCGAGCTTCTTGATGGCGTTGGCCGTCAGGTCGAATTCGTACTGATTCGCCTCGAACGCGAACTTCAATTTGGCGCCGTCTTCGGTGACGCTGACCGTGCGGATTTGGAACCCGACCGCGTCGAGCGGTTTCTGCGCTTGCTCGGACAATTGCGCCAGCAGCTTCGCGTGATCGAACAGCGGGGCCTTCGATTTTTTCGCGGGGTCGACCTTCCAATATTTCGTCCCCTCGGGAGTCCGCACGGCGTACCAGAACAGGTCGGTCTTGCCGAGGAAGACGGGGGCGATGGTCGCGGTGTGGACGTGTTGATCGACGAATTCTTTGGTGAACTTCTTGGCTTGGGGCCAATTGGCCCCGACGACTTTTTCGGGCTCCGCGGCCGACGCGAATGCCGAAACGCCGGCGACGAGAATGACCAACAACGATCGGAATGGGGTGGGCACGACGGGGGTACCTCGGAAATCGGGAAGGTATCCTACGGCGAGCCGGCCCAGCCGGGCACGAGTTTCCGATTCGAGTTTCACGCCGAGCCGCCGGGAAAAGATCTTGAGTCTCGCGCGAAGCCGCAAAGCCGCTCAGAAACGACATCGCGTTGAAACGACATCACGTTGTTGTAGCGGTCCTGTTGTCTCTTCGCCCCAACGGGGCCGACTTTTACAGCCCAGGGCGGGAGCCCTGGGAACCGAGTTCCGATTCTCTTCGCCCCAACGGGGCCGACGTTGGACAAGACGGCCCCTTCAGGGCGAAAAAGAGAGGACATCGGTTCCCAGGGCTCCCGCCCTGGGCTGTAAAAGTCGGCCCCGTTGGGGCGAAGAAGGGCACAAACTCCATCGGACAGCCGCCACAGCCAACCTAGCAGATTTGCCTGCTGTGAAAGCTCGATGTCAGTTTTAGGAAAAGGGCTCGTGTGGATATTCGGGCCTCCGCAATTGCGTTTTTATCTTCACCCTTTTTCTCTGCGGCCTAGCGGCTCTGCATGAGATCAAATTTTCCCGTCGCCCCAGATTGATTTGACTCCGCCGAATTGGAGCTTATAACCCAGTGTACACACGTCTCAACTCTCGGAATACTCCCATGGAAGAACTGATCGCCCGCGCCGCGGAACTCCGCGTCGCCGGGGAGAAATGGCAAACCGTCGCCGCCGAGATCGGCCGCAGCGTGGTCACCGTCACGGGTTGGCCGAAGAGGCACCCCGAGCTTTGGAAGAAGCACTACGCCCGCGCCGTGGCGGAGCAGCTCAAAGACGCGGCGTCGGAGGCGATGCACACGCTGCGGAAGTTGATGCGCTCCCCGCAAGAAGAGGTGCAGCAGCTCGCGGCGCAGAAGATTTTGCAACTGCGCGAAGCCCGCGAACGGGCCGCGCAGCAGAAGGGAAAACCCGTCGGCAGTCCCGTGCCGGAGGTCCGCCAACTCGTCGATTACCTGGAGGGGATGACCCATGAGCAGTTCTACGATTCCTTCGGTCTCGATCCCCCCGCCGCGGTTGGCGGTCCTGCGGAACCTGCTGACCGCGATCCGCCGCGCCCGAGTCTCGCCGAGTGATTTCCTCGAATTCGCCTTCGACGATTCCCAAGGTCGGCGGTTAAAACAGGCCGGCATCCACGTCGAACTCCAATCCTTTCTGACGGCCCACCCCAAAGCCCTCGTCGAACTCCCCCGCGATCACGGCAAGAGCGTGCAGATGTGCGGTCGCGTCGTGTGGGAACTCGGGACGAACCCCGGCCTGCGGGTGAAAATCGTCTGCGCGACGGCGGCGATCGCCGAACAGCGCAGCCGGTACCTACGCGATGCCATCGCCGGCAACGCCGGGGTCCGCGCCGTCTTCCCGGACCTCCGCCCCGCGACGCCGTGGTCGGCGGAGGCCTTCACCGTGGCGCGACCCGCCGAAACCATCGGCCCGAGCGTCGCGGCGTTCGGCCTCCGCAGCGGATCGACCGGCGCGCGGGCCGACTTGCTGATCTGCGACGACATCGTCGACGTGAAGAGTCTGTTCAGCAAAGTCACGCGGGATCAGGCGCGCGATTTGTTCCACAACAACTTGATGAACCTCCTCGAACCGGGCGGCCGATTCTGGGGGTTCTCCACGCCCTGGCACGCGGACGATCTGAATTCGCACCTGAAACGCAGCGGCGCGTACGCCCATTTCCGCAAGGCCATCGGCGCGGATTTGAAACCGGTTTGGCCGGAGAAGTGGTCCGCGCTGGCACTCGCCGAGCGCGGCAAAGAGATCGGCGAATCGTCGTTCGCCCGCGGCTACCGGCTGATGACGCTCGCCGAGAACGAGGTCGTGGTTCGCCCGGAGTGGGTCCAGTTTTGGGACGAAGAACTCCCGCGCGAACGGTACGACGCGGTGATCCTCAGCGTCGATCCGGCGGTGAGCGCGAAGCCGAACGCCGATGCGACGGGGTTGGTCGTGCTCGGCAAAGTCGGCCCGGAGATCCGCGTGCTGATGGCGAACGCCCAGCGGGTGGCCACGCACCAACTGCTGGAGATCCTCGATTCGCTCGACCGCCTCTGGCAACCCGACGCGATCCTGTTCGAGACGAACGCGGCCTTCGAAGGGATCAAAGACATCTTCGTGCGGCACGCGAGTTTCGGCGCCCGCATCGTCGGCCGCAATCAGCACCGGCCCAAAGGGACCCGCGTCGCGGTCTTCGCCGTGCCGGTGCAAAACGGCACCGTCCGTTTGAAGGGACGCGCCGGCGTCGTCGACGCCGGCCAACAAGAGCTGTTCGACGAGATGACCAGCTTCCCCTGCGGCGCGCACGACGACCTGGTCGACGCCGCCGCCGCCGGGGTGGAGCATCTGCTCGGCAAGCGCGAACCGAGGTGGCTCATGTGACGGCGAGCGCGATGGCTGATCACTGTCCGCTGATTGCTGAACGCTGTTTTATCCTCGGGTTTTTGAAGAGGCGGTTGTCAGCGATCAGCGAACAGCGATCGGCCAGAATTGCCCTGTCGTGGATTCCCGCTGCGCGATACAAGTCCGTCCGGCGCGGATTCCCCGCGCGGCGGAGGGGCCGGAACATGATAGCGAACCAGCGCGCGGTAGTCGGGGCGATCGTCAGTTTCGGTTTGGGCCTGTCGGCGTGGCTGACCTTCGTGCCGGGCCAAGCGGAGGCGGGGTGAGCGCCGGCGGGTTGCCCGCCCACACTCGGCGGTTCGCCGAGTCCGTTCCCGTACGCGTTCTCCGATCGACCGGTGTATCTGCCGAGTCCGTCGCCGGCGCGCCCCGCACCCCGACCGACCGCGCCGCAAAAAGTGACTATCCCCGGCCCGGACGAACTCGGCATACGGTTGCCCGAGCAGGCCGTCGTCCCGCCACCGGGGCAATTGGGAATCGAGTTGAAGTGACCCCTCAGACCGTCATCTCATCGGTGAGGTGGGCGGTCGTGTAGACGTTCTGCACGTCCTCGTTTTCTTCCATCTTCTCGATGATCCGCGCGAGCTTCTTGCCGAGTTCGACGTCGACTTCGGTCATCGCTTTCGGGATCGCCTTCACGTCGGCTTCGATCAATTCGTACTCGGCCTTCAGCAAGGCGTCTTGCAGCGAGTTGAACTTCGCCGGCTCGCAGGTGATCTCGTAGACGCCGTCGACGCATTGGAAATCGTCGGCCTCGGCGTTCATCGCGTCGGTCATCACTTCGTCTTCGTCCGGGTATTTCTTCGCGTCGATCAGGATCAACCCTTTGCGGTCGAACAGATAGCCGACGCAGCCGGGCAAGCCCATGTTGCCGCCGTTCTTGTCGAAGATCAGCCGGACGTCGCCGCCGGTGCGGGCGCGGTTGTCGGTCAGCGCTTCGACCATCAAAGCGATGCCGCCGGGGCCGTATCCCTCGTAGGTGGTTTCTTCGAGGATGTCGCCTTCGAGTTCGCCGGTGCCCTTGAGGACGGCGCGCTCGATCTTTTCCTTCGGCATGCTGACCGAACGGGCCTTGTCGATGGCGTAGCGCAACCGCAAGTTCGTCGCGGGGTCGCCGCCGCCGGACTTGGCCGCGATCATAATGTACACGCCGAGTTTGCTGAAGAGCTTGCCGCGGACGGCGTCCTGCTTGCCCTTCCGCGCGGCGACGTTCTTCGCGTGACTGTGCCCTGCCATGATCCCGACTCCATGCGATCCGAATGCACCCGGGATCAGTATAAGCGTATTCACGGCCGCGCGGGAAGATGGGGCCGGGTGGCGTTGAATTCAGAAATGTAGGACAGGCCTCCAGGCCTGTCCGAAAGCGGAATTTGTGAGAGGATTATGGATCAGGCGTCGAGTCATCTGCGATTCCGCTTCCGGACAGGCCCGGAGGCCTGTCCTACAGATGCGGGAAACACCATCACGGCCGCGCGGGAAGTTGCGCTTGCAGCTGGTGGGTGCTGGGGTGGCCTTGGACTTTGAGTTCGGCGTAGGTCAGGAAGATCAGGGCGCCGAGGATGCCGTAGCAGACGGTCGTGGCGAAGAACGACGGCGAGAAGAATTTCACGGCGCTCCCGGCGGACGACTTCAACTTGATGCGCAGGCCGTTGAAATCGACGGAGTAGATTTCGTCGAGCACGAGGTGCGACAGAAAGCCGATCATCACGCCGAGGCCGAGCAAGATGCGCGTGCTGTGCAGCGGCGAGTCGTAGGCGAGGTAGACGAGCAAGCCGAAGATCAGCATGCACGGGATGCTGTGGAACATGCCGCGGTGGATGGTCAGGCGTTTGAACAGGGCCGACAAACCGTAGCGGACGACCAAGTAGATGACGACGATGGCCGACAGAATCCCCTCGTGGCTCAGACCCATCGCTTCGAGCCGTTTGAACAGCAACAGCGGCACGACCGCGGCGGCGAGCCCGAACATCTCGCGGATCGGCGTGCCGGAATCGGAGTCGAGGTCGGGGAGCATGCCGCCGATGGCGGTGAGGCCCGCGGCGAGGATCGCCGTCTCGGGCGGATGGCCGAGCAGCTCCACGGCGACGGCGCCGTAGCCGACGCCGCACAGCGCCGACGTCGAGATGTGCATCCGGAAACCGGCCATGGCGAGACCCCGCGCGGATCGAGTCGAGCATCGGCCCGGAGACTACCCGAACCGCCGGGACCGGCGGTAGCCCAAGCCGGGGGCTTTGAAATCGATCCCTACGGGTTTACAATTCCAGCGTGCCACCGCGAGGACCGCCCGATGAATGCGACGATAGCCGTCTCCCCGCCGACGGAGGAACTCTACCCCGAAAGCGACGGGAAACCGATGGCCGACAACACGCTGCAATGGGAGTGGATGGTCGTCATCGTGGAGGAACTGCGTGAGCAGTTAGCGGGTCAAGAGGTGTTCGTTGCCGGGGATTTGCTCTGGTATCCCGTCGAAGGGCAATCCCGGATCAACGCGGCCCCGGATGCGCTGGTCGCGTTCGGCCGCCCGGCGGGGCACCGGAAAAGTTACATCCAACACCTCGAAGACGGGGTGGCCCCGCAAGTCGTCTTCGAAGTTCTGTCGGCGAGCAACACCGAAGACGAACTCGACGCGAAGCTCGAGTTCTACGAGCGCTACGGCGTCGAAGAGTACTACGTCCTCGACCCGGCCGAGCAGACGGTGAACGCTTTTGTCCGCCGCGGTTCCCGGCTCAGCCCGGTGCGGAAACTCGCCGGCTTCGTCAGCCCGAGGCTCGGATTGCACTTCGAGTGGATCGACGGCGAGGTGATCATCATCGGCCAGTCGGGACGGGCTTTTCAAACACGGGCCAAGCGCGTCGCGGAACTCGAAGCCAAGCTCCGCGAATTGGGGATCGATTCCAATCAACTGTGACAGCGCAACGGAGAAACACCAATTGATATTCCCGATGGTTTCCGTTGGCCCTCATCGTGGAAACCACTTCCGCTTCCCGAAAGTCGATCGGGACACCACTACGTTGAAACGGAGTTGCGGCGAGAGGTATGCCCAAGTCATCCGCTGTTCCATGCGATGTGCCAAGCAGTCGCTGTCAATTCCCACGACCCGGACGAATTCTTGTTCATAACTGATTTGCCGGACATGCAGCTGGCATCCGTCCACTTGACTTGGAAAATCGAGATTGATCCGACATGGCCTTACACGATTGGTTATCGCGATTGGGAAACGTTTCGCATGTCTTGTGACTCGACGGAGCTGTGATCGAAACCGTTCTACCCCCCCCTCCCTCAACTTGCCCTTGGCGCACTTCCGGATCTCGGATTACGATCCGCCCCGCAACGGAGGTCGCTGGAACCGACCCCCGTCGCCCGTCGCACGATGGACCGGAACCCGGAGTGCGCCGGTCAGGGATCGAGGATCGATCCCCCGGAGAAGAGGTGTCGCGAAGAAGCTCGCCGCGATCTGCGGCGCGCCCAATCCCACACCAGCCGGAATTTGTCTCGGTGGCTCACCGCCCCGGCGACGTTGCACGTCCACATTCGTGGACTAGGCCGCATCGCCTCGGCTGGGCCGCCGTACGCACCAACCCGTTACTGGACTGGACGCTCGCATGGACGTGAAGCGTGGGCCGATTTTGTTTCGTTGCGATGCCACCCCCGAGTCGGGGTACGAGCCGCTATACCAATGCCTGTCGCTTGCTGCGGCGATGCAGCGCCGGCGCCGGGGGACGCACTTTTTCAGCTACCTCGAACCGCTGAACTTGGCGCAAAACATCCACCGGGCCAACAACGAGTGGAAGCCCGCCGAGTCCCACCTCGGCGGTGTCGGCGATCTCGAATGCACCCTCCGGGAGATCCGCCGGTTGAACGCCGCCGCGATCGTGTTGTCCGGCACCGGCTACGACCGCGACTACCTCGACGCCCTCGAAGACACCGGGACCCGCGTCATCGTTATCGACTCGGACGCCGCGCTGAAGTTCCCGAGCAAACTCGTCGTGAACCCGCTGCTGGCGCCGGGCCGCAAGCCGTACCGGGTCGAGCCGGGCACGCAACTGCTGCTCGGCCGCAAGTTCGCCCTCGTCCGGGGCATCTTCCGCCGGCAGCGGACCATCCGCGCCACCGAGCAACCGGGGGCCTTCCGCGCCTTGGTGGCCTTCGGCGACGACGACTTCGGCGATCAAACACTGCTGCGCACCGAGCAACTTTTGGAAATGCCGAAGGTCGACAAGGTGAGCATCGCCACGCGGGTCCACCACCCGCGCTACCACGAATTGAAGGACTTCGCGGCCGACAGCGGCGGCCGGGTCGAAGTGGTGACGGAGCCCAAAGAACTGATGACGCGCCTCGTCCGCAGCCACTTCGCACTGACCAGCGGCGACACCATGGCCCTCGAACTCTGCTGCGTAGGCATCCCGCAACTGGTGCTGCCGACGAAGCAACGGCACATCCTGAGCGCCAAGCGGATGGACGACGAAGGCGTCGCCACCTTCCTCGGCGCCGCCGACGAGGTGACCTTCGACAGCCTCTACGAGACGGTGAACCTCGTGCTCGACGACCCGATGGAGCGCCTCGGCATGAGCCGCTGCGGCCGCAATCTGATCGACGGCCGCGGCGGAGATCGGATCGTCAACGGGTTGGAGATCGTGTTGCACACGCCGCAGTTCCGCGATGTGATCCAGTTCCGCGCCGCGGCGTAGGATCGGTCTTGTCCATCCGGGAAACAGAGAGAGGCGAGCCGGCCAGCGTGAGTGGCCGGTGGTTCCCTTCGCATCACCGGCAACGTCTCAATTGGCGGAGATGCCGCGGTCTCGATCCGATGTGGCGACACGTTTTCCAACGTGTCGGGTAGGAATTGTCCGACGCGTTGAGAATCGTATCGACTTCGAACGCGATCCACCGCGGGGCTCCGATCCGGTTCACCCCGCCGGCGACACCCAATCCCGCTTCAAAAACACGGGGTCGAGTTCGTCGAAGTCGCGGTCGGTGGTGAGCAGGGTCGCGCCGAGGCTCACGGTCGTCGTCGCGATCCAGAGGTCGTTCTTGCCCATTTTCCGGCCGCGGATTTGGAAGTGGCTGTCGATCTCGGCATAGATGTCGACGAGGTCCGCAGATTCGACCGGTAGGACGAGGAAATACCCGAGCGCGAATTCCATGCGATCGAGTTTGCCTTCGCCCCATTTCCATTGCCGCGCGAGCGACCGTAGTTCGCCCACGGTCACGATGGAAATCACCGGTGTCGGCTCGACGATGAGCAGTCGAAAATCGGTGCGCACCGTTTCCCATGTCGCATCATCGCGGACGTAGTGAACGAGTATGTTCGTGTCTAGCACGCGCAAGGGGGTTGCCATTTAAGACAACTCCTCCAGCGCCCGATTCACTTCCTCATCCGTTTCGTCGCCGGGCCAAGACCCGCAGACCATGTCGTCCAAGGTCTTCCCGGGCGGGAGGGGGCGGGCCGGCTTTAAATACTTCATCGCCTCCGCGCGGTCGGCGAGGACCTGCTCCGGAGTGCGGTTGGCCCAGCGGTAGACCAATGCGGGCGCATCGGGATCCTCCGGGGTGCGGACGGATGCCTCTTCGAGTTTCGCGGGTGTCATCGTTCGTCCTCCGTTTGATTTGTCATTATACCCGATACCCGCTGCGACGGCCGGCTCGCCGGGGTAGTCCGGGTTGCGGGAATCCCCCCGCGCCGCTACAAGCCGGGCGCCCCTAACCCCCGTGGAGGCGTCCCGTATGCGAAGCCGTTTCTCGCTCCTGTCCCTCGGTGCCTCGTTGGTCGCGCTGCCGTGGGCGGTGGCCCAAACTCCCGACGCGCTGCCGGTGAAGCCGCGCAGTCCGCAGGCGATCTTGTCGGGCGTGCCCGCCCCGCTCGCGACACCCCCGATCATGCCTTCGGCGCCCGCGAAACCCGGTGTCGCGTACTGCCTGTCCATCGCCGCGCCGGCCAAGCCGAAGACGCGCGTCTTCGAAGTGGCGGATCTCATCCTCGCCCCGGTGCCGATCCCGGGTGCGACCGCCGACAAAACGGCGCGTTCGCACGCGCTTGTGAAGTTGATCATCGAGATGGTCAAGCCGGACTCGTGGGAGCGCCACGGCGGCGCCGGCAAGATCGAATTCATCGCGGCGTCGGATAGCATCTGCGCCACAAATTCACCGAAAGTCCTCGCGGAAGTCGCCGAACTGATCGAAGCTTTGCGCCGGCTGCAAGATCAGCAGGTCACGGTCGAAATGCGGCTCATCACGGTACCCGCCGGGTTCGGCGCGAAAGCCGGCTGGCTGAGTGCGGTCGCTAAGGAGAAGTTCTGCACGCCCGACGAATTGAAGACGGCGTTGGAAGCCGTCGCGGCGGACA
>JAYSYN010000273.1:0-3394 GCA_043727575.1 Fimbriiglobus sp.
TCCGGTTTCACGCCACTCCGACCCGCAGCGGCGAAGGAACTACCCCGATCCCCGGCAGTTTCGCGACGCAGATTCCGGGGTGCATTGCGAATCAGAGCAATCGCTGGTGGCCGAGGCGTCCAGGATGCCCTCGACCGTTTGATCGCCACGGTCGATCCGTTCGGCAATCGCACGACGACCGTGTACGACACCGAAGGGAACGCCGTCGCATGGGTCGATCCGCTCGGCAACCGCACGAGCGCGGTGTACGACTCCCGCAATCGGGCCATCGAAATCCAAGATGCCCTCGGCCGAAGTTCGACGGCCGTTTTACGATTCGTTCGGCCGTTACTCGGCGAGCGTCGACGCCCTCGGTTACCGCACGACGAGTGTGTACGACGGCCTCGATAGAGCCGTAGCTACCATCAACGCCCTCGGCAATCGTTCGACGACGGTGTACGACGCGGACGACCGCATCACGTCGTTCATCGATGCCCGCGGCAAAGCCTCGACCGCGGTGTACGACGACGCCGACCGGCTCACCCTCACCACCGATGCCTTGGGCCGGCGGACGACCAGCAATTACGACGCGGCCGGGCAGTTGATTTCGGCGACCGATGCCCGCAACAACATGACCACCGCGATCTACGATGCTGCGGGCCGCAATATCGCGATCGTCGATGCGCTCGGGAACCGCTCGACGAGTACCTTCGACGCCGCGGGGCGGTTGACCGCATCGATGGATGTCCGCGGGAACAGCACGCAAGCGTTCTAGGACGACGTCGACCGGTTGATCGCCACGGCCGACGCGTTCGGCAAGCGGACGACGGTGACCCTCAATGCCGCGGGCGAGCGCACCGCGATCACCGATGCGCTTGGCCGCACCACCGCGGCCGTGTACGATGCTGCGGGGAACCGAACGGCCACTGTCGATGCCCTCGGCAACCGTTCGACGGCGGTTTACGATGTCCTCAACCGCGCCGTCCCCGGCGTCGATGCCCTCGGCAACCGAACGACCGCGATGTTCGACGCCGTGGGCAACGCCACCGGCACCATCGACCCGCTCGGCCGTCGCACGACCTCCGGTTACGACGGCTCGGGTCGGCTCACCGCGTATCTCGACGAACTCGGCCACCAATCGACCGTCGCCTACGACGCGGTCGACAACCGGCTCGGCGGCACCGACGCGCTCGGCCGTCGGACCTCGGCCGCGTACAACGACCTCGACCGCCGGACGCAATGGTCCGACGCCCGCGGCACCGCCGCGTACGACGCCGTTGGCAATCTCATCTCCAACACCGATGCCCGCGGCTTCACCACCACGGCGGTTTACGACGCCGTCAACCGGCGGATCGCCACGGTCAATGCGCTCAACCAACTCAATACCGTCGTGTACGACGCGGTCGGCCACGCTATCGCGTCGATCGATCCGCTCGGGCACCGCAACATGGCGGTTTACGACGCCGCGGATCGGCTCGTGGGGACCGTGGAACTACAGCTACGACTTCGACAACCATTTGACGGGGGCGATCCAGAGCGGGACGGGGACGGCGCGGATCACCTACGTGTACGATGTTTTCGGGAATCGCATCGAACGGCTGGCGTGGGACGGGTCGACCGCGACGGACGAGCGGTACGTGCAAGACGGTTGGGACACGGCCAAGCCTGGGGCGGTGGCCAACGAGAACTTCGACACGATCTTGGATTTGGATGCGACGAACCACGTGACGATGCGGCGGCTGTACGGCGATGGCCAAGACGATTTGATCGGTCGACTCAGGCGCAAGGGACGGTAGCGTATTACGAGACGGACCGCCAAGGTTCGGTGCAGGGGCTCCTTGACATCTCGGGTAATGTCGTCGGAACGCTCGTGTACGACGGCTTCGGCAAGGTCACGACCGATACCGGGAGTACGGACCGATATCAATACACGGCGCGGGAGTTCGATTCGGCGCTGGGATTGATGTACTCTCGCGCTCGCATGTACGACGCGGTCAGCGGACGCTTCTTCGGGGTGGACCAGTCGGGCTTCAGCGCGGGCGACCCGAACCTGTACCGCTACGTGGGCAACAGCCCGACGAACGGCCGGGATCCGAGCGGGTTGGATTACTTGTTCGAGAAGGACGGCTACGCCTACATCGCCACCCAGTCCATCGGTGCGAGGAAAGACGCGGGTTACGTCTTCATCGGCCGAGTCAAGTGGGGTCGCAACGGCGACCGCGTCATCGTTCCGGTGGAGGCCCCGGCCGGGGTGATGAACTTCCATTGGACCGGGGAAGTCGACTACGGGGCGCTGCAAACCAAGCAATCGTCCGCTTGGCGCGGGCGCATCCCGAACGACGGCGGGCGGAGGGAGATCGAAGCGCAGGTGGCCGCCATGGCCACGGGCGGCGACGCCGTGTACTTCAATATAAATCCGTCGCGGTTCAATCGCACGGATCCGGCTCCGGAACGAAGCCGATCCGTGACGCGGATCTCGAAATCAAACGGTACGAACACCGCGCGACTGCGAAAGGCTCTTCGAATCTCGGCGGAACAGCCAAGTTTTTCTTTTGCACCTTCGACGGTCTGGCAGAGGTGGCATTGGCCCCGATCGATTTTGGCAGATGTTTGATGTTCAGCGCAGCTCCGGAAACATGCTTCGACAACTTTGGGATGATGGGATACGACTCGATGCTTTTTTCCAGTGTGGATAAAGCTTATATAGGACATGCTCGAATCGATCCGCATGAAACTCGACGGCAACGACCGGCTCCTCGAAGACTTCCCCGAGGTCTGCCACCCCATCCGCAGCCTCGACGGCATCGCCAATCGCTGCGGAGGGCAACTCTACTGCGGCGAGTGGACCCACATCGGCTGGACGTCCCGCGAGGTCATCCTGCCCCCGATGCCGGGTAGCCACGCCTCGGGGGCGATCATCAAAGTCGCCGGGATCACCGGGCGCATCCGCGGCATGAAGAGCAAGCGCGCAGACGGCCACACGGTTCGGCCCACCCTCGTCGTCCTCGACGACCCCCAGACCGACGAGTCGGCCCGCAGCTTGAGCCAGGGGATTCTGGCCAGGGCCGTGCTCGGGCTCGCCGGCCCCGGCTCGAAGATCTCGGGGATCATGCCCTGCACCGTGATCCGGCCGGGCGACATGGCCGACGCCATCCTCGACCGGGATCTCCATCCGGAGTGGAACGGCGAGCGAACCAAGATGGTCGACGCCTTCCCGACCGGCGAAGCGCTCTGGAACCGCTACGCCGAGGCTTCACGCGGAGCGTGATGACTACGGTCCAGAATTGCGCAAGACTCGGGTTGTCGAGAAAAGAGTTATCGGTCAGCGACCAAAGCGTTCGAGCGCGTCCCGATTCAGTTCGATGCCGAGGCCGGGCTTGTCGGGCAGCGTCAAGAACCCTTCGGCATCCGGCAG
>JAYSYN010000274.1:0-10184 GCA_043727575.1 Fimbriiglobus sp.
ACTCAACGCCAAAAGGCTGGACTCAACGCCAAAAGGCTGGACTCAACGCCAAAAGGCTGGACTCAACGCCAAAAGGCTGGACTCAACGCCCCAACGCTACGCAAACTTGAAATTCGCTCTAAACCATGACCAAACTCCCCAATTGGCCCGAATTGCTGGCGATGCGCGACGCGGCCCGCGCCGCCGGTTCAACCGTTGTCTGGACCAACGGCGCCTTCGACTTGCTTCATCCGGGGCATCTCGCGAGCTTGCGACAGGCCCGTGCTCTCGGGGATGTCTTGATCGTCGGTGTGAATTCGGATCGCTCGGTGAAGGCTTACAAAGGACCGAACCGGCCGATTTTGAACCAAAACGAACGCGCCGCGATGCTGGCGGCGCTCGAATGCGTGACCGCCGCCATGATCTTCGATGAAGACACTCCGGCCGAAAGTCTCATGAAACTGAAGCCCGACATCCACTGCAAAGGGGCCGAGTACGCCCCGCCGCACGGCCGGCCGGTGCCGGAGCGAGCGGTCGTCGAAGACTACGGGGGCCGGATCGAATATCTGCCCTTGGTGCCGGGCGTGAGTACGACCGAAATCCTCCGGCGCATCCGCCTCGCGGAAGGAACCGCATCGTGAACGACCTCCTCGCCCGCTTCCGCGATTGCCCGGTGCTCGTCGTCGGCGACCTGATGTTGGACGAATACCTCTGGGGCCACGTGAACCGAATTTCGCCCGAGGCACCGGTGCCGGTGGTCGAGGTGCATCGGCGAAGCTTCACCGCCGGCGGTGCCGCGAACACCGCCGCCAACGTCGCCGGCCTCGGCGGATCCGCGATCCTCGCCGGCATCGTCGGCGACGACGCGGAAGGTCGACGCATCCTCGATTTGATGTCCGAACTCGGGATCGACACCTCCGCCGTCGTCGCGGATTCTTCCCGACCGACGACGACCAAAACCCGCGTGATCGCCCATAGCCAACAGATGGTCCGCATCGACCACGAACAACTCGGGCTGCTGTCGGCATCGGTCGAAGCGGAGTTGCTGGTTCGACTCGAGGCTTTACTTCCGCGGGTGCGCGCGGCGGTCATTTCCGACTACGGAAAAGGCGTGATTACGCCGAGTTTGTGCGAACGCTTCATCGCATTGGCGAGATCCGCCGGGGTGCCGGTGATCGTCGATCCGAAGGGGACCGATTATCATAAGTACTGCGGTGCGTCGGTGGTGAAGCCGAATCAACTCGAAACCGGCAAAGTGCTCAATCGCGACTTGCGGACGACGGCGGACGTAGTCCAAGCCGGCCGCGAGTTGCTGGAATTTCTGGGGGCGGGATCGTCGGTGCTCGTCACGCGCGGGGCGCATGGGATGACGCTACTCGAAGCGGACAAGCCGGCGGTCCACGTGCCGGCGCAGGCGCGGGAAGTCTACGACGTGACCGGCGCCGGCGACACTGTGGCCGGGGCCCTCGCTTTGACTCTCGCCGTCGGCGGTAATCTGGAAACCGCTTGCCGCCTCGCCAGCCTCGCGGCCGCGGTGGTGGTCGGTAAGGTCGGCACGGCGACCTGTTCCGTTTCGGAGTTGGAAGTCGCGATCCGCGACCGGGCCGAACCGGGATCGGGTTGACGGCCGTTCGCCAAATCGATCCCGCGGACGCGGGTAAATCGTTTACGCCGCCGCGATGCGCAAGTTTCGCTACCGGACACATTCCCTCGGAAATGGGAACACGACCTCCGCGGAATCGAGCCATGAGCACAATTCAACCCACGATTGCGGAACTGACCGGCCGGGCGCTTGCTAGCCGGAACAAAGATCTGCCCGCCGATTCGGGCGACGTTGAACCCCATGAAGTCCTTTCGGGAATCCGGATCGACGCGCGGTCCGCGTGGGCCGACGCCCAACTGGCCCTTCGGCTATTCGGTGCGACCCCCGTCGAGAAATGCCCGCCCGACTGGTCAACGGTGGTGGATCAAACGCCCGGCCGGCTCGGAATTCCCTTGGCGTCGGGGCAATTTCCCCAGCGGTTGCGGGACATCGCCGGGCTATTTGCCTCCCGATTGGAAGAAAAAGCGTCCGCATCTGATCGGGAATTCAACGGTCTGCAAATGCCGATTGGCGACGGACCGGTTACTATCAACGAACGGGCGACTTCGCTGTGGCTGTCCGACCGCCGCGAAGAAGCCATGACGGTTTGGCAGACTCTCCCTTCCGGAACTGTGGCGAACTTTAACCTCGGGATGGCAAACCTGATGCTGGGGTCGCCGGAACGTGCGATTCCATTTCTCCAAGCCTCGGTAGAATCGCTGCCGGAAACCTCCGGCTGGCATCACCTTGCGGCACTTTATCTGTCGGTGGCTCAGATACGTGACTGATCATTAATGGTGAGCGATGTCCGAAAAGACGACGATTAGTTCAAGCTAACTGGTTATTTCTGACAGAATTGCTTGCCAACTTCGTGTCTAGAGCGTAAACTTCTCGTGTCCCGCCGAACGACCTACTCAGCCTTTGGGCGATGGCTGAGTGAGTCCTCGGCGGGATTTTTGCGTGTTACGCCCCACGAGACGGTAGCAATTCCAGTGGTCGATGTCTTCGACAAGCAATCGGTTCAAACATTTGCAAGATGTCGTGGCGAGCAGGCTGACAGGTTACGCAGGCCGTCCCGTAATTTGTATTCGCTGGAACCGACCGTCCCGTTGAGCACAGTATTCCAATTGCAACCGTGGCTCATTGTTTGCGGAAGGTGAAAGGGACTTTTCGACAAAGTCGGCAGAAGTCCCATAGCTTCTCCATGTTCCAGGGGATAATTTTGAAGCGACCCCCACCGCGACCATCCGAGCCGACTGCAATGACCGTCCCGATCGCCCCGCCCGCCGAAATCGTTTGGATCGGGGAACAGGACCTGTTCTTGTTCAACGAAGGTAGCCACGTCCGCTTGTATGACAAACTCGGCGCCCACCCGACGGTGCGGAACGGGGTCATTGGAACGCAATTCGCCGTTTGGGCCCCCGCCGCGCAATACGTTGCGGTCGTCGGCAACTTCAACGGTTGGGATCGCGGGGCGAACCCGCTGCAAGCCACGGGATCGGGCGGAATCTGGCAGGGCTTCATCCCCGGTAGCCACAAAGGCGAGTGCTACAAGTTCCACATCGCCAGCCAATTCAACGGGTACGCGGTCGATAAAACCGATCCCTTCGCGGTGCTTTGCGAAGTCTCCCCGAAGACGGCCTCCGTCGTTTGGGATCTCGATTTCCAATGGAACGATGCCGAGTGGATGGCCGGCCGGGAGGCGAAGAGTGCCCAAGATGCGCCGATCAGCATCTACGAACTCCACGTCGGCTCGTGGATTCGCGACGAGAAGCACCACTCGCCGAACTATCGCGACCTCGCCCCGAAGTTGATCGAGCACGTGACCCGGCTCGGGTTCACCCACGTCGAGTTGATGCCGATCACCGAGCACCCGTATTACGGCTCGTGGGGCTACCAAACCACCGGTTATTTCGCGCCCACCAGCCGCTACGGCACCCCGCAAGATTTGATGTTTCTGATCGACGAATTGCACAAGGCCGGCATCGCAGTGATCCTCGATTGGGTGCCGAGCCACTTCACCACCGACGAGCACGGCCTCGGTTTTTTCGACGGCACGCACCTGTTCGAACACGCCGACCCGAAGCAGGGCTACCACCCCGATTGGGGTAGCTACGTCTTCAACTACGGCCGGCACGAAGTCCGCAGCTTCCTGCTGTCTTCGGCGCTGTTCTGGCTCGACAAATACCACATCGACGGCCTGCGCGTCGACGCCGTGGCGAGCATGCTCTACCTCGATTACAGTCGCAAAGAAGGGGAGTGGGTCCCGAACAAGTACGGTGGCCGCGAGAACTTGGAAGCCATCGAATTCCTCCGGCGCTTCAACTACGAGGTCTACACCCAGTTCCCGGGCGTGCAGACGTACGCCGAGGAATCGACCTCGTTCCCGATGGTCAGCCGGCCGACGTATTTGGGTGGCTTGGGCTTCGGGTACAAGTGGGACATGGGCTGGATGCACGACACGCTGGCCTACGCCGCGCGCGATCCGCTGCACCGGAAGTTCCACCACCACGAACTTACGTTCCGCATGATCTACGCGATGAACGAGAACTTCGTGCTGCCGCTGTCGCACGACGAAGTCGTCCACGGCAAGGGGCCGCTCTGGGACAAAATGCCCGGCGACGAATGGCAGAAGTTCGCCAATCTCCGCGTTCTCTACGCCTACATGTTCGCCATGCCGGGCAAGAAACTGCTCTTCATGGGGGCCGAGTTCGCCCAACGCCAAGAGTGGCGGCACGACGGTCAACTCGATTGGTTCGAACTGGACCACCCCCCGAATGCGGGGGTCCAACGACTCGTCGGCGACTTGAACCGGCTCTATTCGTCGGTGCCGGCCCTGCACGAACTCGACACGCAACCGGGCGGGTTCGATTGGATCGACGCCAACGATGGCGACGCCAGCGTCTACAGTTTCGTGCGCAAACCGAAGGCCGGGGACGAGCGCATCGTCTGCTTGTTCAACTTCACGCCCGTCGTCCGCGGCGGCTATCGCGTCGGCGTCCCCGGCCCCGGTTACTGGAAAGAAATCTTGAATACCGACGCGACGCCGTATTGGGGCGGCAACGTCGGGAACAGCGGCGGCATCCAAGCTGAGGCGGTACCGTATCAAGGGCAGCGCTATTCGATCGCCGTGATACTGCCGCCGTTGGCCGGGGTCTACTTCTCGGGTACAGTTCTGCCGCATCCCGAGCCGCGAGACTGAGACCATGAGCGATGAGGCGGAACTGGAGGCCCGGATGCGGGCCGTCGAGCCGGGCTGGCGCTTCGTCAAGGAACGGTCTCTCGCACAAGCCCGCCGCGATCGGCGCGATCGGGGAATCCGCACCTCGGAGTCGGTCCCACTCGCGTTGTCGAAGGCCGATGCGGAAGCGATGGGCTGTTTCCCGAACGCGATCTTCGCCGATGCCCCGGAGCACTTGGTACTCGCCCCGATGCCGGCTCGGTCATCGCCCTTTGCGCAGCAACTCCTCGACGGTTGGCGCGCTCTGTACTCGCTGCGGGCCCCGACGACCAATGCCGTCGCCGTGTGGGCGACATTGCCGTGGTTCGCGCAGCGAGAAATCGAAGCCGTGCTGGACGCCTCGGACGCGTTGCCACCGGAAGCAACGGCGGACGAATTGGCCATAGCGTGGGCCACCGATTTATTGACCGCCGCGCGGTTCGCCGTCGAAGCGATACCGTACCGCTACCCCGGCTTGGCGAACTGGCCCGAGTGGCGGGCGAAGCTTTGCGTCGACGTCGATGAGCAAAGAATTTTCCGCGAGACTCGCCCCGCCGGTTCGGCGGAACCACCGCCGCTCGCAGAGACGGAGCCAGCGGTGCTTTGGGCCGCGCCGTCGTCCGGGCGCGATGCCCCCGGGGCCTCGCACTTCGCCCAACGGGCCGCGGTCGCGCGGCGCCGGGGGAACTTCGCCCGCGCCGCCATCTTGTTCGCGGCGGCGGCGAAAGCGTGCGGAACCGGTTCGACGCGGTATCGCGGCGAGGCCAAGTCGGCGTTGCGGGAAGGGATCGTCGATCGGCTCGGCGCCGTTTGCCGTTGGGACGCGACATTGATCGCCGCGTGGAAAGCGGCGCTGCCACCGCTGCTCGAATCGGCGACGCACGGGCATTGGTCGCCGGCGGCCAAGGCGCTCTATGACCTCCAGAAGATCGCCGTCGACGGGGGCGGCGATCTTTTCGCGGTCGATCCCGCCGGGTGGGTCGGTAGCTTCGGCCGCCGACCCCTGCTCCGAAAGCTATCGCTGTCGCGGGTGGCGCTGTTGCACCGGGGTTGGAAGACGGTGAAGAACCATCTCGCGCCGGCCCGGCTGCGCATTTCCGATTCCCAACGATTGTTCGCGCTGATCGATCCGGAAATCAAACGGGCCGAGTCCGCACTCCGCCACGCGATGGAACCGGTGCTGTTGCGCGTCTTCGGCGAAGTCGGCCTTGCACCCGCCAACTTCGTCGAGCGCATTGCCCTGCCCAAAATCGTCGATGAACTCTTCGATACCGCGGTCGACAAGGGTTTCATCCGCTTCGGCGATTTGCGGGACATCCTTTCCCGCAACCGCTTGAAAATGCACGACCTCGCCGGACCGGGGCAGCTCCTTTTCGGCGATGCGCTGTTGCTCGCGGATGCGAAACTCGGCGACGCGCTCGACGGCGTCTATTACCCCGGCGAAATCTACCTGCGCTGGTTCCAGCGCGGCAGCGCCGTCGCTTTCGGTACGAAACTCGGCCGGTGGGTCACGCTGTTCGCGGCCTTGCCGTTCGGCGCGGCGTTCATGACGGTTGAATTCGCCAAATACATCGCCCACGAAGTCGCGGCCGTCGCGCGGTTCGCGGAAAGTCTATTCGTCGCGACGCCGGATGCCCCGCCCCATACGGACAAGCACGGGGACATCTCGATGTCGCCGGAGTCGGTGGCCGTTTTCCTCGCCCTCGGGGTGTTCTACCTCGGGTTGATCCATTCGACCGCGCTGCGCTCATTCGCACTCGGCGGCCTCGGCCGGCTCGGCGCGATGGTCCACTGGACGTTCGCCGAACTGCCCGCGCGAATTTGGAATTCGGTCCCGTTGAAGGCCGTGCGCCGGAATCGCTTCGCCCGGTGGTTCCGGCGCCGCTGGGCCGTGCCGATGGTCGGCGGAGCCGCCGCGGCGATCTTCGACTCCGCGGTCGATTGGTCCGACGACATCGAACGGTCTATCTTCGTCGGGACCTTCGGGTTATTGGCGCTCGCTTCGAACACATCCCGGGGACAATCGATTCTCGAGCGCACCGAGGACGCGTTCGCGTGGCTTTGGCGGCAAGTCCGGACGAACTTCTTCCCCGGCTTACTCGGCTGGATCGTTTGGATCTTCCGCGAATTGCTCGCCGGGCTCGACCGGCTGATTTACTCCATCGACGAATGGTTCCGCTTCCGCGAGGGGCAAACCAAACCGTCGCTGGCGATCAAAGTCCTGCTCGCGTTGATCTGGTTCCCCGTGCGCTACGTTCTGCGCTTCGCCATCTACTTGCTCATCGAACCGCAGATCAACCCGGTTAAGCACTTCCCGGTCGTCACGGTGTCGCACAAACTACTGCT
Source organism: Fimbriiglobus sp. (assembly GCA_043727575.1). Taxonomy (GTDB): domain Bacteria; phylum Planctomycetota; class Planctomycetia; order Gemmatales; family Gemmataceae; genus JALHQU01. The sequence goes on from JAYSYN010000274.1 coordinate 7,128, forward strand.
GCCGATGATCCCGGCGATCTCGACGGCCACCGGGCTCGGCCGCGAATGGGTGGCCGGGGCGCTCGCGGGAGTCCCCGGCATCTTCGGGTTTTTGGCGTGGGAACTCAAAGAGAACTGGCGGCTGTACGCGGAGAATCGGCCCGATCGGGTGACCCCACTGGCGCTCGGGCACCACGGCGAGAGCGTGCGCGGACTATTGCGGCCCGGATTCCACTCCGGGACGGTCCCGAAGGCGTATGCGGCGATCCGCCGGGCCATCGCGAAAGCCGAAGCGACCGGCGACGAGCCGCGATTTCAGAAGCATTCGGAAAAACTGCACGGCGTCGAACACGCGATTCGACATTTCGCCGAGCGGGAGTTGATCGCTTACTTGAACGCGACGGAGGCGTGGGCCGCGACCCCGCTGCGATTCGCCGGCGTCCGCCTCGGGTTGCAGCACATCCGCGTCGAAATCGCCGGCCTGGGGGCCCCGGCGGTCTTGCGGCTCGAATTGATCGGCTCGTCGATCATCGGCGTCCGCGACGACGCCGCATTCCTTTCGACGACGATAGCGGCCCAGCGCGAGACGTGGGAACGCGCCGTCCTCGGGTTCTTCGCGATGGGGGCCGTCGAGTCGGACGATCCGCGTTTGGATTGGGGCGAGTGGGTGGAGTTTTGGGAAGCGCGGAGCGCGACTCAGCCGTGAGTCGTGGGCGCCCCTTCCGGCGTGACGGTCGGGCGGCGCTGGGGCACTTGGGGCATCAAATCGTACATCGTCCGGGTGATCTCGTCGCGGATTTCCAAAAACGCCCGGGCGCAATCGGGGTCGAATTGCCGGCCGGATTGGGCGTCGACTTCGGCGAAGGCTTCGTCCGCGCTCCGCCCTTTTTTCCCGATGTGATAAGGCCGATTCGAGGTCATGGCATCGAAGGCGTCCGCGACCGCCACGATGCGGGCCAAGAGGTGGATGTCGGTTTTGGCCAATCGGTCCGGATAGCCGGTGCCGTCCCAGCGCTCGTGGTGATTCCGCACGATGGGGATGCACGGGTGGAGTTCGGGAATCGTCGAAAGATGCTCGGCCCCGAGGGTCGTGTGGGTCTGCATCACGGCGAATTCTTGCGCCGTCAGCTTCCCGGGCTTCCTCAGGATCTCGTCCGAGATCCCGATCTTGCCGATATCGTGGAGCGGCGTGCCGAGTTTGATCAGCTCGACGTCCTCGGCGGACAACCCCATGTGCTCGGCCAACGCGGTGGCGTATTTCGTGACGCGCTTGGTGTGCCCGCCCGTGTACTCGTCGCGCAGTTCCACCATCTCGCCGAGCACCATGAGGGTATTCTTGAAGAGTTCCCGCTGCTTGTGCAAAAGCTGGGCGCACTCGATGCCCGCGGAGACGTTGGCGGCGAGGGCGTCCGCGAGCATGAGGTCGTCTTCGGTGAACGGATCTTGCAGGAAGCCGCGGTCGAGGTGGAGCACGCCGAGCTTGCGGCGCGGGGTCCGCAACAGCACGCACAAGATCGACGACATCGCCCCGTCGGAGATGCTCTGCGTCAGCAGTTCCTTTTCGTCTTGGACGTTTTTGTAGAGCGCCGATTCCCCGCGGGCGAAGCAGCGGGTCGTCAGGCGCTTGCTGAAGTGGAAGCGCCCTTTGGCGTCGCCCCCGCCGCCGACGACCAGCGAGCGGAGTTTGAGTTTCGGATCGTCCTCCGGGCCGTTGCCGTCGCAGAGGACGATGGCGCCGCGCTGGGCGTCGAGGACGCTGACCGCGTCGTTGAGGATGCTATCGAGGAGCTGGTCTTCGGTCTCGAGGTACACGAGGTGGTGCCCGGCCCGCAGCAGCGCCAAAAGCCGGTCGCCGGCGCGGGGCATCTGGTCGCGGCCGAAGGCGACCCGGCGCACGCCTTCGTCGAAACTGGCGCCGATCGTCGCGGCGGCGACCATCGTATCGGAGGGCGGACCTTCGGGGGTCGCATCCGTCACTTCGACGAGGAAGGCCACTTTCCCGAATTGGACGATGTCCCGCGGTTGGAGCACGTGATCCCCGGCGGCGACGCGCGCCCCGTTGATGTAAGTACCGTTGGTACTCTCGAGATCGCGGACGAGCCAATTGTCCGCGACTTCCGCGCTGGCCACGCGGCGCACGACTTCGGCGTGCCGGCGACTCACGGACGGATCGTCGAGCATCAGTTCGAATTGGGGCAGCCGTCCGACCCGGATCAAATTCGGGTGTTCCCAAATTTTGCCTTTGATCGCCCCGCTGACCCCACGGAGCCTCATGATTCGTTTCATGCCGCCCATTCCCCGTCGACAGACCTTCCAATTCTTGCTCAAGCTTAGCACACGTAACGCGGCGCGGGGGGCGGGGTTGCGAACTCCGATGTGAGTTTTCAAATGACGTCGGAGCTGCGACGCCGGACTTCATGCCCGCCCCGAATCGCTCGTCTATTTACGGGGAATCCGCACGCGGAGGTCATCGCCGCGCGGTTCCTCGGAGATCAATTGACCGCCGTCGTCTTTTCCATTCACCCCGACGCTGTAGAGCAAATAGCCCGCGGCCGTCGGTTTGTAAATCATCGCCTTCGCGGAGAAGACGTCCCCGGGCAACTCCGCGAGGTATTTCGGGAACGAGGTCGGCGAGGGCGTCCGGGTATTTCTTGCGGTCGGCGAAGTGCGCCGCGAGCGCGGTGGCGAGGAGACCATTGCGCTGAATTTGCTCGGCCCGGTCGGCGGCATCGGATATTTTCTGTAAAAACATGAGGATGAACAATGCGATGTATTTTGCCCCGATCTTTTCACTTAACAAAGACCGCACCGTCGCCGGAGGAGCCTTCGGATCGATCTTCAGGTTTTTCCCGGCCTTCAAAAGCTTTACCAATTCGCCTTCAATGAAGACACTCTCCGTAGACCGTGCGTCCCTTGATGGCAGCCGAGATGCCGCTTCCATTTGGTTGTAGTAACTGGTCCCCATTCGCAAGATCGTATCCCGGCTTTGATACGTAATTCAGCTTTCTCGCCGCAAGTCGTTACGTGATCGACGCAAGTCCAATGATTTCGACATGGAATGGGTATTACGTATCAAAG
>JAYSYN010000275.1:0-3365 GCA_043727575.1 Fimbriiglobus sp.
GTTTCAAAAACCGCCCATTGCGTTTGGTTGCCCGAAGTTCCGCGTTCGCTGTGCGGGTTGGGCTCGGGTCGCTCGAAGCAGATCGACGATTTCATAGTCCGGCACGGCTTCAAGAACACACCTCTCGCCCGCAAAGTGGCTGCGCTGGCGACTCGCACCGACAATCCCGATCCCCGCCAAGGCCGGGCCGATTTTCGATAGGCGATCCGCCAGTCCGGTTTTCGCAGCGCATCGATCTGTGGTCCAATTCCACTGAATCCGAAGCCCGAGGATAGCCTGAAGACGGTGGACGCACTCGCCGTCGGGGTGGGACGCGAGGCCCGGCGCCTGCTGCGATCCGTCCGGAGCGTTTCCCGCAGAGATCTCCTCCTTCGCGTCCTCGGAAAAGCCAGTGTCTCGGAGCCGGTCGAGCGGTTGCAAGCGGCGACGAACGCCGTGCTGCAAGCACCGCACCGGTTCGGCCTCCGCGTCGAAGTCGACGGCCGGGGCAAGACTCGGTTCGCGTCCGCGAAGCCCCTCGCCCAATGGAAAGCCGTCCGCGAACGGGTCGAATACCTCTACGTCGAAAACGAGACCGCCAAACGTCCCGACGGGGTGGCGAAGCCGACCCGCGCGGTCGTCCCGGCGCCGACTTCGGTTCCGACACCATCGGCCTCGAAATCTGTTCAACCACCATCACGCGATCCTTCCCAGGTAGCACCCTCTCCCAAACAGTCGATTCCTGCGAGTTCACCTTCCCCGGCCGTTTCGAATGCCGCTGGAACCGGACAATCCCGAACCGCCGGTTCTCCGAAGGCGACGGCCTCACCGAATCCATCGGCAACCGGAGTCGCACCACCTCATCACCCCCCAGTGCAACCGTCGATTGGCCCGGCTCAAGCGCCCGGTGCCAAGGCCACGAAAGGGCAAGCTCGCCAACAAGCCTCGCCCAAATCGGGAACGGGTTCCGGCACTGACGAAAAGCCCGAATGGCAGCGGACGATGGGTCACGTGTTCCGCTCGTACCGCGTCGTCGGCGCCGTCGGCCAGTTGGGAATTCAAATTGCGAAAGGAGCCATCGAACTCTACTCGACGCGGTCCCGCGCGATTTGCGACGTGCGCGGTCCGGGGGGCAAAAAAACTCCCGGCAGCGTGGCCGGGTTGGTCCGCGACCTCTCGAAGCTGCCGTACCTCGAATCGCACCGGACCGCGCTGCGGGCGATGGCGAAGTTCAACGGCACTCTCGAACAGAAACTCGAGCACGGTGAACGCGTCTACGCCCGCGCCCGTAAACCCAAATTCCGCATCCCGCGCCAAGCGCTGATCATCGTCCGCGACGTGGACGCGGCGAATCCCCGCGACGTGAAGTTCCTCGTGGCGAAAGCCGCCAAGGCCAACGCGCGGGTGTTGCTCGTCGAAGGCCGGTGGCCCCAGTCGGTCTTGAAGGGGTACGCGAAAACGATGCGGCCCGGCGCGTGCCACCGCGTCCGCGGGTCCGAACAGAAACCCTAACGGGGGATGGCCATGCCGTGGTTCGTCTGGTTCTGCTTTTTGACCGCCCCGCCCGTCGTCGGCGTGGCCGTCACGCTCGCGTGCCCCGAATCGACCCGGTCGAGCGGATTGATCGCGGTGATGGCCATCGGCTTCTTTTGGCTCGTCGCGGCCTTCCTCGCCCTGAAAAAGCTCCGCGAATTCCATCCTCAAGGATGGGTGCGGTGGTGGGTGTTGCTTTGCCTGGTGCTGCCGCTCGGCGGCCTGTTCGCCCATTCGCTCCGGGGCGATCCCGCCCTCGTCGGCGTGTTCGACCGCCACAACCAAGCCGTCGCGCTACGGGATCCGGGCGGCTTGGCCCCGGCGGCACCGACTCGCACGCCCTGTCGTGGTCCGAAGTCGGCGAATTGGTTGCAGGCGTGCGGCCCCGCGCCTGGCGATTCTCGATCCAATTAGTGACGCGCCTGCCGCCCGTGTGGTGGTTGACCGCGTTCGGGGTCGCCGTGTGGAGAGGGAAGTGATGGAAGTCGCGGTGTTCGTCGTCGTCGTCGTGGTGCTCGTGTGCGTCGGCGGCAGTCGAAAGTTTTGGTATCCGTTCCGGGGCGCTCCGGACGTCTCGACGATCGCCCAAGCGAACGCGGCGACCGCGCGGAGAATCGAATCGTTTTTGGCGGCGGGCCAGAAAGCCAACGCCCTCCCGATCCCGTTCGGAACGATCTCCGTGCCGCTCCAGATTTTGAGCAAGCCGACAATCCTCTTCGGGCTTCCGGAAGCGGGGAAAACGACATTCATCAACCGAATGCTACCGGCACTCTTCAAGCTGTTCGGCCTCCATTCGGGCCGAACGCGGTTCGTGTTCCTCGACGTCAAAAACGAACTCCCGCGCCGCCTGCACGCACTGGTGCCCTCAAAGATCCCGATCCACTACCTGAACCCGCTCGACGCGCGGGGGTCGGTCCTCGATTGCCCGGCCATGTTCCCCGGCCGCAGCGACCTCGACCAACTGGCCCACACGCTCTGCCCGCCGACGCCGGGGGACCAAAGCCCGTTCTTCCGCAACGGCGCCCGGCAAGCCATCGGCCTGGTCGCCGCCGTCCTCCAGAAACACCGGCACCGGGCGAAGCGCCCGTGGGGGCTGTTCGAACTCTGCTCCATCCTCAGCGACAAACGATCCCTGCGCCGCGTGATGGCGTGCGATTACGAAGCCAAGAGCTTTTACAAGGCGACGCTCGGCGCGGACGTCAAATCCAGCCACGACGTCTTCAGCACGATCCGTTCGGTGGTCCAACCGCTGATCCCGGCCGCACTCGCCGAGCGGCGCGACCCGCCCCGCTTCGACGTCAAGTCGTTCCTCCGCGACGACGGCATCGCGGTCCTGGGGGTCCCGCCGACCGGCTCGGAAGCGGTCCTCCCCGTTTACAACGTGTTCGTTCGCCGCCTGATCGAAGAAGCCCAAACCGTCGCCCACCCCGATGACCGGCTGTTTCTCGTGCTCGATGAAATCGCCCTCCTGAACCGGAGCGTCGTCGAGTCCATCGTCAAGGCGACGTGCGTCGGCCGGTCGCACGGCATCCACGTGATCGCGGCCACACAAAGTCTGGAGTTGCTCGAAGCGCAATTCGGGATCGACCAAGCCCACGCCTACCTCGCCAGTTGCGCGACGACCGTCGGCTTCCGCTGCGGCTCGCGCAAGACGGCCGAATATGTGGCCGGCCGCATGGGCAGCCAAGACGGGATCGTCGTCCTCGGCTCGCACACGAGCAGTGCGAACGGCAGTTCCACCACCGTCTCGGAGCAACTGCAAACGCGGCCGACGGTCATGGCGGACGAGTTGCTCCACGCCCCGCTCGCCGATCCCCTCGAAGATCGCATGGTGTTCTTCGCCGTCAGCCCCG
>JAYSYN010000276.1:0-3357 GCA_043727575.1 Fimbriiglobus sp.
AACCGATGGCCAGCCTCGTGTGTGTCCGGCACTCGCCCCAGTGGGATGCCTACTGGTCAACGGCGGCGTGAAGCCCCCCAAGAGAATTTGGATACACCCGTTCGGCCGGCGCTTCCGAACCGGCGGTTGGGGAATACATTGTCAATCGTCTGATCCTGTGGTCGCTTCCGCTCCGCGAGGTTCCGCCCATGCTCCGCTGCGCTTTCACCTTGGCGGTCGGTTTGATCCTCGCCGCCGCGACTGCCTCTGCCCAAGACGGTTCGCCGACGGCCGACCAAGTGAAGGACGCCCTCGCCAAGTACAAGGCCGAGCGCGTCGAAGCCGCGAAAACCTTCAAGCCGGACGAACTCGGCGCCGGCGACGAACTGCTTGCGAAAGCGGAGAAAGCCCTCGCGGACGAGAATCCCCGGGCCGCGCTGCGGCTGGCAGGCGAAGCCCGTTGGCAGGTGCCGTTCCTACCGGCGGGGCTGCCGGAGAAGGTCAGCCGGGTACTGGGGGCGGGGCGGATGCGGCACGGCGACCGCGTCAACACGTTGACGTACATCCCGGACGGCCAATCGATCGCGTCGGCCTCGAAAGACGGCACGGTCCGGCTCTGGGACATCGGCAACGGTCGCGAACTGCTGACCTACCGCGGGCACGAGACCGACAAATTCACCGATGAAAACGCCAAGGAAAAGTTCAACGTCCTCCGCGTCCCCTGCGTGGCCTTCAGCCCGGACGGTACTTGGGCAGCATCGTGCGGGGCGCTGGACATCCACATCTGGGACACGAAGACCGGCAAGAAACTGTACACGCTGAAAGGCCACAAAAAAGACGTGATCGGAGTCGCCTTCGGAAAGAGCAAAAATCAACTCGCGTCTGCCGGCGACGATAAGAAGTTGATCCTCTGGGACGTCCCCAATCAAAAAGTCGAGTTCACGTCCGACGATCAAAACATGCCGCTCAGCCAAGTCGTCTATTCGCCCACCGATAAAGCCGTCGGTACGGTCAACCGCGCCGGGGACCTGATGGTCTTCGGCATCGACGCGATGGGCAAAAACCCGAAGGTGACCCTGTCGATCGGGGTGACGGACGGCGGCCCGACGAACGCCCTCGCCTTCACCCGTGACGGCGCCGGCGTGTTCACCGCAGGGCAAGATAAGAAAATCAAACTGACCGCCGGCCCCGACGGCATGCCCGGTTTCGCCGCCGCCAGCGTCGTCCGGAAATTCGAGGGGCACACTTCCACGATCAACAGCCTCGCGTTGTCCAAAGACGGTGCCACCCTGATCTCGGGTTCCGGCGACACGACCCGCTCGGCCAGCAGCGACAACGCCGTCATCGTGTGGGACGTCGCGACCGGGAAACTCGAGCGCGTCCTGCAGGGGCACATCCAACCGGTCAGCGCGGTCGCGATCCGCCCCGACGGCAAGCAAATCGCCTCCGGGAGCGAAGACGGCAGCATCCGCCTTTGGCCGTTGAACAAAGCCGACGAACACCGGGCGATGACCGAATCGAAAGACAACCTCTGGGCCGCGGCCTATAGCGCCGACGGCAGCTCGGTGGCCGCCGCCGGGGCCGACCGCACCGTACGCATCTACAACGCCGTCACCGGTAAACTTTCCAAGGAACTGCCGGGTCACAAAGGGGCCGTGACGAGCCTCGCGTTCCTCGGCGATCGACTCCTCTCCGGGTCGGGCGACAAACTGCTCAAGATCTGGACGGTCGCCACCGGCACCGCCCAAGATTGCGTCGGCCACACCTCCGCGGTCCTCAGCATCGCGGCCACCGACAAACTTATCGTGTCGGGCGGCGCCGACCGCACCGCCCGCGGCTGGGGCCCGGACGGCAAGCCGCTCTGGTCGTGGGCCGGCAAGTCGGCCATCTGCGCCGTGGCGATCCAGAAAGGCGGCAAGCGAATCGCCCTCGGTTGCGCCGACGGTTCCCTGATCCTCCTCGCGACCGACGGCGACAACGAACCGAAACCCGCCGCCTCGGTCGTCGCGCACACCGGCGGTGTGTCGTGCGTCGGCTTCCACCCGGACGCGGATCGCATCGTCACCTCCGGCGGGGACGGCCTCGTCAAAGTCTTCGCGCTGCCGGACAACGGCAACCCCCTCGAAGCCACGAAAATCGAACCCTCGATCAAATCGACCATCGGCGGCGGCAACCCGCCCATCACCACCGTCGCTTACTCGGCCGATGGCAAGTACCTCGTCGGCGGCGGGGCCGAAGGGGTCGTCCGCATTTGGGACGCGATCACGAGCAGCGAGGTGCGGACGCTGCGCGGGCACACCGGCTGGGTGACGAGCGCGGCCTTCGCCCCCGACGGCCGGAGCGTCGTCTCGTGCGCCGTCGACAAAACTTGCCGGCTCTTCGAACTGCCGAAGTCCGACTCGGCCTCGTCGGGTCACGCGGCGACGGCGCGCTGCATCGCCGTCAGCCGCGACGGCAAATTCGCCGCCACGGGGTCGGACGACCGCACCGTGAAAGTCTGGAACTTGGCCAACGGCCGCGAGGTCGCCACGCTCACCGGCTTCGCCGGGAACGTCACGGCCGTCGTCTTCCAAGGGAACGATCAAATCGTCGCCGGGGGGGGCAGCGGCAGTAGCAGCGATACCAAACTCCGGACCTTCACCTTCGCCCCGGCGAAAGAAATCCGCGTGCTCGCCCCGGGTGGGCAAGCCTTCTACCTCGCGACGTCCGAAGACGGGAAGACGCTCGGCGCGGTCTGGGCCGGCAGCGGCGCCAAAGACTCCGGGTTCGACATTTTCAAAGCGGACGCGGTCGCGCCGACGACGACCAAAGGCGGAGAAATCGCCGCGGCCGTGCTCTCGCCGGACGCCGCGTGGGGCGTCACCGGCGGCACGGACGGCGTCATCCGCATTTGGAATCTCGAGAAAAAAGATCGCCTCGGTGCCGATTGGCCGATCCTCAAGAACAGCGTCGCCGATATCGCCGTGACCACCGACAAAAAGAATGTGATCGTCATCGATTCCGAAGGGGAAGTCAAAGTCGGCGACGTGGCCAAACGCGAAGTCGTGGGCAGCGTCAAAGCCGTGACGACGGGGGTCAACGGCCTCGTGATCTCGCCGAAGTCCGACCGCTTCGCGACCCTCAGCGTGACCGGTGAGGTCCGCGTCTTCGACTTGAAGTGCAAAGAGATCGCCAAGTGGCAGTTGCCGTTCGCCGCGAACGCCGCCGCCTTCACCGTCGACGGCAAGAAGCTGTTGACCGCCAACGCCGACGGCACCGCCTTCGTGTTGGACGTCGAGTAATTGCTTCTGTGCTGAGTTCGAGTTCGATGGAAGAGGCACACCAATGTCGGTCGATCTGATCGTCTACTTCCGGCGCTCGGCGATGCCGAGTCCATCG
>JAYSYN010000277.1:0-10092 GCA_043727575.1 Fimbriiglobus sp.
GACGTCCGCGTCGGCGATACCGTCGTCGTGGAGAAAGCCGGGGAGATCATCCCGCAGGTGGTCAGCGTCGTGCTCGAAGCCCGCACCGGCAAGGAGAAACCACTGCAGTGGCCGACGACCTGCCCCGTTTGTGGGGCACCCGTCGAGAAGGACGAGACTGCGATCAGCTACGGTTTCTATTGCTCGGACGTCGGCCGGTGCCCGGCGCAGGTGACGAAGCGGATCATTTCGTTCGCCAAGCGCGATCGTATGGATATCGACGGCCTCGGCGAGGAAGTGGCCAAGCAACTCGTGGACAGCGGCCTCGTGAAATCGGTGACGGACCTGTATGGGCTAACCGAGAAGCAATTGCTGACGCTCGAAAAGTTCGCGAAGACGAAGGCGAAGAACCTGCTGACGGGGATCGAGAACAGCAAGAACCGCGGCCTCGCCCGGTTGCTGCCGGCGCTCAGTATCTACGGCGTCGGCGGCTCGATGAGCGACCTCGTCGTCGAAGAATTCCCGAGCCTCGACGCTGTGGTCGCGGCTACGGTGGACGACTTGGCCCGCGTCAAAGGGGTCGGGCCCAAGCGCGGCCAGAGCGTCTACGAATTCTTCCATTGCGACACCGGCGCGGCCCTCGTCGCGGAACTGAAGACGCTCGGTTTGAAACTGACGCACGACAAGAAAATCGTCGTCCCCGGCACGCAACCGCTGCTCGGCAAGACCGTCGTCGTGACGGGCTCGCTGGCGAACTACGACCGCATCACCATCGAGACGCGCATCAAGGAATTGGGCGGCAAAACCAGCGGCAGCGTCTCGAAGAAGACCGATTACCTTTTGGCCGGCGACGAAGCGGGCAGCAAACTGGCGAAGGCGAAGGAACTCGGCGTCCGCGTGCTGACCGAAACCGAGTTCGAGACACTGGCTTCGGGCGGGCGAGAGGAATCGAAATAACGGCGCGGGCACCCCTGCCGAGGGCGGTCGTCCGATCGACGGCACGGGGATTGCGGCCGCACCGGGCCAAGCTTCGGCCACTCCATACTCTGAATCCATCGTACCCCGCCATCGGACGGTCACCCCGTGATTCGGCAACTCTGCCCGCATTGCTACGCCCCCGTGGAACTGCCGCCCGACGCGGCCGGGACCGAGGCGCCTTGCCCGAAGTGCGGGAAGGCCATCGCCGTGCCCGCGGCTTACGCCCCGAGCGTCGCCGCGAGCGGGGGGCTGCAAAACCTCGGCGCGGCCGCACCGAATCTCCCGATCCCCACCCCGTCCGGAACGAACCCGATGAGCGACCCGATCGCCCCGCCCCCCGGCTTGAACGCGCCGATCCCCGCGCCGCCGCCGTTGGATCCGATCCCGTCGTTCGCCCCGACGACCCCGGGGATCTCGTCGTGCGGCGTCACGTTCAACCCGTCGTGGGTCGATTGGGTCCCGGTCGCCTGTTTCACGCTCATCTTGGTGACGACCTTTTTCAACTGGGTCGGCGTCTACCCCGGCGGCGTCCGCATTTATTCTCAAACGCCGTGGCACGCCCTCATCGGCAGCGTCTCGCCGAACACCCTCCCCGAAGACTTGCTCCAAGACGAAAAATACTTCGAGGAGAACGTCACGGGTAATCGCTGGCTCATCGCCTATTTCCCGCTGCTGTTCGTCGCCCTCTTGCTGAGCTGGCTCGACCGGGTCCTCCGCAATCCGACGGTCACGAGCGTACCCGGCCCGCTGGCGTGGTTGCCGAGCATTTGGCCGAAACGGTTCGTGACCCTCACGGTGTTGAGCGCCCTCATGCTCGCGCTGATTTTGATTCAAACGTGGCGCGGATACGGCTTGGAAACGGCCGTACATAAGAAAGTGGCGGACAAATATGCGGAGCAGAGCGCGCTGGCCGATGTGACACCGAAGAGGCAGAGGAGGGACGTGGCCATGGGCGCGGAATTGGGGGCGTACCAATTGCAAGGGACGATCCCGCTGAACATCGCGATCCTCGCGCACGCCGTGGCCTTGGGCGCTTTGCTGGTCAGTTCGTTCCTGCACCACAACCGCGCCGGCCGGCCACTCCCGCGCCTGAGCCTGCAATATTGAGGCGGGGATCTCACGCGGAGTCGCCGAGATACAAAAGACGAAAAGGGGGTGCGGTAGAAATCCACACCCCACGCAGATCCATGCGGGATTGGCCAAGTCGAGCGCTCAACGCCTTGCGGCGATACTGATGTTTACACTCGTTATTTATGGCTCGAGCCCCCCCGCCGCATGATGTGCTGATGTTTGCACGCCGGGTTCTTTTTGGCCTTGACAGGGGTTTGGCCCCGGTTCTCAACACATTGCGGGGACACTGATGTTTGCACCACGCATAGCAATGCCGGCGTGTTCGTAACCTGGCGGCACTCAACGCCTTGCGGCGACACTGATGTTGTGCGTTCGACCGGGCCAACGGATGCAACACAAGGAGCGTGCTCAACGCCTTGCGGCGACACTGATGTTTGCACGTGGGCTGAATTGATATATACGATCCAGCTGCCGCCGGTGCTCAACGCCTTACGGCGACACTGATGATTGCACACATCGGCCTCGTCGACGTAGGTGGGGTTGCGCCAAAGTTCTCTGGGACTTTTGGGCAGGATGGGTGATAGGGAGCGTCTTCCCCTCCGGCAGGACGCTCATGACAACCACACCCTGATCGGTCGATTCCGCATTCCAACGCCTCGTGGTCGAGCGAGCGTTGGCCATGGCCCGCGAGGTCGAAGCGACCGCCGGCGCCGCTCCGCCCGGCCGCGTCCCTGGACCGCGGCGAAGGGCTGCTGCTCACACGCGGGCTGACCGACTGCCTCACCGAGGCGGCGCGGCGTCTGCTCGGTCTGGCCGGCGGGAGTCGGTCGTTCGATTCCGCAAGCCGCCACCTGAAAGAGTTCTGCGGCTTGGACGCCAGCGACGAGTTCATCCGCCGGGTCACCGAAGCGGTGGGGAAGAAATTGGCCGTCGAGATGGACGAAGCCCCCGAGGCGACGGAAGCCTTCGAACAGGCCCCGGGGGACGCGGAATTCGAGACCGACGGGACGACGGTGAACACGACCGAAGGCTGGAAGGAAGCCAAAATCGGCATCTTCGCCAAACGCGAGCGGGGCGAATCGGTGGAAGCGAAGCGGTGGGCCGGCCGGAAGTTGCCGGCGCCGGCGGCTCGATTCGCCTTCGCGCGGATTGCGGAGAGCGTCGACTTTGCGCCGCAGTGGGGTTCGACCGCGACGCGGTTGGGCCTCGATCCGCTGGCCGGAACGATCGCGGTTTTGGCGGACGGCGCGGCCTGGATTTGGGCCCGGGCCGACGAGCAATTCCCTGGCTCGCCGCAGGTGCTGGACATCTTCCACGCTATGAAATACGTGGGCGACGGGGCGAAGTTGCTCTTCGGCGAAGGGACGCCCGAAGCGAAAACGCACGCGGACCGCGGCCGGGTGTTACTGCTGGCCGACGGGTACACCGGGGTCGAGACTTGGGTCGGCGAGATGCTCGCGGCCGGGCCGAAGGGCGACGGCGCGAGCTTGGCGGGGTGTTGAACTACCTCAAGGATCACGAAGGGCGACTCAACTACGCGCTGCGACTGAAGCGGGGTCAATCGATCGGCACCGGGATGGTCGAGGGGGCGGCGAAGAACCTCATCGGCAAACGGCTCAAAGCCAACAAGGCGCGTCGGCAACGTCGGTAAAATGGCCGGCCTGTGCTCGGCCACTACAGCGACTGCTGGGACAACTTCTGGATTGCGGCTTGATGCGGGAGACCGAAACCTCCAAGAATCCGTTGGCGCACCCGCATCCCAGATGGCCTAGGCGCTATCCCTCTTCTATGGTATAATTCGAGCATACGGGGTGTAGCTCAGCTTGGTAGAGCGCTTGCCTTGGGAGCAAGAAGTCGTCGGTTCAATTCCGGCCACCCCGACTGTGCCCCGGTGATGACAGAGGTTGTCACCGGGGCATTTTCGTTGACTTTTCTAGGGGTTTTCTTCGATCCCCCGGAACGCCCCGCGTCGGTCGATCCAGTTGCCCTATTGTCTGAAGATGTCATAAAGTGCCCCGTTTTGTCACCCGTAGGTAGCGGTTTCGTTGCGGGTTTGGAATTCGTGGTCGCGGTTTCGTTGCGGGTTTCGCCGTTCAAGTTCGGCAATCGTGACATAGCTTCCCGAACGTCGAGGTGCTTCGCGTCCGTGTAGGTGCCCATTGTGAGTTGAAGGTTCGCGTGCCTCATAGCCGCTTGTGCGGTTCTTGGGGCCGTGCCGGTCGTTGAGAGCATCGTCGCGAAAGTCGTTCGGAGCGCGTGAAGGTCAACCGTCCTTTTGCGTTCGTCTCTCTTGGGGATGCCAGCGGCTTTTAGATCACGGTCGAAAATCCGAAGGAACCCAGTGGGCACGTTCAAGAGAATCGCGGACGGGGCCAGCTTCTTCGAGTCGATCCAGCTTCGGAGTTCATCGGCCAAATCGGAGCGGAGCGGGATTTCCGACCCGATTCCGTTCTTCTCGTTCTTGGCTTCGAGCTGGACCACCTCGGCACCAGGGGTGAGATCGACTTGGGCCACGGTCAAAGTTCGGAGTTCGTCCAAGCGGAGTCCGGTGAGAACCAGCGTCCGATAGATGAGGACACGTTCCCGGCCAACGGCTTCGAAGTGGGCGACGGCTTCCGGACTGAGTTCCGCTTCGAGTAAGCCTTTGTTCTTCCCCCGGCGAATCGTGCGGGCTTCCTTCAACGGCCGGGTTAGGGCCACGGCCAGAAGTCGGATCAACTCGGCTTCGGTGAATGCGCGTCGCTTCCGCTTGGGGTCGGCCCGTTCGTCGGCCTTCGGGAGCTTGTTGAGGTCGTGGCCAAGCACACGGCCGTTATCCATGCACCAATTCAGGAAGCGGGCGCCGGCATCCCGGTAGTAGTTCCTGGTTCGGGCCGACATTTCGTCACTGATCGCTTTGGAGAGCCAAGGTTCGATCTTGTCGCGGCGGAAGTCGGAGAGTGTCTTCAAGTCAAGTTCGTCGATCAACCGTTGAACACCGCGCCGAGCGTTGGCCCGGTAGGTGTCCGATACTTCGTTGGCGATGAGCGATTGTTCGTAAGCGCCGAGGTGCTCGGCGAGGGATCCCACAGAAGCGCGGGCGGTTTCGAGTGCCGTGGCGTCGAGGATGCCGGCGAGAATTTGTTCCGTCTCGGCTTCCCATTGGGCCAACTTGTGCCGAGCGGTCGTCTCCTCCCGGCAACCCGTCGAGCGGGCAACGACACGGCCAGTGTGATCGCGATACTTGGCCACGTAGATCGCGGATTGAACCGCGACGACTTCCGAGCCGTCTGATTCAACTTCGATGAGGACAGTTCGCAGCTTGCCACGGGTACGCCAGCGGGCGAACCGTTGGCCATCCTTCTCGACGACGGTGGCGGCCTTCGGAATCGGCCGGCGTTCGACGCGGCGGAAGATCGTGCCCATCGGTTATTCCCTTGTCGAGGTCGTTCGATTGTACCCGGTTTTCGGTTCTAGCACCGGCCGGCGAATGCCGTGCGAACGGTGCGGGCTTCTTCCCTCTTAGGGAAGAATAAGAATGGGGTAATTTCTACCCCGCTTCTATGTCAGTTTTTACCCCGCTTCGGGGCGCGGAACGCACCGAGTAGACCGTCGGGGATTGATTCCAGCGGCCACGGGTTCGGAGTTCAAGATAGCCCACCGCTTCGAGAGCCCGAAGCGAAGTGCGAAGCGTTTTCCTTGTCACGCCGAAACGTGCTTCGAGTTGCCGTTCGGACGTTGTGGCTAGACCTTCGCGCGTCCGCAATTGAAGCCAACACCACACGGCCACAGCCAGCGGCGGAAGCCGGGGTTCCAGTTCCCCGGATGAATCGAAGAACTGATTCCATCCGAACAACTTCAAGACAACCGGCGTCGGCTTCCGCTTTGAGCGGGGCGACTGCGGGGGAGAGGAAGAGGGCCGGCGTCGACGGGTTTTCCCCAGGAACTCCGCTTCCCCGATACGCCCGGCGATGAGATCGAATTCCTCCGGCGTCGCCACACGGGTGAAGCCGTCGGGCTTCTTACCATTCTCTAACCAAGGGCGGGGCCAAGCGTGCGGGCAATGCCGTTGCCATGTCGAGCCGGGTTCAGGACGCTCCGGTCTCATGCTGCCCCCTTCCCCTTCGACTCCGAGGACGGGGCCGAATCGAATCCGTCGAGGGCATCGCCGAGCGTGAATTGTTGAAGCGGGCCATTGAAGCGGAGTGGAGTATGGATCTTCCGGCCGAACCGTTTTTTCAAGCAACGCAAGGTCGCCGTGCCGCTGTCGTCCGCGTCGAGAAGGTAAGCATCGTCGGCGCCGAATTCGAGTTCGGCACTTCCGCGGAATGAGGCCAAGTTCGTGCCGGAGTAGGTCGAACCTGTCTTTCCGGTTTGCCGAGAGACGGACGATACCACGATGAGGCACGTGCTGGGGTTCGCGTTGGCCAACAAGCGAACGTTGCCCATGAGTTTGTCGAGTTGGGTTCGGGCATCCTTGTCGCTATCGTTCGTGAAGCGTTGAACGTAGTCGATGACGGCGAACCGAGCTTGGACTTCTTTCATCGCGTTGGCGATGTTTTTGATCGTGAACGGTGACTCGATGAACGACAACCGACCGAGCATATCGGCGTGATCCACGGCCACGGCATCGACGGCAGCGCGTTCGTCGTCGGCCAATTCGTGATCTTGAATCCCGTCTACAGGAACCCCCGCTTTGCTGGCCAAGATCTTGTCGACCAACGAACGGGGCGACAACTCGACGTTGCCGATGACGCAACGCAAGTCGGTCTGGCGTTCGAGTACGCTTGTCACGAGTTGCACGGCCAGCGTCGTCTTTCCGGCGCCGGGGGGCGCTCCGATGAGGATGATTCGGCCGGGGCGGATGTCGAGGTTCTCGAAAGGGCAACCGGCGAACCAGCGCTCCGGCTTCACGTCGAAGTTGATGCCCCGAATTACGTCGAGAGCGGTCAAGGGCTTTCGCATGGCGATCCTCCCGGCTTGCTTCCTCTGGCAATTCCGTCGCGGATTTGCTTCTCCACTTCCCAAGTTTCCAAACCCGACTTCAGGGCGACTTCTTCGAGCAAGCCGGTGATGACGGCGACTGCGCCGAACTTGGTGAAACTTTCCATCAACACGGCCGCGCACCGGAACAGTGTGACGGCACGGCTTTCGCCGACGATGTCCTCGAAGCCGATGAAGTCGCGGACGAACAAGGGCACCACGGGGCAAGAGGAAGGGGGCAGACGAACCGAACCCGGTTGGCGATTCGATTCGAGTCGGGATTCAACTTGGAACCAGTCTTCTGAGAGATCCGGGCAATCGGCGTTCACCATCGGCACGGACGCGCCACGGGGTTGTTTTGCCATTTCGCGGATGCGCTTCACGTCGAGCTTGTCGAGATCGTCGAGGTCGATGAAGGTTTTGAAGAGACCGGTTTTCGCATGCCGAGTGTTTGGTAGGCGGAACAGCCGTTGGTGGTCGTAGATCGCAGGGTCGACCCGGATGCCGGCATTCCGAGCGATGGCGATGCAAAGCTTCTTCAACACCACGGGGACTACCGGCCGGGGGTCGAAGGCATTATGCGGAGCGATGAGCGTGACGTGGAAACCCTTCGAGCCGGAGAAGTAGACTCCGAGTCCGCGTTCCGCGCAGGTGCCGTAGCGCTCGCGCAGGAATCGAATCAGTTTGCGGATATCCTCGAGCGCGGCGTCGAGGTCGTTCCGGTCGATGTCCCAAACGAGCCGGCCGCACGACGCGGGGCCAACGTACCCTCTCGGGGAATCGTTCGCGCGAACGTGTTCGCAGTACTGGGAACGCGGGTATTGGTAGACCGTCGTGTAGGCTTCCCGATTGTCGAGGGTGTTCGGCAGTTCGTTTTCGTGGTAGGCGCGGTAAAGCGCTTCGGCTTGGACAATTTGGCGCTGGGCGTAAAGCGAACCGAATGCAAACCCGCCGACGAGATCGGTCGGCGGGTTGTGGTTCGTGCCGAGCGCGGGGAGCGCTTCGGCGGGGTTCACTGATTGTCCCCTTCCTTCTTGTCTTCGAGGGGTACGGCGAACGGGTTCGCCGGGGCCGGGCCCGTCGAACCAGAAGCCGGCGATTCCGGCGGTGGGCACGGCTTGAAGCGTTGCACGTCGTTTGTCGTGCCGTATTGCGGAGTGATCTTCGCCGTGACTATGCAGAGGCAGAAAACTTCTTCTCCGAAAGGCGGGTACTCTTCGCGGAGCTTGGCTGACGTGGTCAAGCCGAGCGGGGCCAGAGCTGCCTTTGCACGGTTCATTCCATCCCCGTGGAGGGTCAGCCAGCGCCAGAGGGTGTGGCCAGCATGCTGAGCGGGCGACACGACCGAGAACCTCAGCCGATAGGCGGTTTTTCCGGTGCTTGTCGTCGTGAGTTCCCCGCATTCGATTTTGCAGGTGTAGGTTCCGGCCGGGACGTATGTCTGGCCAGATGCGGAATCGAAGCCGGAGAGGTCGCCATCGCCGTTGCCGAGTGTGTCGTCGAAGTTCGGGAACGAGTCGAAATCGAGAGGCGCGGTCATGGTATAATCTCGGAAGGTGGAGCGCGGCCGTTGGCCGGGCTCAATGTGGGTCTGAGTTGGTTGGAAGTTTGTTTTTCGTTGCGACGGTCGTCCTGGCAGGGGCGGCCGTTGTTCGTTAACGGGGTCGGGTCGTCGAGCTTTCGGCGATCCAGCGTTCAACCGTCGAACGGGGCCAGCGCTTCAGCTTCGAGCCGAGCGAGACGGGTCGCGGGAACGAGCCGGAATCGGCCATTCGCCAAACGTGACGTGGGGAGCAACCGAGCATCGCAGAGACTTGCGTCACTGAGAGCAGTGCGGCCGATTCAACCGGGGGCGGGGCAATCATGGAATCTTCCTCTGGCACGGCACGCGAACCGTTCGCTTGGCCGATGAGGGAGTATCGATGCCACCCGTAGGCGTAGAAATGTTTGAAGGATTTATTCGCAGGAATTGCAGGTCAAGCCGGTACTATCCCCTGATTGCCACACAAAGAAAGTAGCGCGCGAACAAATGATTCGACTTGACACTATTTCTTCGGAGTCTTCCTCGCTTTCTTGGGAGTGTAGGCCTTACGGCTTCTGGCTCGGGACTGAGCAGCTTCGAGTTGTTCAGATGTAATGCCCTTATCCTCGCAGAATTCTTTTTTGGATGTATAGCCTTTAGCCCTCTCCCATTCTTCGATCAGTTGCTTGTCCTTCACTCGATCATGAACCATCGGTCTGCCTTGTCCTCTCTTAGGATCGCCATCTCCCGGATTGTCAGGGGGTTGGATAGGCCGCAACCCAGCAAGCTCGATAGCCCGTGCCGACGCTGCAAAGAAGCCGATTCGGAACGTCGCAAAGCCAAAAATGTCGGGAAACACTTCCGGGGCGCCCGCAGGAAGATCTTGGAAGTGAACGCTCACTTCTTCACCGGATGGATCGTTTGCAAGAAGGGAGTTGCAAACGAATCTCACCCACTTTGCAGCTGGGTCAGGATCCAACGCGGGCGCGGGCAAACAAATCTGCCCGTTTGGGAATATCGGGCGATGAAACATCACGGGTAGGTCGGGTACGGAGCTTGGAAGTGCGTTCCCGGCAGCTTCGGATAGTGTCCTGAATTCCTTTGGCATACCCCGATGGAAAAAGTATTCCGCATCGGCTTGGTGCTTGGAAAGCAGCAATGGAGCGTCGGCAAACGGCATCGGGAAGCCGCACCACTCGTGAGCGGGGGGCATGTGGAAGGAACTTGCAACCTTTACTAGCCGACCTTCCCAGTAGAAACGAAAGGGCACATCCGGTTCAGTCTCGCCGGCACGGTGTAAGAGCCACCCCTGCTCGACTTCGGCAAACAACATGAAATCGTGGTGTAACTCCGCAAATCTCGTCCGAACTGTCGGCCAGTCAATCACCGGGGGTGTGATGCTCAACATCTCCAATTGGGAAATCAATCGGTCGATGGCTCGGATGCTTGAAGTGAAAACGTCGTCGGGCAGTCGGCACCAAATCACTCCCGGAACGATGTCTTCAAAAGGAGCCTGCATGCGTCCGAATTGCAAACTTAGTTCGACAATCCGATCCCGATGCGGATAGTGGTGGGGAATT
>JAYSYN010000278.1:0-10069 GCA_043727575.1 Fimbriiglobus sp.
GCGGTTGACGACCACGCTGGCCGGGTGGCATTGGCTGGCCAGCGTCACACTCATGCTCAAACAGGCGTTAGGATGGGAAAGTCAATAACAGCCTCTAGATATATCCCGATCAATTGAAGCCGTGCCGGAAAGAACGTAAATCAGCACGCATTCCCCTTCGAGCGATGCGCCATGGCCGAGCCGATCATCCGCGCCGTGGACGTGTCGAAGATTTACGGCGTCGGCGCGTCGGCGGTTACGGCCCTGTCGGGGGTGAACCTCGCCATCGCCGCCGGGGAGCGCGTGGCCATCTTGGGCAAATCGGGGTCGGGCAAGTCGACCCTCATGAATCTCATCGGCGGATTGGACACCCCGAGCACCGGCACGCTCGCGGTCGCCGGCCGCAACCTCGGCGCCCTCGCGCGCGGGTCGCTCGCCGATTACCGCCGCGATTGCGTCGGATTCGTGTTCCAATCGTTCCATTTGATCGGCGGCCGCACGGTTCAAGAGAACGTCGAACTGCCGCTGATGCTCGCCGGGGTCGGCCGCGTCGAGCGCCGGGCGCGAGCGCAAACCATGCTCGACGCCGTGGGGTTGTCGCATCGGTTGCACCACAAGCCGGCGGAGTTGTCCGGCGGGGAGCGCCAGCGCGTCGCCGTGGCGCGGGCGCTGGCGAATCGGCCGGGGGTGCTCTTGGCCGACGAACCGACTGGCAACCTCGATTCGGCGAGTGCCGCCGGCGTCATGGATCTGTTGTTCGCGCAAGTCGCCCAGCGCGGCATGACGCTGCTCTTGGTGACCCACGACGAAGAACTCGCCGCGCGCTACGCGGCGCGGGTCATCCGCGTCCAAGACGGCCGCGTGGACCCGGGATTGTGAAGGGGAATGGAATCTTTCGCTGCGATCCAAGTAGGAACCCCAACCGGAGGTATCAGCGAATCGGTGCATCGGGAGCCCCTCTCATTTCGTGTGCGAGCGATTGCCCCAAATGATAATCGTGGCGTTCGAAGACATCGGTCGGATCGGAGTCGAGAATTCCGGCCAACTTCGACAGTTCGGCTCCGGGCGGCGACGAGGCTTTGCCCACTGTGCCAGCGGTTGCGGTACCGCGACCGTTTTCCAAAGAGGCCGTCAAGTGTTCTTCGGGAGTGCACCCGTACAGTTCGGCCCGCCCGCGAAAGCTCGCCAATGCTTCCTCCGAAATGGTAATCGTCAGCGTCGCCATGGTTCGTCCTCATCCGGTGACTGCAGATTCATCATACCCCGCGCCGAACCGGTTCGCAAACTCCGCGTCGGGCGGCAAACTGTACCGATTGCGCCGCCCGGCGTCGGTTCATTCCTCCCTCTTCCGCCGGGCTCGATTTATCTTCGCCAACTACCCCAGTCGATGATTGGTGACGGAATGATCCGGGCCTTCGCGGTCCGGGATTTCTTCCCGTGCAAGAGGCGCGGGGTCGGCGGGGCGGAGCAGGTTTCCGCGGTTTCCGCCCCAGTCACGGAGGATGACCGATGCTGGCTCGGACGCGCCGAGTGCTGTTGCTCACCGCGGCCTGCGTGGCCGGGTTGGAGCTCCGCGCGACGGCGCAGTCCGAACCTCCGGTCGTCCCGCCCGGCGCCGACCCCGCGGCCATATTGCTCGCGCCGGTACTGACCCAGTCGCACCCGGCCGGTCGCGGCTCCGACCTGCCCCGTCCCTCCGAACGGACCCTGTCGGAACGTCCGGAACCGGCGGCGCGGCTCGCCCCCATCGGGGACACCGGGATCGTTCGCATTTCGGATTTCGACTCCGCCCGCCGCGTCGCCGCCGACCTCCCCGATCCGGGGGCGCGGTCCCGGGCCGCTTCGACCGACGACGCGTTCGAATTCCTGACCGACGGCAAATTGCGCCGCACCGACACCGGCAAGCTGACCCGCAAACCCAAGTTCGACGACGACGAACCGAACACCCGGCGCTCCGAACAACTCGGCGATAAAATCGAAGACATCCTCGGCGGCAAAGGGGGGTTCTTCAACCGGGATCGCGGTCTCTTCAAAAGCGATTGCGAATTCGACAACTTCGCCTCGCCGGTGACGAATCCGTTCCTATTCGAAGATCCGCGGTCGCTCACCGAAGTGCGGACGGTCCTCCTGTACCAGAAGATCCCCGGTAACTCCGGGCTCTTCCAAGGCGGCAGCGCGTGGTTCGTGGGGGCGCAAGGCCGTTTGGCGATCACGAACCGGCTCTCGCTGGTCGTCAACAAGTTCGGCCTCACGGGGTTCAGCCCCGGCTCCGGGTCGCCGATCGACGGCGGGACCGGCTTCTCGGAAATCCACCTCGGGCCGAAGTTCGTGGTCTACCGCGATCCGGAATCGAAGACGCTCATCACCCTCGGGGGTACGTTCCAACTGCCGAGCGGCTCGTCGAAGGCGTTCCAAGATACGGGCAAATTGTCGATCGTGCCGTACGTGTCGGCGGGCCGGCGACTGTATGAAACAAAGCTCGGGACGTTGAACGGCCTCGCGTCGAGCGGGTATTCGTTCTCGACGAATAACGCCCGCAGCGATTATTTCTACGTCAGCGGCCACCTCGATTTCGACATCGGCAACCGGGGGCGGATCTTCCCGCTCGTGGAAATGAATTGGCTGCGGTACACATCCGACGGCAAGTCGACGAATCTCGGCGTCGAGGGTCGCGACTTGGCCAACTTCGGCTCGCCCCGCGCCGGCAGCGGGATGCTGACCATCGCGGCCGGGGCGCGTGTGAAAATCACCGACAACTGGCAAGCCGGCGGAGCTTTCGAAATCCCCCTCGTCGGCAGCAGGGACATCTTCCAGTACCGGCTCACCTTCGACCTGATCTGGCGGTATTGATTCCGCCGCCCGATGCCAATCCGGCAGGAGCTGCGTGCCGAACGCACGCGCCCGGCACCGACTCCCGTTACCGATCCGGGGCATTTCCGGTTTAACCCGTTGTAGCGGCACCGATTGCGCACCGACCAGTCATATGGTTCGCGCCGGCATTTTATTTGCTGTTCCAAACACTGGGTCATAAAATACCTTGGGCGGGGGTCATGGCACTGGAGCTTGCCGATTCCGCGACGGCCGGGCCGGAACCGACGGTCTCGATTCTCGTCGCCGACGACGACCGGGGCAGCCGGGATACCCTCGCGCAGATGCTCCGGGATCGCGGCTTCAGCACCATCACGGCGACCAGCGGCGAAGAGGCGATCGAAATCACACGGGTCGAATTGATCCATTTGGTCTTCTTCGACATGCACATGCCGCGGATGACCGGCCTCGAAGCGCTCCAGCAAGTGCGGTTGTTCAACGAACTCCTGCCCGCGATTTTGGTGACCGCCGACGCGACCCGCGAATTGATCCGCCAAGCTCTGCAAGCGCAGGTCTACAGTGTGATCCCGAAGCCGGTCAACAAAAGTGTGCTGCTCCATACATTGGCCCGAGCCTTGAAAACGATAGTTCCGAGTCCCAAGCCCGCGGTTCCAACTCCGGAATCGTAACGGCGCGCGACCCGATGGAGACGACGATGAAACTGATTCCGCTGAACGACAAGATCGTGGTCGAGCGCTTGGAAGCCGAAGCCAAAACCGCCGGCGGGATCATCCTGCCGGACACGGCGAAGGAGAAGCCGAAGCAGGGCAAGATCCTCGCCATCGGCGAAGGGAAGCCGCTGGAAAGCGGCAAGCGGGCCGACTTCCAAGTGAAGGTCGGCGACCGCGTGCTGTTCACCAGCTACTCCGGCAGCGAAGTGACCGTCGAAGGCAAGGAATACCTGATCATGACCGAAGACGATATTCTGGCCGTCGTGAAGTGATCATTCCTTCGGCGCCGGTGCCCCGCGGACGGTTTTGAGGAACTCGGCCAACGTCGGGGCGCCGATCGGTTTGTTCTCGTGGTGCGCGAAAACCAATCCGTACTCCCGCACGAACCACTCGTATTGCCCGGTCTTGTTGACGTCGATCCCCGGGGTTGCGCGCGATTGCAGGTTGAACTCGTCGGCGAAGAACTGCAGCCAGCCCGCGATGCTCATTTCGCGCTCCTCCCACGAGAGCACCGGCGTAGACGAACTCGGCGCGCGGAGCGTCAACCCCTTCAATTCCGGTAGCGCCTGCAAGAGCTTGGTCGCTCCGGCCAAATCGGGCCGCTCGGCCTTCTTGATTTTCACCGACCGCGACAGGATATCGACCCGCTCTCGATCGGCCGGGGTCGCCGGCACCTCGCGGGTCGAAGGGGTGTCCTTGTAGGTCCATTTGAGTTCGACAACGTGATCGGGTTTGGGATCGGGGGCGTACATCTTCCACTCGGCTTCGGCTTCTTTGAGTTGCACCCTCGCGAGTTGGAGGTTGGCCCGCGCACTCGAAACGGATCGAATCGTGGAAAGCCCACCGGATGCCCGCTCTTCGACTTCCTTCAATTCCTTCTCGGCGTTCGCCGGCGATTGCTGCGCCACTTCCAGCTTGAACTTCGCTTTTAAAATCCGCTGGCTCAACGACAGCTTGGCCAGTTCCAACTCGGCCTTCACGCCGGCAAGTTTCGCTTCCACCGCCAAAATCTCGGGGTGCGTTTGCAAGGCGCGGGCGACGATCTCCTCGATCGTCGGCGGGGCCGGGGGCTTCGGCGCCGGGGCCTGAATCGGCAGGGTCAAACCGAACGCGAAGACCAGGTGCGCGAGTAGCATGGCATCGACTCCTAACGGGGTTGGGGTTTGAGGCTCGCCAGCAGCCAACTGTCGTCCGGTCGGATCGCCGGGTCCGGCGATTTCGCGGCCCGCAAATGCAGGCGGTAGCAGCGCGTGGCGCGGGGGTAATCGCGGTCGGCGTCTAAGTATTGATCCCCGGCCCGGCGGTAGAGCGCCGCGATTTCGACGGGGTCGTCGCTGAGTTCGGCCCGCATCTCGAGCTGGGTCGCGGTCGGTTCGGGAACCACCTCGGGCGGCAGCGATGGCTCGGGAACCGGGATCGGCGCGGCGGGGACTTCGACGACCACCGTGCGCGTCTCGGTCGGCGCTGTAACGAGGCCCGCGCCGTAGCCGACGGCGAGGAGCGCGAGCGCGGCGGCCGTTCGTCCGAGCCATCGGAAGCGGATACCGCGCCGAAGAAGCCCGCTCGTCTTGGCGAACAATTCGTCCGCGGTCGGTTCCGTCGCGGCCCGTGGGCGCGGGGCCAACCAATCGTCGAGATCGCCGTTCATGTTTCGACCCCCAGTTGTGGAAACGCCGCTCGGAACGCCTCCCGTGCCCGGGTCAGCCGCGATTCCACGGCCTTCGGGCTGATCCGCAACCCGTCGGCGATGTCCCGCACACTTTGCCCGTCCAAGTACTTGGCCCGAAGGACTTCTTCGATCTCCGCCGGCAATTCCGCGAGCGCCCGGACCACGGCCTCGGCTTCGCCCGTCGCCGCCGGTATTCGTCCCGGCTCGGGTCCACCGTCCAAGCTCCGGTGGCGGTGCCGATAGCGGCGCCACTTCCGGACTTCGGCGAGCAGGACCTTGCGAACGATGCCGCCGATCCAATCGGAAAAGGAACCGCGCGCCGGGTCGAACCGCCCCAGATGCCGGGCCGCTTCCAACCAAGTCTGTTGGATCGCATCGGCCGTGAGGTCGGGGAGGCCCGCGCAGCGCCAAAGGACGTACGCGGCCACGCGCGGGGCGTTCGCCTCGAGCAGGTGCCGCCAAGCCGCGGCGTCCCGCGTGCGGCCGCCCGGACGAGCGCGGCTTCGACATCCGAACCGGCGGGCGGCGTCATGGGGGACTATTGTCGGGACGGACGGGAATCCTTCGGGGGAAATGCGAGAAATGCGCGGGCGGCGCGGGCCGCCCGCCGGGAAGGATCATTTCTTGGGCGGGTTCACATCGTCGAGCAATTGAACCCTGCGGAGGGCGCGGATCTGGCTGGTCGGCTTCAGTTTCTCGGCGTGGTTCTTGGCTTCGTCGGTGCCGGCGAGCGCGGCGGCGACTTCGCCCCATGCCGTCGCTTTTTCCTTCTGTTTCGCCACGAGTGCCCCGGCCAGCTTCTTCTCGCCGTCGGTGGCCAAGCGGCCGGTGATGGCCAGCGTCAGGGCTTCCAAGAGTTGGTCGTCGGTCTTCTTCGCGGTCATCAACTCGCCGACGAGCTTGGACCAATCTTGGAGTTGCCAACGGATCATGCCGGTCAACCGGATTTCGAGGTTCAGCATGGCTTTTTTCCACCCGGGGCCGACCTTCTTGGCCACGGCCGGATCGCTCAGCAGGAGGTCGAGCAGTTTCTCGCGTTTCTTCTCGTGTTGGTCGGCGAGGAAATATTCGCGCTCCAGTTTCGTCGGGGTGGTCCCGCGCGCTTCGGTCGTCGCTTGATTCAGGAACTCGGCGTCGGTTACCACATACGCAGATGCGTCGAGGCGAGTGCCCAATTGCCGGTAGTCAGCGAGGGGTTGGACTGGATCCGCCAGAAGCCACCGCGCCGTCAGGTCGCCCCCTCTCACGTCGACCTCGCCCGAGATCACCTTGCCGGTGCGGTCGTCGACGAGCCATTGGGACAGCTGAGCGTCGACTGCATTGCTCAAGAGCAATTGGCTATCCCAGAGGCGCACCTCCACCTCCAGCTCCGTCAGCCAGGCCACCACCTTCCTCCGTTTGTTCGCGTCGGTATCGGCCGCGAAGTAGCTCAGCTCCGCATTCGTCGCGGGGGTGCCGCGGAGCGTCTCGCAATTTCGCTTCAGAAACTCGGCGTCGGACAGCGCCGGCCCGAGAGTCGGTTTGGCTTGGACGGGGGCGGCCGGAGGCCCTTGGGCGAACGCCTGCGGCAGCGCCCCGAGGCCGAAGCCGCCCAGCAGCATCGCCCCCGCGGCGGCCAGCGCGGTCGCGGCCTTCCATTTGGTCAACATCATCATGCGCAGCACTCCTTCGGAGAGTTGTCGAACGGACTCCGGAACCACCCCCGCCGTCACCCCGATCGCACTCAGCCCCACCTCCGCCGCGGCCGCGCAGGCCCCCGTGGGAACCGCCGCGCCACCGACGTTCGCGCTCAGCACGGTGGCGAAGAGCCCCCCGGAAAGCGTGATCCCTTTGGCGGTCAGCCGCTCGGCCAACGTCCGCCGCGCCGCCGCGAGACGGTTGGCGAGCGTCGCCGGCGGCAGCTTCAACTGCCGGGCCGCCTCCCGCTGCGTGAGACCTTCGAGGTCGCAGAGCACCACGGGCAACCGGAGCTTGTCGGGCAAGGCCGCGAGTTCGGCATCCAAGATCGGCTGGATGTCGGCCCACAATTCGACCGGCGACGCGGCGAGGTCCGGCATGGCGAGCACCTGTTTTTCGCGCGAGCGCCGTTTGAACAACCCGCCGCGCGCTTTGAGGGCCGTGCGGTAAGCGACCCCGAACAACCAATTGGCCAGTTGTCCGCGCGGCGTCACGGCGGCGGCGCGGCGGGCCAGCACCACGAAGACCGCTTGGAAGGCGTCCTCGGCGGTTTGGGTGTGGCCGATGACGCGCCGGCAGACGCCGTAGACCATCGGCCCGTGGCGGCGGACCAAGATTTCGAACGCGACCGGGTCGCGCTCGGCCACGAATGCCGCGAGGAGTTGGCCGTCGGTCCGGGGGATCGACTCCCGGGCCAGCACGGCCCGTCGGAAGTGGGGCACGATTCGATCGGAGAGCGAGGGCATGGGGGGAACTCCGAGGGCGGGGGATGTCCCGCCGTCGGTATATTGCCCGCGGGCGGGGCGGCGCTCGGGAGGGAACGAAAAAAAACCCGGCCCCGCATCGCTGCGGGACCGGGCCGGTGTGTGGGGAGAGGGGCGGAATCCACTCGCCGGTCACGGGTTGATTATTTGCAACCGCCGCAGGCCGGGGCGGCCCCGCAGCCGAGGTCGCAGGACGGGGCCGCACAGCTGCGGCTGCCGAGGCTGCGGATCTTGGCGAAGCAACCGGTGAGCTTGTCCTTCAGGCCGAAGCCCTTGAACCCGCAACCGCTGTGGCCGCAAGCCGGGGCGGCGCAGACGTCGCCGCCGCAACCGTTACCGCAGCCGCCGTTCGAGACGAGCACTTGCTTCTCGACGCAGGTGGCGACCATCTTGCAGACGTTGACGGTCACGGTGCTGCACACCGGGACGCACACGGTGCGGGTCGCTTGGTACGGCACCGACTTGCACACGTTGACGGTGCAAGTTTGGGCGACGCATTCGGACACGCAGCGGGTCTTGCAAACCGGCACCATCGTCGTCACGCATTCCTTGACGCAACGGGTCACGGGGCACTGGGTCGTGACGCACTCTTTGACGCAGGTCGTGACCGGGCACTGAACGGTCTTGGTCACGCACTCGTAGCTGCACACTTGCTTGGTCACCGGGACGCAATGGGCGACCTTCTTGCAAACCGTGACCGGTTCGCAGACGGTTTCGCAAACGCGTTCCTTCTTGCAGGTGGTCACCGTCCGCGGGCACGGCACGCTGCAAGGATTGCACGGGTCCATGAAGCCCTTGAAGCGGTCGCACAGGCGCGGGCCGACTTCTTTGGTCACCGGGGTCGACACCCAGTGGTGGACCGTTTTGGACTTCATTTCCGTGACCGACTCGGTCGTGTACTGCGTCTCGTTGACGGTGACGGTCTTCATCACGGGGACGCGTTCCGTCACCGTGCGGGTTTCCATCGTCGTCACTTGCTTGTTGACATAGCTCGTCCGCGGCTCCATCGTCGTGACTTGCTTGCTCACGTAGCTCGTCCGCGGCTCCATGACGGTTTCCGAAACCATCTTGTTGACCGTGACGTTGTGCGTCCGCTGCTCGGCCACCATTTCATTCTTGTAAGCCGTGTACGACTCGGTGCGGAGTTCGTTCTTGTACACGGTGCGCGTTTCGGCGACCGTTGTCGGAACCATTTCCGTCACTTTGATCGTCTGGTACACCGGGCCGCAGCCGGCGCCCGGGGCCGCGGCGACCGGGCCACAACCGCCCGTGACGACGCCGTTGGTGACCGTCGGGGTCGTCGGGACTTCCACCATGCCGGTCGGCTTCGGGTCGGCCTTCTTCTCGTCGGCGGCGAACAGGGACGAGGCCCCGAATACGCCGGCGAGCACCGCCGTCATCGTACACACTTTGACCCATCGCATACTCATGATCCGCTCCGTTTCGGGGTTCCGCATCGTCCCCGTCGCCGTGCCCGCCTTTCCGTTAGGCGGTCCCCACGACGACGGTGTTCGACATGCTGACTACAAGATGCCCTACTCCGGGGGTTTGGCCAAGCGGAGCGGGCGGGGTAAGCCCGAAAAACACGCCGAGCCGCGGGCGCTTCCGCCGGCCGCACCGGGTGGGCGCATCCTCCCCATTCCGCCGGTGCGCGAGGGTCGGCCGATTATGCCGCTTGGCGCGGGCGGGTTGTAGCGGTGCGCGAAACCCTGACGGCCGGAGCGGGGCTTTCCGCGGGGAATTGGGAGAACTGAGCCGAGTGATCTACCGGCGGAATTCGGGCGGTCTAACGAAGACTTCGCGGACGGGAATAGGAATCGGTTTGGGCGAGCGGCACCGCGTCAGCGTGCCGTGGAATCCGAATCGGGACTTGCATTGTCCCCGTGATGTTCAGTCCATGGCACGATCGCGCCGTGCCGCTCGCCGAGATCGGATCTCGTGAGCGCACGGGCGCCGTATGATGTCCGCATCTCTTAGCTCCCCGTCGCCGGAGTTCCCACCATGCGTTGCCTGCTCGCTTTCCTCGTCGCCCTCGCTTTCGGTGCCCCGAGCTTCGCCGAGGACAAACCCAAAGACGAATGGATCCCCCTGTTCAACGGCAAGAACCTCGACGGGTGGACGCCCAAAATCAAGGGCTACGAACTCGGCGACAACTTCGGCAACACCTTCCGTGTCGAGGACGGCCTGCTGAAAGTGCGCTACGACAAGTACGAGAAGTTCGACGAGAACTTCGGCCACCTCTTCTTCAAAGAAAGCTACAGCCACTACCGCATCCGCGTCGAATACCGCTTCGTCGGTGAGCAGGCGAAAGGAGGGCCGGGCTGGGCGTTGCGTAATAGCGGCATCTTGATTTCGACCTTGCGGAAGTCGATGGGGTGACTCTCGGATTGCAGCGAGATGGTGCCGCCTTCGATCAGCAACTTCTTGTCCTTGATTAGCGG
>JAYSYN010000279.1:0-10062 GCA_043727575.1 Fimbriiglobus sp.
TCGGACTTGGTCGTGTACGGCAAGGTTGCGAAGTCGGCCAGAGATCGAACCCGGAGCGGATCGACTCCGGCCGCGCGGTACTTCCGCGCGTAGAAGCCATCGGCACGGTCGATCTCGCGCAAGATCCGCAGCAATTTGGGGAGCGAATCGGCGCCGGCGTCCAAGGGGTCCCCCTTGTGGAATCGATCGCGGTCGGTTGCGGCAGATACCGTCCACGTCGCAACTTCTTACAAAGTCGCTCGGCTGCGTTACAGAGGGACAATCGACCGCCGTCGCCTCGCCGGAGTCGGCCGTTCATGGTAATGTAGCCCCAACACTTCCCTCACCGGAGTCCGCCGATGGCCGAGCCGCGATCCGACGACCGGGATCTGGTGAGTGACTATCAAGCGGGGAGCGAATCCGCCGCTCGGGATCTGTTCGACAAATACTGCGAGCGCTTGATGAAGCTCGCGAAGCGCCGCATCGGCCAGCGCATGGCCAGCCGCTTCGACCCGGAAGACGTCATCCAATCGGCTTTTCGGACGTTTTTCACCCGCGTCAAGAACGACGAATTCACCTTCGAGGCCGAGGACGATTTGTTCAAGCTGTTGGTCCGTCTGACGGTCCGCAAGACCCTCCGGCGGATCGAGCACCACAGCGCCGCCAAGCGGAATCCGAACCTCGAAGCGGCCCAGCGCACCGACGATGTCGAACCGTTCTCCCTAGTGGCGAGTCAGACGGTGACCCCGGATATGGAAGTCGCCCTTATCGACGAATTCCAAGACTTCATCGGTAACCTCCCGGAGTTGGACCGGAAAGTCATCGAGCTGAAAATCCAAGGCTATTCGACCGTTGAGATCGCCGAGCAGGTCGGGTCGTACGAACGCAAAGTCCGCCGGGTGCTCGAGCGCATCGAAAAACTCTCCGGGGCCGCGGATGTCGAAGAACGAGACGAGTAACCACAGGGACACAGAGAAGATGAGAAAGCGACGATGGGGAGAAGACTTTTTGCATTCTGGACGAGTTTTGATCGGCCCACTTTTTCCTCTGTGTCTCTGTGTCTCTGTGTCTCTGTGCTTCTGTGGTGACTCTTTCGTCACGCCGATGTCCGCGACCGGGTTCGTTCCCAGATAGATGTTTGTAGACTCTCCGCCATCGAACGGGTTCCGCCATGGTCCGCCGCATCTTGATCGCTTCGCTGTTCTTCGCCGCACCGGTCATCGGCCAACAGGCCGACCGTCGCTCGCGGGACGAACCGGACGTCTGCCCCGAAGCCGGGGGCCGCTACGGCACCTGCGACGTCCTGCGCTTCTCGCCGGACGGCTCGTATCTCATCGCCGGCGGGGACGACAAAGTCGCCCGCATCTGGCCCCACGCGGCTCGCGGCTTGGAAACCGACCCCGCGAAGGCTCAAATCCTCCGCTGGCGCGCTTGGCGCGAACAGCGCGGCGGCATCAAAGCCCTCGCCATTTCCCCGGATGGCAAACGCGTCGCCGTCGGCGGCTACGGGATGAAATCGGGGACGGTGGCGATCCTCGACCGCGCCGCTTCGACCGAACAAGAAACCAAATTGATCGCTCTGACTTGGCCGAACCTCGACGCCGGCAACGTGATGGCCATGGCCTTCCACCCCGACGGCAAACGGCTCGCCTTCGGCACGGCCGACGGGAGCCTTTGGTTTTGGGAACCGAAGGCGCTCCCGAAGGAAATCGACGGCCGCGGTTGGAACTGGCCCGTCTGCATCGGCAAGCACGAAGCCCTGAAACTCGGCGACACGCCATTCAACTTCCCCCGCCTGCTCTACTTCCGCGATGCCGACACGGCGGTCTCGGTCGCGCAAAGCGGCCAAGTGCTGGCCTGCGACGTGACCGGGGATCACTCGGACGACCCGAATGCCGACATTCCGAAAGGCACGGTGTTGTTCAACGTCAACGACGGTTTGAAAGAGAAGCTCACCGTCTACCGCGCCGCCCTGTCCTCCGATGGCCAGTGGATCGCCGCGGCCAGCCCGAACGAACGGCTCGTCCTCCGCAGTTCGGCCGGGACTCGTTTTATCGAACACACCCTGCCCAAAGACACGCACGCCCGCAGCCTGGCCTGGCACCCCGCGACCGGACAATTGGCCATCGCCCTCGTGAAAGCCCTGCCCGCAAAAGGCGACGCGGGGCGGTATTTGATGGAAGGCAACAACACCGTTCAAATCTTCGAGGCGCCGAAGGCCAAAGAAGAATTGGTGTTGGCAAAGGAATTCGCGCACCCCGGCCGGGCCGAGGCGATGGCCTTCCACCCGAAAGAATCCCGTTTGGCCATCGCCGGCGGGGACGTCGACCAAGTGACGCTGTACGACACCGCGAAGCCCGAGAAGCCGTTGTCGGTCGTCCACGGGAAAGGGCGCAAGCCGTGGGGTGTCGCCCTCAGCGAGAGCGGCAAGACCCTCGGCGTTCGCATCGGCCGCGACCCCGCGGCGACCGACCCGAACCGGCGCGGCGCCGGCGAGTGGACCGCCTTCGACCTCGACCGCCTGACCCCGCAGCCCGATGCGAAGCAAAAATGGCTCGAACCCGTCACCCGATCCGAAGGGTGGACGGTCGAGCCCGACGCCGAGAATTCGTTCGTCTGGTACGCCGTGCTCCCCCGCGACGGGCTGAAATCGCTGCGGATCAAATTGATCCTCGATCCGAATCGGGATCAGCAGCCGACCTGCTACACCTTCGTCCCCCCCGCCGTCGCCGGCGGTGCCCCGAAGCTCATCGTCGGCCACTACTACGGCTGCTCGCTCTTCGAACTCGACGTGGCCAAAGCCGCGCTGAACCCGAAGTCGAAGGACCTCGAATTCGAGCGCAAACGGCTTTACACGGGCCATAGCGGCGAGGTGCTCTCGGTCGTCGCCGCGAAAGACGGCACGTGGTTCCTCACGGGCGGGGCCGACCACACCGTTGCCGCGTACAGCCTCAAAAATTGGGCCGAACAGCCCCACCTCGGGGCGACCTTCCGCGAGGTCGATGGGAAATTGACGGTGAACACCGTCGCCGATGGCTCGCCCGCCTACGAAGCCGGGTTGAAAGCGAACGACGTCATCGAACGCCTGAGCGTCGCGGCGAAATTCGTCTACGACCGCCGGTCGAACCAAGCCCGCCGCGGGGAAATTCGCGATGCCCTCGACGCGCTCGAATCGCCGAAGCCGGGCTTGGAACTTTTCTTCGGCCGGTTGAACCCGAAGTCCGGCGACCGCACCGAAACCCTCACCACCGTGCGTCAGCGGCCGCTCTGGAAGTGGTTCGCCGGATTCGACGACCGCAACCAACTCCGCGAGTGGATCGTCTGGATGTGGCAGGGATCGTACTATTTCACGACCACGACCCACGGCGACAACCTCGTCGGCTGGCACGTCAACGCGCCCTCGGTGTCGGACAGCCCCAAGTTTTACCCGCTGGCCCAATTCAAAGAGCAATACCTCCGGCGCGGCGTCCTCCAGACGCTCCTGAAAACCCGGGACGTCGGGGAGGCGCTCGTCGAAGCGCTCGGGCCGAACCCGCAAGCCCGCTCGTTCGCGCAGTTCGAATCGGCCCCGATCCGCTTGGCCGTCCGGCAGACGACCGTGCCGGACGAAGGCCTCGACCTCGGCATCACCGTCGAACCGCGCGGATCGAACCCCGACCTGCTCCCGGAGCGCGTCGAACTCTGGATC
The DNA here is from genome assembly GCA_043727575.1 of Fimbriiglobus sp. Taxonomy (GTDB): domain Bacteria; phylum Planctomycetota; class Planctomycetia; order Gemmatales; family Gemmataceae; genus JALHQU01. Next base: position 3,668 of record JAYSYN010000279.1, read on the forward strand.
AACGACTTCCGCTACGAAGTTTGGAACGACCTCCCCAACAAGAACTTCAAACGGGCGCTCAACATCCCGCGGGACGTTTTCCGCAACGGATCGAATCAACTGTCGGTGCTCGCGTTCAACGGCCTCGGGGGACGCTCGCAAGAATCGTTCGTCGTGAATCAAACGCCCGGCATGCTGCAACCGAGCTTGCTCGGGTTGGCCGTGGGCATCAACGATTACGGCGCCCCCAAAAACGGTGGGGCCGGCGACCGGGGCTTCGGCAACCTGACGAGCGCCGTGAACGACGCCGAAAAGCTCACCGCCCTGTTGCATAAAGACTTCACGGGGGCCAAGCGGTACTTCCCGAAGGGGGCCATCGCGCTCGAACTCGACGCGAAGGCGACCCGCAAACAACTCACCGCGGCCTTGGCGAACTTGAAGTCGGCCAAGCCGGACGATCTGTTGATCGTCTACCTCGCGGGGCACGGCACGCTCTTGACGCCCGATCCGAAGGACGCGCCCAAGCGCGCCCCCGGGCAGCGCGGGTTCGAATCCGAACTCGACGGTAAGTTCCTGTTCTGCTGCCCGGACTTCACGCCGAAGAAGCCGTTGGAAACCTCCCTCGGGGCCGGAGAGTTGTTCGACGCCCTCGTGAAAATCAACTGCCGGAAGGTCATCTTCTTGGATGTCTGCCACTCGGGCCAAGCGACCAAGACGAATGTGATCCGCCGGTTGATCCCCGATGGTCAGGGACCGTTCATCATGGCGGCCTGCGAGCAGAACCAACTTTCGTACGAAGACCCGAAAGTCGGCCACGGGTTGTTCACGTACTCGCTGATGCAGGCGATGGGGCCCGACTTCCGCAGCCTCGACCGGGATTCCAACGGCGAGATGACGTGCAAACAGTTGTTCAAGTACGTCGACAAGAAGCTCCCCGAATTGCTCGCCGGCACCGGCGACCCGGCCCAGCCGCGCGTGCAATTCCCGATCTGCTTCCCGCAATCGCCGCCGGACACGGTGATTTTGAAGAAGTGAGCCGCGATGCGGTGTCCTGAATCTCCAGCGAACCGCATACACCGATAGTCGAATCCCCCGAGGTTGTTCCGATGTTCCGCCGTACTGCCGCCCTGTTGCTCCTCGCCGCCCTCGTCGGTCCGGGTCGCGCCGCCGACGAACCGGCGTTCGCCGCCGCGCTCCAGAAGCAAGCGGGGCCGATGATCGAACTGCTGAAAAAGAAAGGCTGCACGAACGTCGGCGTCCTCAAATTCTTGGTCCGCCAAGGGAAGGACGCCCCGCTGCAAGACGACGCCGGGGACATCAATCAAAGCCTGGCCAACCAGACGCAACGCGCGTTGATCTTGGGCAACGCCGACCCGGAATTCGGCATCATCGAACAGCCGAGCGCGTTCGTCGTCAAGAACTCGATGACCGACGCCAACCACCGCACCGTAGATGGCCGGAAGGCGTTCTTCGCCAAGAAATACGAACTGGCGTGGAGCCGCGACAAAGTAGAACCGAGCGCGTTCCTCGTCGGCGCGGCCACCATCGACCCCGGTCTGAAATCGATGACCGTGCAGTTCCAGATGTTCAAATCGGATGGCAAATTGGTAGACGTCGGTCCGGCGATGACCGTCTCGCCCGGCACGGAACTGCTCGCCCAAACGGGCTTGAGCTACACGATGTCCGCGCCGCGGCGGAAGGCCCTCGTCTCGGGGGAGAAACTCCCGGACGAAGTGCAGAAAGAAATCGTCGAAGAGATGAAACAATCGGCCCCGGTCGCGACCGAAACCCCGACCAAACCGTTCGCCCCGCTGGCCGACTGCCCGGTGAAATGGACCATCCAATACAACGGCAAAGCCGTCGACGTGTCGGGGCATTCGATCCCGACGCCGAAGCCGGGTGACCGGGTCGGCTTCGTCATTTCCAACCCGACGCAAGAGACCTACGCCGTCGTGCTTTTGGTGAACGGCGAAAGCACGCTGTACCAAGAGAAGGCCGCTCCCGCGGCCTGCCGCAAGTGGATCCTCGAACCGGGCGCCGAGACGACCATCACGGGGTTCCAGACGAGCGATAAAGAAGCCCTGCCTTTCGAAGTCGTCCCACCCGAAGACGCCCGCGCCGACTCGGTGCGCTACGGCGACCACGCCGGGACGTTCCGCTTGGTGGCGTTCCTCGGCACGGCCACGACCGACGAGAAGAAGATTGTTCAGCCCGAGCCGAAGACCGATTTGCAGATCGTGGCCATGGCCCGCGGGAGCGCGGCCTCGACGGGGGATCGCCCGCAGACGCTACGCGGATTGCAGGCCCAACTCCGCGAGATCGGTAAAGACGCCAAAAACGGGCGGGGATTCGTGGTCAAGGGGACGCAAGCCGAAGTGTCGGAAACGCAGCGGGTCTACTTCCAACCGACCTCGGAGACGCCGGTGTCGGACATCAGCTTGCGGTATTACAAACCGAAGAATTGATGGGGGCCTGCATGCCGCAACCGACATCGACCATTCGATTGCGACCGCGGATGATAGAAAGTAGACATCGGTGAAAACGTCGGGGTGTCGCATGAAGATCACGCTGCTACTGTCGATGGCGGTCGCGACTTTTTGGATGGACCGCACTTCGGCAGCCGAACCCGAACTGACCCGGCGGCAAACGGGCGACCTCGCCATCCAATCGCGGGCGATCTTGGGCAAATACTGCGGGGAGTGCCATAAAGAGGGCTCGACGCGCAGCGCACTCGCGGTGCTCGACCACAAGCAACTCGTCGGTTTGCAGTCGCCGATCCCCTTCGCCGCCAAGACCGGGGCGCGTTCGCAAATCCTCGAATTCCTCGACGACGGTTCGATGCCCCCCGCCGGGCACCCGCGCCCGACCGGCGCCGAAATCGGGGTGTTGAAACAGTGGGTCGCGGCCAAAGCCCCGAGCTTTCCGAAAGCCTTCGACAGCGCCACGACGCAGCGCACTTTGCTCGACGATCTCGAGCAAATCGAAGAGAAGAATCGCCCCTTCATGCGTTACTTGTCGATCGCCCACCTGGTCGCCGAGGGCACCGGGGCGCCCGCACTCAAAGCCGTGGAGTTCAATTTGCAGCGGGCGCTCGCCGCGGCGACGGAGGCCAACCCGCCTCCCCCGAAACCGGTCGACGACTCGGCAACGCTGTTCCGGCTCGACATTCGGACCCTCGGCTGGCACGCCCCCGACCTCTTTGAAAAAGTCGTCGACGGCACCGACGCCGGCGTCTTCCCGATGAACGCCTTCGACTTGATCCTGCTCGAATACCCGGATGCCGCGTTGATCGCCGGCCCGGATGCGGCCCGGTTGAACCGGGCCTTGGGCGACATGAAGCAACTCCGCTCGATTCCCTTTTTGAAAGCCGACTGGTTCGCCGATGCCCTTCTCAACAAGGGTCTGCACACGCCGCTGGCCGAGGAATTGAAGAGCCTGATCCGGCTCGCCGAGAAAAAGACCAAACCGCGACCCGACGGGAAGCTGAACGAGGACTTCGCGAGCCGCCCGTCGCTGCGATCGGCCGTGCCCCCGCTCGGGGCGTTCTACCCGAAGCACGTCGCGGCCCAAGCTCCGCCGTTCCCGAAGTTGACCTTGGAAGTGATCGACCCGAAAGGCGACGCGATCGCCCTTGTCGAAACGGAAGAAGCGTTCCGACTGAAATTGACCGCCGACGCCGACGGGCACTTCGTGCTGTTGATGCGTTGGTCCAACGGCGAACTCGGCGTGCAGAAAGTGGAAGGCGGGTACAAATTCAAAGCCGACAAAGCGAGGATCTTGTCGCCCCAAAAGAAGGAGGCCCCGTTCGCGTTCCAAATCAGCGGACTGCTCAATGGCAAAGACAAAGGGAAAGAGTATTTTATCCTGTTGGCCTCGCCGGGGGAAATCGCGGCGCCGACCATCGTGCGCAGCGGCCATGCCAATTTCCCGATCTGGCGCTTCATCCCCGAACCGGTTGAGCCCGGCGCCGTGCAGCGCGCGGTCGCCGACATCGCAGTCGTCAAGAAATAACTCCGACGAGGATTCCCTTTGAGTTCCCCCGCCGTACTGAACATGGACGAACTGACCCTGCCGATCTCCGACGCGTCGCCGTCCGGGGAGCCGCTCGCCGACGCGGTGCGTTTGCAGCTCGACGAACTCCGCAAAGAGGCCGACGACTTCGACGCGAGCAGCGCCGGTCGCCAAGCGGATTGGCCGAAGATCATCCGGTTGGCCACCGAGACCCTCGCGGGCAAATCGAAAGATTTGCTGCTGGCGGTGCGGTTGGTCGAAGCCGCGACGAAGAAGCACGGCGCGGCCGGTCTGCGCGACGGCTTGCAATTGCTCGGCCGATTGGTGGCGGACTGCTGGGATTACCTGCACCCGATGCCCGGCCCCGGGGAAGATGCCGAAGTGCGCGCCGGGGCGTTCCACTGGCTCAACGACGCGATGCGCGGGGCGAAGTTCCCGCAGGCGATCCGGTCGATCCCGCTGTTGAAGGCGGGGTCGCGGACGTTCGCCTACGTCGATTGGATCACTCCGGAGCGCAAGGGCGATCTCGAAGAAGTCATCGGTAAAATCGACGCGCCGGCGCTGCGCACCGCCTTCGCGGACGTCACCGCCGCGTGGTCGGCGCTCGAAGTTTTGTCGCGCGCGCTCGACGAGAAACTCGGCAACGACGCCGCCCCGAATTTCCTGTCGCCGGAAAACACGTCGAGCATCGGCACCGCCATCGAACAATGCTTGCAATTGATCCGCGAAATCGCCCATCGCCGCGGCGTCGAATTGGAGCCGTCCGCAAACGGCGCCGCTGAGCCCGAGGCGGGAGAAGCGGTTTCCGCCCCGTCCGGTCCCTCCGGTTCGACCGGCCACGGGAGTTCGCGCGAAGAGCTGTACCGGCAAATCGAACTGATCGCGACAACCCTGAAACGCATCGAACCGCACAGCCCGATCCCCTTCATGCTCGAGCGCTGCGTGCGGCTCGGCGGCCTTCCCTTTCCCAGCCTGATGCGCGCCATCATCCGCGAGGCGGGCACCCTCGATGAACTCGACCGCATCATGGGCATCGAAGCGCCGGCGGTGGATTGATGGCCTGGTTACTTTTCCTCGACGAAAGCGGACACGACCACAAGCAGATGCCCTACGAGGTTCGCGGCGGCATCGCGCTGCAAGATGCGCAACTCTGGCCGTTCACGCGCGCCGTGCAGCAGTTGGAACGCGAGTGCTTCGGTTGCTCATTGAACCTGTTCCAGAAGGAGCTGAAGGGGAGCACGCTGCTCGACAAGAAGCGATTCCGATTCGCCAATCAAGCGGGGCCGATGCCGGCGGACGAGCGGCAGAAGCATGCCCAAGCATTCTTGATGAAAGGGTTCCAAAAGTTGAACCCGACGAGCACCGAGTTCTGCGCGTACGGGCAAGCCTGCATCGAAATGGCCCGAGGCATCTTCCACCTTCTCCGGGATCACAAAGCCGCTCTATTCGCCAGCATCATCCCGCGCGGAACGGGCCAAGCGACCGGCGCGGCCGAAGACTTGCTCCGGAAGGATCAGGTCTACCTGCTCGAACGCTACTTCTACTTCTTGGAACGCGAAAAGCAGAACGGCTTGCTCGTGATGGACGGCACCGAGAAAACGCTCGACCAGCGATTCGTCCGACAACTCGAAAGCTACTTCACGAAGACGAACACCGGCCGATACCGGACTCAGTGGATCGTTCCGACGCCTTTCTTCGTCTCGTCGGACATGGCCTACCCGATTCAAGCGGCCGACCTCTGCATCTACTGCATCAATTGGGGATTCCGCTTGCCGACTCACGGAATGACCGAGCCGGTACGCGAAGAAATTCGAACTGAATTCGTCGATTGGTTGAGGAGTTTGCAGTTCCACGGGGATGGTCAAAAAGACGGAAAAGTCTTTGAAATGTGGGGGATCTGCTTCGTTCCAAACCCCTGCGCCCCGGGCAGGACGTAAAAAAAGAGACAACGCGTTCTGGGCCAGCCGAAGCTCTCCCTTTTGCCGAGTCTCCGTGTGTATAATAACGTCTCGCAATTCTCTGGCAATAAGAATCGGATAAAAATAACATTTTAACGATTCACGACTACGACGCCATCGTCGTCGGCGGCGGGGCGGCCGGATTGTTCGCCGCCCTATTCGCGGCCGAGCGCGGGCGGCGCGTGCTGCTCCTCGAAAAGGGCCGCAAAGCCGGGGTGAAAATCCTCATGTCCGGCGGCACGCGCTGCAACATCACACACGACTGCGACAACCGGGGCATCGTCGAAGCCTTCGGACCCAACGGTCGCTTCCTCCATTCGGCCCTCGCCGCGTTCGGCCCCAAAGATGTGCTCGCCTTCTTCCACGCCGAAGGGGTGATGACGAAGGTCGAGGACACCGGCAAGATCTTCCCCGTCAGCGATCGCGCCGTCGATGTGCTCGACGCCA
>JAYSYN010000280.1:0-3308 GCA_043727575.1 Fimbriiglobus sp.
GGCTAGGAGTTCCACGAGCGGGCCGACATTTTCCACCCGCCAGCGGGCCCCGGATCGTTTCATCCGCAGGTTCACCCATTGCTTGATCGCCCCTTCGACCGCGCCGCTGCCAATACTCTGCCCCGACGCCAACCGGCCGGCGTAGTCCAGGTGCGTCGGGTGGTTCGCCAAGTACGCCGAGACCCCGACCAGCGGCTCCGCCGAGACCCCGGCCGGGGCCCGCGGGATCAGATCCGCCAACCAGCGGTCGACGCCCGCTTTGCCGCCGGCCAAGAGCGCCCGCCGACCGGCCTCGGCGTGGGTCGCCGCCGCGTCGGTGCCCGGGCCGAAGACCGCCTTCGCCGCGTCGTTGAGGTGCTCGAGCGCGTGGAAAATATCGAGGACCCCGGCCGCCTGCGGAACCGCGTCGGCGGCCAGTTCCCAAATCCACCCGGCGCCGTCGGCGAGCACGGACACGCCGCCGGCCCCGGTCACGCCCAGCCGATCGGCTTCGCGGCGCACGCGTTCGGCGAAGAGTTCGCAGCCTTCGATGGCGGCGACCGCCGCGCGGATCGTCGGACCGGGCAGCCGGCGCGAGGCCCACTCGTCGACGGTGGCCGACCGGCCGGCCGAACGCCTGAGAAACAGGGCCAATTTCACGTCGCGGAAGCCGCCGCGGGTGTTGACCTTGCCCGCGTCGATCAGCAGTTCGATCTCGCCGGGCGCGGCGGCGAAGCGTCCCGCGTCGGCCCGCGTCGGCCGTTCGGCGGCGGCCCGCCGGGCCGTGGCGTGGGTCGAGCGGCGGATGGTTTCGGCGTCGACGGTCCACCCGCAAAGTTGCTCGAGCAGGCGGTGGGCGCGGTCGAAGGGATGGGTCGCGCCGAGCAGCGAGGCGATGCGACTGGCCTGGCGGGAGAGGAACCCGTCGACGCCGAGGGCCGGGTCGGCGGGATAGCCGCCGCCGTCGGGTCCGCTGGTGTAGCGGCGGGCGAAGCGGATGGGTCCGAACGCCGTGATCACGTCGCGGGTACGGGTGCCGCGGAAGCGTTGGCCGGGACTTTTTTTTCGCCGGCGGCGCGGGCTTGGACGGTGGCCGCGAGGTTGTCGCGCAGCAGGGCGCGTCCGCGGTCGAGGGCGAAGCGTTCGAGCGTGTCGAGAACGGTGCCGTAGGCCGCGGTCCGCCCGAGTTGACGCATCTCGTGCACGTAAGCGCAGGCGCGTTCGAGCTCGAGGCGTTCGGCGTCGGTGTCGTACTGGAAACTGATGGTGGGCATCCGTGCCTCCGGGTGTCGGGTATGGGAAGTGAAGCCTACCAGATGGCCCGTGGCAAAATCGAGAGGTCTACCCGCGGAACCAGGGCGGAACCACTGCGCCTTGGCCCCCGTCCTATTTTTTGCTACACTGACAGACTTCCACCCCAGAAACCGTGTTGGGGGTGATTCCGCAACCGTCAGCCGGTGAAGTGCGATGCCCCTCGCGGCTCGCCTTGGCACCGGATATGGAGGCATTTCGTGGCGTTAGTCGATGTGAAAGATCTTCTCGAAGCCGGCGTCCACTACGGGCACCGCGCCAGTCGATGGAACCCGAAAATGCGGCCGTATATCTACGGCAAGCGGAACTTGATCCACATCATCGACCTCCGGGAAACGGTTCGCGGGCTACTCCGCTCGTACCGCTACCTGTCGCAGGTCGTCGGCAAAGGCCAGCTCGTGCTCTTCGTCGGCACGAAGCGCCAAGGCAAAGAAATCCTCGAAGCCGAAGCCACCCGCTGCGGCATGCCCTACGTCAACGAGCGCTGGCTCGGCGGCACGCTCACGAACTTCAAAACGATCCGCAACCGGCTGAACCGGTTGAAGGAACTCGAGACGATGTGGCTCCCGGAAGGGGACCGCCACGACCGCCACGACATGAAAGTCTACATCGCGTCGATGCTCAGCGAAGCGGGTAAGCTCGATCAGAACAAGGCCCCGGAATCGGCGTCGATCCACCGCTACAGCAAGAAGATGGTCTCGAACCTGAACCGCGAATTGCTGAAGATTCGTCGGAACTTGTCCGGCATCCGCGAAATGAACCGCCTGCCGGACGCGCTCGTGATCGTCGATCCGAAGCGCGAGCACATCGGCATCAAAGAAGCCCAGCGCATGGGGATCACGACCATCGCGCTGATCGACACCGACAGCGACCCCGATCTCGTCGATTTGCCGATCCCCGGCAACGACGACAGCATCCGGGCCATCGAAGTGATCGTGTCGAAATTGGCCGACGCGGTACTGGAAGGCAAAGCCGCCCTCCCGACCGAGCAGCAAAATCAACCCCGCGGCAACGCCCCGGCCGGCGGCGGTCGCCAAGACCAACGCGGCCCCGCCCCGCGCGGCCCGGTGAACCAACCCGCCCCCGCGGTGGTCGGTTAGTACCAATCAAGAATTCCACCGCAGAGTAAGAAGCGGACGCGGAGAAGATCGAAAAAATGCAATCGAGTTGTGACAGAGGTTGTCCCCGACTCGGATTTTATCTTCTCAGCGATCTCTTCTTTCCCTGCGGTGTAAACTGTTTTCTTCATCGAATCGAGACATCGAGAAAGCTATGAGCACGATTTCCGCATCGGCCGTGAACGAACTCCGCAAGCTGACAGACCAGCCGTTGATGGACTGCAAGCGCGCCCTGACGGAAGCCGAAGGGGATATGGACAAAGCCGTCGTCATCCTGCGCCTGCGGGGCAAAGGCGTCACGGCCAAGCGCGACGGCAACGAGACCGCCGAAGGCCGCGTCGGCGTGTCCATCGATGTCGCCGCGGTCGCCGCGGCCATTGTCGAATTCCGCTGCGAGTCGGCCCCGACCGCCAAGAACGACCGCGTTCTCAGCTTGGTGGACGACTTGGCCAAAGCCGTCATCGCCAGCGGCCCGACCGATGTGGCCGATCTGCTGACGAAACCGTTCGGCGAGGCCACCGTCGGCGACCGCCTCACGGACGTCGTCAGCGTCATCCGCGAAAAAATGATCGTCCAGCGCTTCGCCCGGCTGGCGGGCGGCGTCTTCGGCCAGTACGTCCACCACGACGGCTCCGTCGGAGCCCTGTTCCAGTGCGAAGGCACCGGTAGCCACGATGAACTCCTCCGCGACATCTGCGCCCACATCGCGGCCCTCAACCCGCCGTACATGGTGACGACGGACGTCCCCGCCGAAGTGATCGCCAAGGAGCGGGCCTTCCTGGTGCAACAGATTCAAGACGACCCGAAGAACGTCGGCAAGCCGGCGAACATCTTCGAGAAGATCGCCGAAGGCAAAGTGAAGAGCTGGCTGTCCGAAACGGTGCTCTTCGAGCAACCGAT
>JAYSYN010000281.1:0-9999 GCA_043727575.1 Fimbriiglobus sp.
GTTTTCTTTCTGTTGCACTGTCCCGCCCGTTGGCGGCGATGCCCGGGAGCACCCACCGCTACCGGGGGTGGGGATTACCCACCACCGCGCCCTATGAAGCCCGGACTTTCCTCCCCCGGCTCGCGCCGGCGGCGATCGTCCCTCCGACCGTCCAACCAAACCCCCAGCATACGGGATCGCCGGACTCTCCGTAAGGTTGGCGAGGTGCGATTCGGCGGGTCACACCGGCGGTCGGCAACCCAAGCGGTCGAGGGACGCCATGCCGAGTTCCGCGATTTGAGATGGCTTCGAACCCCACAGCATCGGGTTGAGCAATTCCAGCGAGACGTACCCCGCGTAGTCGATTTCGCGCAGTCGTTGGAAGATCGGCCCGAGTGGAAACTCCCCTTCGCCGGGGAAAATGCGGTCGGCGTCGGTCATCAATTCGCGGGGGATGCCCGCGACATCGCACACTTGCACGTGGAACAAATTCGCGGTCGTCAGCTTCGCCAAATCTTCGGCCTTACTCGGCCCTTTGAAGTAATGGAACGCGTCGAGGCAAACGCCGACGTTGGGTTCCCGGCAAGCCTCCGTGAGCATCAGCGCCGTATCGAGGCAGGTGCAGAATGTATCTTGCCCCCGAAATTCGAGGGCGAGCCGCACGTCGAATCCGGCGGCCCAGCGCCCGGCTTCGGTGAGCGACACCACCGCCCGGCCCAGCGAAGTCGAATCGATCTTTTGCGCGAAGTCGGCTACGAGAAGCAGCGTCCGGATGCCGAACTGCTGGCAAAGTTCCAACCGGTTCTTGAAGTGATCGAACGACGCCTTCCGCGCCTCCCCTTGCGATAGCAACAAGCCCCCTTGATACGCCGCCGCGGCGAGGGCGACACCGCGTTGTCGCAACAGGGCCAGCGTCTCGGCGACGGTGTGCGCTTCGAGGTGCGTTTCGAGTTTCGTGAGCCAGACTTCGAGCGCCCCGCAGCCCCCGTCGGCGTAGCCGTTGACATCGTCGGCGAAGGGGCTGGGCAGAGTCGTCGCTTGGCTGATGCAGGGCTTCATACGGGGGGCCTGTTCCCCTTCTTGTTCGGCTTCGGCGGATTGTTCGGCGCTTTTTGATCCTTCGTCTCCGGGGTCGGATCCGGTTTCGACGAGCCTTCGAAGACCCCGAAAAAGAGCGACGCCCAGATGCCGATGGCCAATGCGTTGAGGAACAACCCGACCGCGATCCAGATCAGCACTTTGGTTTTGTTGATCTTTCGCTCGGGCACCACCCGCGGGGCTTTCGGCACGCTATCCCCGCGATCCTCGGCGTGCGGGTCGAAGGGAACGGGCGCACCCCATTCCTGCGGGGCGTACGACTCGGCCGGAACGAACGCCGGCGGGTGGTACGGTTCGTGCGCCGGCCAACTGCCGACCACGGGGAGCGTCTCGGCCGCGACCGATGCGAGTTCGACATCCGCGGCCTCGACCAGATCGACGTCGCTCCCCTCGATGATCCCGGTCACTTCCAGATGTTCCGACTCGCCACCGCCGAGGATCGACGACGACTCCGGCAGCGGATACGGCTTCGGCGCCGCAGGGGTCGCACCCGGCGACAGCGCGGCGAGCTTGCCGAGGACTTCCGTCGCGGTGGGACGGGCGTTCGGTTCGGCGGACATCATTTCGACGGCCAATTCGACGAGGGGCATCGGGGCGTCGGGGCGGATCGCGTGCAGCAGGGCCGGGGCCGTCGGCGGCTTGCCCGTCAGCAAAAATGCGAGCGCGCCGCCGAGGGCGAAGATGTCCGCCTCGGGGGACGGTCCGCGCGCCTCGGGCGCGCGGTACGGATCGCCTTCGGTCGCGGGTCGGTTCGGCACGAGGCCGAGTTCGAAGAGTTTGACGGTGGCCGTAGGGGCGGGGCGGTAGCGCGGCGAACCGTCGGCGCGGGGGCGTGTCGAAGCGACGAGCGGGCCGGCCCGGAGATTCGCCGGGCGGACATCGCCGTGGGCGAGGCCGCGCAGGTGGGCCATCTGCAACGCCGAGGCGGTCTGCCGGATGAACTCGGTCGCGAGCGCGGCGGGCATCGGGCCGATGTCGCCGATGAGCGTTTCGAGATCGGCGCTGTCGAACGGCTCGAGCACGGCGAACGCTTCTTCCCGCGCGACGCCGGCATCGAGCAGATGGGCCAAGTGCGGGTGGACCGCCGGGGCCGCATCTTGGGCGTGTTGGATGTACGCCGACGCGTTGTCGTGCGGGGCGAACCAATCGGTCCGCAGCCGGCGGATCACGACCGGGGTCCGCAGCGAGGGATGGGTCCCCTTGTAAGCGGTGCCGCCGGGGCACGGGCCGAGTTCATCGAGGATCGGGTAACCGGCGAAGTTGAGTTCGTAGCCCTTCCCGGCCCGGATCATCGCGGCTTGGTAGTCCGTGAGCACACCGCGATTCCGCAAGAAGTCGCAGAGGGCCGCGAGGCTCTGCTGCGGCACGTCGGGTTGCCGGAACAGCGCCTCGACATCTTCGCCGCCGAGCAGGTTGTTTTCGCGGGCCAGATCGAGGAACGACGCGATCGATTCGGAGGGCATATCTGCGAATCTCGGAGGTGGACGAGTCGATGCTCAGATTCTAGGTCGAAACACCCCGGTGGCCCAATCCGACTTTGCCAGTTTGGGTCGCCCTTCGTGACTCTGTCATCCGGACAGTTTACGCGGCGGGTCCGCTGCGAACTACCGGTTGATCTCCAGCACGACCCGGAAACCGACGGTGTTGCTCGCGCTGTTGGGAGCGTGGTTGCGGCGGGCGGCGCTGCGGCAGTCGTTGCCGAACATCGTGAAACATCCGCCGCGGACGACGCGCATCGTCCCCGTCAACGGTCCCGGCGGATCGTCGGTCGGCGTGTCGAAGTAGTAATATTCGTCGTACCAGTCGTTCACCCATTCTTGCAAGTTGCCGTGCAGGTCGTGGAGGCCGAACGCGTTCGATGGCAGCGTGCCGACGGCCACCGTCCGCGCTTGCCCGCCCGATTTGCCGAAGGCCCCGACGGCCGCGTAATGGACTTCCTTCGACGTGATCTTATCGCCGAAGCTGAACGGCGCCGTCGATCCGGCGCGGCAGGCGTACTCCCATTCCGCTTCGGTCGGCAAGCGGTAAACCCGCCCGTGGATCTGTTCGTCGGGCAGGTTCGTCAGGCGCTCGCAGTACCGCGCGGCGTCGTCCCACGTCAGCGTTTCCACGGGGTGATCCGAACTCCCGTGGTGATTCCGGTTGAACGCCGCGGGGTTTTTGCCGATCACCTGTTCGTACTGCCCCTGCGTGACCGTGAAAACCCCGAAGTAAAACGGCTTCGTGATGCGCACTTCGTGCTGCGGGTTCTCGTGCTCGCGCCGGCCGCTCTCGCCTTCGGGCGACCCCATGAGGAACTGGCCGGGGGCGATGAGGGCGAAGGTCATGCCGATGGAATTATTCAAGAGTCGGGGCAGGCCCCCGAAGCCGAGGGACGGCGAACCCGCCGCGACGTGCAGCAACGCGGGCATCCCGAGTTTCGTCGCCCGGGAACCGCCCGATTTCGGCCCGGTGATCTTGCTGCCGTCCGACGCGGCTTCGCCGAGGTAAGCCTGCTCGCCCGATTTTTTCAACGAAATCAACTTCGAGCCGTCGTTGGACGCCGCGGGGCCGGACGGGACGTTGCTCAGCATCTCGCCGAGTTCGACGGCGTTGGCGGGGCGTTTGTCCGGCCGCGTACTCAGGCACGCATTCAAGAGTCGGGCTTGGGCGTCGGTGACGCCGGCCGCGCGGAATTCCTCGGCCCATTCGTGGCCGACCGGCGCCGCCGCGTGCGGGTCGCGCTTCAGCAGTTGATACCAAATCACGCCGAGGGCGTAGACGTCGTCGCGCGGGTCGGGGTCGTCCTTCCGCATTTGCTGCGGGGAGGCGTAGAGCGGCGAATAGGCCCCGCGCCACGAGAGGCGGATCTGCTCCGCCCGCGGTGTGGCCCGATGCATCGTGAGGGAGCGGGCCGAGGAAATCTGGCCCCAGCCGTAGTCGCAAATCCAGACGGTGAACTTGCCGCCGTCGGTCGGGTGCAGGCGGATGTTGCTCGGTTTCAAATCGCGGTGGACGATCCCCTTGGCGTGGGCTTTGCCGACGATGTCGCAAATGCGCCGCAAGAGTTTCAACGACGCTTCCGGTTTCGCGGAGTCGTACTTCCACTTCCAATCCCAAATCAGCGAGGCGAGGTCGTACCCCGTGAGGTAGGCGTACTCGAGCGCCGGCGGTTTCGTTTCGAGGAAGACGGATTGCAGCGGGATGATCCCCGATTCTTCCGCCAACGTGAATACGTCGACGAACAATTTCTGCTGCTCGTTCACCGCGACGATGGTGTCGTCTTCGAGCGGAAATTTCAGCACCACCGGGTGGACGTCGTCATCGTTCGGATCGTAAGCCAGCCAGGTCTCGGAGGTCTCGCCGAAGCCGAGCAATTCCGAGAGTTTCCAGTTGTCGAGGCCCGGCGGCTCTTGGCCCGGTCGGAGCCGCGCCGCGTGCGGGGGCAGGAACAGCAGCAAATCTTCCGCTTTGTAGATCTGCAATCCGTCGGGCGCGGTTACCCCGGAGGGGTCGGAGGGCCGCGCGAGGAAGCGCCGCACCAACCCCGGCATCGGCGTCAGGTAATCGATCAATTCCTGCCGGAACGGGATCGAATTGACGCGCGCCAATCCGTCGACCAGTTTCTTGAGCCGCTCTTGGAAATCCTCGGCGGAGATCGTCGTGAGATCGGCGAGGGCCACCTTCAGTTGGCCGGCCGACAACTCCTTGGCGGAGTAATCGAGGGTGGCCTTAGCGACGTCGAGCAGGCAATCGCCGAAGCGGCCGACGCCCGTGAGGGGTTTGCGGCCCTTATCGCAGAGCGCGAGGCCGAGGCAGTCCAGAAATGCTTTGACCCGAGGCATGGGGAGAAGCCTCCGGCGTGTGCCGTGAATGGTGTCGGGAGTAATTGGGGAAGATTGTACCCGAAGCGAATCGGGGCGCCTCGCAGGAAAATGAAATCTAGAATTGCCGAACGAACTCGTCCCGGCCCAAGACCAGTGCAGTGAGGATCAGCGATCCGACCAACAGCAGCATCAGCGCCACCCGGATGCGGAAGGCGTAGCGGTCGTGCCGCGCGGCCCGTTCCGGATATTCGATCAGCGACAGCAAGAAGTCGATGCGGTGCGACGGCGGGCCGTGCTGCCACGATTTCCACCACGCTGCGACCCATTGTTTCCACGAGCCGCGCTCGGGTCGGTCGAGGCCGCTGAGGTTCATCACCACGTCGAGTGCCCGGACCATCGCATGCACCCCGGCGGGGCAAATCGCCCGACCGCCGTCCGCCAAGACCGTCTCATCGAAATGCCCTCCGCAGTCGGGGTTCGCGCACGATGCCGACCGCACGCCGACCAAATCGGCTTGCCGCTCGCAGAGCCGCGAGAGGAATCCGAAGACGAAGAAAATGTAGACCCCCAAACCGGCGACCGCGAAGAGCAACCCGAACTCGGCGAGGCCGTCCGGCCAACCGGCCGACGACTCGAGGAGTGTGAGAAGAGACCCGCCGACGACGGAGCTGAGGCCGAAGAAGGCGAAGTAATACGGGATGTGCCCGTGACGGGCGTGGCCGATCTCGTGGCCGACGACGGCGTCGAGTTCGGACCGATCGAGCGATTCCAACAGACGATCGGTGAAGATGACGAACCGCGCCCGCGGCAGCACGCCGACGATCATGGCGTTGGCGACGAGGCCGCGCGTCGGCCACAGCAGCCAGTCCCGGCAGCGGAAGCGCAACCGCGCCGCCGCGGCGGTCAACCGGTCGCGGATCGGTCCGTTCGGCATCCGCGTCAACCCGAGCAACGGCTTGATGAACAGCGGCAGAATCAACAACAAACCGAAGGCGGCGAACACCGAAGCGAGTTGATACGGCGTGGACTCCGCGAGTTCGGGGAAATACCGGGCGATCGTCTGCTGCGTGGCGATCAGCAGCACCGGCAGGAACAGCAGGAGCACGAACTGCCGGGCTTGCTGGGCGACGTAGGCCGGCAGGGTCCAGAAGGCCTGCGCACGCATGCCGCTGCGGTGCAACGCGCGCTCGGCGAAGAACCAGATAAACCAACTCGCCAGCAGCAACGCCAAATACGGCCCCGGAACCAAGACCTCGGCGAACGGCGTGAGACGCCCGCGTTCGTCGGTCGCGGACTCGCGCACCGCCCAACCCCAACCGCCGAAGACGAGCGCCACCGAACCCCAGAGATTCACCAGCGAGACCCGCCGCCGCAGCCGGTAGTAGAGGCTCACCGCCGCGCCGCGATCGTGTGGGATCATCCGGACCACACGGGCGCAGCCGAGGGCCGATATCAGAATCGATCCGAGTACGAACAGCCCTGCGATCACCGCGGTGGCGGCCGCGTCGAGCGATTCGAACGGCCGGGGCCACGGCACCGGCAGACAGGCCGCCGCCAGCAAAAGAATCATCAAGATCGGCATGGGGCTGTTGTACACAGCCATCCCCAAACTCCACAATTGCGCGATTTCCACAACCGACATCGACACCGGCGCCGGATGCGGCACAATACCCACCAATTCCCCCGAGGTTCTCCGATGGCCAAAGCCAAGAAGCCTGCGATCAAAAAACTTACCGGCAAGTCGGTCGCGTTCGTGGGTAAGTTCGGCCACTCGGATATGTGGCTCGACCGGTTGAAGCCGATGGCCACTTTCGAAGGTGGCAGCACCGTCGATCCGGCGACGGCCGCGCCGGACTACCTCGTCGTCGGGGCGGGCCGCGGGGGCAAACCGCCAGGGGATGTCATCAAGCTCCTCAAGAAATACCCGGCCGCCGTCGAAATCGACGTCAAAGGGTTTCTGCAATTGGTCTGCCCGACGGACGCGGAACTGCTCGACGAGTTGAAGGCGGGGCCGTTGAAGGACCATCGTTGGGAGTATCTCGCCTTCATGACCAGGATCCACGGCGACTATGCCCACGCGAACCCGCCGTTCGATTTGGCGGGCGCCGACCTCCGGGGAATCGATCTGTACGCGGCCAAGCTGGAAACCGTCCGGTTAGACGGCGCCGACCTCCGCAAAGCGAAGGCCCACTACACGCACTTCGGCGACCTCACCGGCGCGAACCTCGACGGGCTCGATGGGGAAAATGCCTACCTGACAAACCTCGATGGCTGCACCTTCCGCAAGGCGAACTTGGCCGAATGCTGGATGATGTACGGCCACGGGAAAAAAACGACCGGGCGCGATTTCACCGGTGCGTCGATGACCCACTGTCGGCTCGAGGACGTCCAGTTCACCAACACAACATTCACCGGTGCCGATCTCGCCGATGGCCGGTTCGAGCATTCCACCTTTCAACGCTGCGATTTCGCCGGTGCCGACCTGACCCGATTGCACGCCCACAAGGTCAAGTTCCCCAATTGCTCCTTCAGTAAGGCGAAACTCCACCGCGCCGACCTCCGTAACGCGGACATGACCGGTACGGATTTGCGCGGCGCCGACTTGCGCGAGGCGGTTCTGTCTGGGGCGGACGTCACCGGGGCGAAGCTCGACGGCGCCGATTTCGCCGGAGCGGTCCTGACGGGGACAAAGTTCGACGCGGCCGCGATGAAAAAGGCGAAGAATTTCAAGGTCTCTCCTGCCCGTGTCCCAAGCCCGAAACTGCTGGAACTCGCCGCGGCGGCGCAGGGCTCGAAGCACTTCATAACTTCCGCCGAGGTCGACATCGCGGAAGGGGAATTCGCCCACCTCGACATCGCGATCTACGGGAGTTATGCGAATGGCATCCAAGCATCGTCGCGATTCCATCGCGGGGAGGACCAACATTACGACCGCATCGACGCGCCGAACTTGGAGCGGGCGTTGTTAAATTTCGCCGACCGCTGGCCGAAGGCCACGGTCCGCCTCGATACGGTGGCGGTAAAAGGGGGTACGACGCTGAAAGGTCAAAAGCTGAAGGATCTCGCCGTCGCCGCGTGGGCCGAAGCCTTTGGGACCGAACTGATTTCCGCCGATCAGATCAAAGAGAAATAGGCCGCGCTGAAGGCCACAGCCGAAGCGGAGCGGGACGCGCTGATGGCGAAGATCCGGGCGGAGGGACCCGGCGTTTGGAACGCCCTCGATCACGCCGCACGCAATCGGATAGATCTTCGCGGCGTTGATTTAAGCGGTGCCGATCTCGGGTGTTTGTCATTGCCGATGCGCGATCTGCAAGGCTCTACCTTCGCCAAAGCCAAACTCGGCGAAGCGGAACTCTGGCATTGCAAACTTCAAAAGTGCGATTTCACCGTGTGCGACCTGACTTCGGCCAAACTCCAATTCAGCCAATGCGAAGGAACCGGCTTCCAAATGGCGAATCTCACCGGGGCCGACCTCACGAATACGAAACTCGTCGGCGCCGACTTCACCGGGGCGACGCTCAAGGGCGCCACACTCGACGGGGCCGAATACGACGAATCGACCAAACTGCCAAAGGGCTTCAAACCGCCGGACACCATGATCTGGAAAGGGAAGATCAAGATCGGGAAAGCGAAGGCCGAGGGGAGCGTCGATTTCGAGACCTTCCACAAGGGCATCCAAAACATGGTTGATCCGGCCAAGTTGAAGAAGGCCGCGTCGATGCTGAAGTCGGACAAATTCCAACTCTTCGCCGACGTGAAGCCCGATTCGGTCGTCGGCATCGTCAAGAGCCAGACGGACCGCGACCTCGTCTACTCGTGCCGGCTCGCATCCGACGGGGCATTCTCGTGTTGCACACAGAACCTGCGCCACTGCGGCGGGTTGAACGGCAAGCTCTGCAAGCACCTGCTCGTGCTGATCGTCGGACTGACCCAAGCCGAGCAACTCGATCCTGCGACGGTCGACCACTGGATCGACACGAGTCGGTCGCAGAAGCCGTCGCTCGACACCGACTTGATGAGCGAGACCTTCCTGCGCTACAAAGGGGCCGAGGCCGGGGAAGTCGATTGGCGTCCGACCGAGACCCTGCCCGAAGACTTCTACGCGATGTGAGGCCAGTCTTGGACGAGATCGCCGAACTCCGGGATGGGCTCGACCGGCTGCACGCCGCGCTGGACGACCTTGTCGTGCGCGGCGTGCGCTCCGCCGGGGCGAGCGATTTGAAACGGCTGTCGGCGCTGCGCGACGAGTTCCGCACCGCCGGGGCCGAGGAGATCGCGGCGCGGTTGACGGCCCTGCTCGATGCGATCCGCGCCGACGACCGCGCCGCCGCACCGGCGCTGTTGCGGAGCATGACCGCGAACCGCCTGTTCGACCGGCTGTTCACCCTCGAAGTGGCGAAGGTTGCGATGATGTCGATTCCGCAAGGAGATCCGCAATGAGCTTCCGATTCGCGATCTGTGGCTCGTTGATCGGTTCCCTGACGTGGGCGGCGCCGGTGCCGAAAGAACTTCAAACACCGACTGACCACGAATCGATCCTCGGCACGTGGGAAGTCCTCCGCCGGGAACACGATGGGAAGTCGGCACCGGTGGCACGCGGCGGGTTTTGCAAGTTCAGCAAAGACAGTTGCTCGATTTCGATGTTCGAGAATCAATTGCAGATCGCGGGTTAAAAACTGCTGCCGCGAGAAGGGCGCGGACCCAAACGGTTCGATTGGACGGTTGGCAAACTGACCTGTCCCGGCATCTACTCGCTGGAAGGCGACACTCTGACAATCGCGCTGACCATTCGCCCCGATGCCGCGCGGCCGACCGAAGTTGAACCGAGTGTCGACCTAGAGGCTGTTATTGACTTTCCCATCCTAACGCCTGTTTGAGCATGAGTGTGACGCTGGCCAGCCAATGCCACCCGGCCAGCGTGGTCGCCAACCGCTCGTAGTCGCGCGTCAGACGCCGGAAGCGTCCCAGCCAGCCGAACGTCCGCTCCGCCACCCAGCGCCTCGGCAGCAGCACGAACCCCTTCTTCGCCTCCGTGTGCTTGACCACTTCCAACTCGATCCCGTGGCCGCGCGCCTAGTCCGCCGCAGCTTCACCCGTGTAGCCCTGATCCACGAAC
>JAYSYN010000282.1:0-9997 GCA_043727575.1 Fimbriiglobus sp.
AGTAGCGCCGATGATCTGCCCCGTCTGCGGCCAGTTGAATCTGCCGGGCACGGAGCAGTGCTCGAATTGCCTATTCGACCTCATGGCCATCGACCGGCCCCTCCCGGCCGACCGCCTGGAGGCGAGCCTGCTCCGCGACCCCGTTTCGGTGCTCGAACCCAAGCCGCCGGTGACGGTGGCCCTAGATGCGACCCTCGGCGAGGCCATCGCTAAAATGCTCTCGCGGTCGGTCGGGGCGCTCTTGGTGCTCGACGCCGACGGCGGTCTCGCCGGCATCCTCACCGAGCGCGACTTCCTCACGAAAGTCGCCGGCGCCGCCGACTTCGCCAGCCGCCCCGTCCGCGACTTCATGACCCCCCGCCCCGAAACCGCGGCCTTGGGCGACCCGCTCGCCCTCGCCCTCGCCAAAATGGACGGCGGCGGCTACCGCCATCTCCCCATCACCGCCGGCGGCCGACCGGTCGGCGTCGTGTCCGTCCGCGACATGCTCCGGCACTTGGTCCATTTGTGCGGCTGAGGTGGAAAGCGAGACCGACCGAAATCGGCAAACATCGGACCGGTGATCGTACAGAACACGTTGCGGTTCCGCGACGTGATCCGGTCCCGCGCGGCGGCGTGAGCTTGAATTTTGATGTAGGACAGGTCTGATGGCGATCCTACATTAATAGGCTTTCCGGATGGTGATTCAAAGGTGGAATATCTCGAACTCCAAAACGTAGTATTCGCCTCGGCCACGGACGAAGAAAGATGTGGCCAGACCCATGAATGGGATCTCGTCGTTCTTGGGGTCTGATGGTTCTGTCGTCAGGGGAATTTGGGCCATGAACCATCCCCTACCGTCCTTGTTCTGGGGTGCATATTGGGCGTCGTCGTTGATAACGCCAACCAAGCGCTCATTCGGTACCACGACATGCCAAGGGGCATCGCCGCCGTAGAAAGTTGCAATTCGTGTTCTCATTGCTTCGGGAGTCCACGAAGTACCTTCCGGCCAATGGAGCGATTCAAGAGCCCATTTGAAATTGCAATCGGCGAGTATTTCGACCCAGAGCCAGAAGCCAGAAAGGTAATTCTCTTTTGAATCCACTTTCGGGAGTCGTATCATCCGGTCGCCGTTTAGAATCGGGTCTGACACCTTAGATTCCCTCTGCGTTGATTTGCCTGTGGCGGTCCGGTCGATCACCCCGCCGCCGCAGCACCCAAGTCGAATCGCTTTCGCCAGTAGTCGGGCGTGTCGCGGATTTCCGCGATCAGTCTGCGGGCCGAACCCGTCGGTAGCTCGGCTCCCGCTTCCCAGTGCCGCACCGTTTGAGTAGGGACACCGAGAATCAGAGCGAAGACGTCTTGCTCGATCCCGAGCGCAGTGCGGGCGGCGGTCACATCGGCCGAACCGATATCGGAAAGCTGAAACGGAAGCGTCGCGGCCACTCGCGAAGCATACTTCGATTTGAGGGCTTTGATCCCGCCGGACTTGGCCGTGGCGAGCATCGCATCCAAACCCGCGATGAATTCGGCGCCGATTTCCTCGGCCATGGCCCGTTTCGCGGCCGCCTGCTTCGCCTTATCCCCGAGTTTCGTTGCCATCGCGATCCTCCTCAAACGCTCGTCGATAGGCCGCGAGTCGTATTGCGAGCGCTTTCTTGACCTTCATGGGCAGATCGCTCGCCTGCGATTTCGAAAACGCGGTACCGAGAACGATCACTCCGAATTCGATGAGATCGGCATAGTAAACTCGCACGGCTCCGGATTTTCCACTCCGCCACGATGGTGGCGCGAATCTCGCTTTGCGCCATCCGCCTGCACCGGGCACGACAGGCCAACGAGTCGGCAATGCGAGAAGGGTCAATTGGAGGATTCGGAGATCGCCGTCCGTGCATCCAGCTGCAGCCCACCTCGCGGCGAATTCGGGGGCCTCTAGAAACGACGACCAGATAAAATCGTCTATCGTCAATTCATCTTAGCATTCGGGCGAAGGGTCGCAATCCTAGGAACGGGCGATCTTCCCCCATACCCTAAACCCCAGACCCCAGACCCACTCGCGAAGCGAGTCCCGCCATGACCAAAGACGAAGTCGTTGCCGCGCTGGAGGAAATCGGCACCCTCCTGCAATTCAAGGGGGAGAACGACTTCCGCGTCCGGGCGTATACGGCCGGGGCGCGGGCGCTCGCCAGTTTCGACGGGGACTTCAAAGCCCGTGTTGCAGACAAGCATTTCGACGACATCCGCGGCATCGGCGATGCTTTGCAACTCAAGATCATCACGCTGGCGACGACCGGCCAACTGGCGTATTTGGACGAGCTGCGCGCTTCGGTCCCGCCGGGCCTTGTGGACATGTTGCGCCTGCCGAGCATCGGCCCGAAGAAGGTGAAGGCGCTCCACGACGAATTGAAAATCGACACCATCGAGCAACTGAAAGCCGCGTGCGAAGCGGGGACTGTGGCCGACCTCAAAGGCTTCGGGAAGAAGACGCAAGACAAGATCCTCGAAGGGATCGCCCTGCTCGATTCCTTCGGCAAGCGCGTCCGCTTCGATCAGGCTTACCCGTTGGGGATGGCCTTGGTCGAACAGATTCGGGCGCTGCCGGGGGTCGAGCAGGTCGTCCTCTGCGGTAGCCTGCGGCGCCGCCGCGAGACGGCCAAGGATCTCGATCTGCTGGTCGTGAGCAACGACGCCGGGCCGATCATGGATGCGTTCGTGGCGCTACCCGAGGTCGTGGCGGTCGTCGGCCACGGGCCGACGAAGTCGAGCATCGTGGCGAAGCTCGGCGTTGGCACCGACGCGATCACCCTCAATGCCGATCTCCGCGTCGTCACGGCGGCGCAATTCCCCTTCGCGCAGATGTACTTCACCGGCAGCAAAGAGCACAACATCCACCTCCGCCAACGGGCCATCGAACTCGGATTGAGCTTGAATGAGTACGGTTTGGGCGACGACGCCGTGACGGCGAAGTGCAAGACCGAGGCCGATATTTACCGAGCCCTCGGCATGGATTACGTCCCGCCGGAACTGCGTGAGGATACCGGCGAGGTCGAAGCGGCGCTGGCGAAGACGCTGCCCAAACTCATCGAACGGGGCGAACTCCGCGGCGTCTTCCACAACCACACGACCGCCAGCGATGGCACCGCGACTTTGGAAGTCATGGCCCGAAAATGCTTGGCCCTCGGCTGGGAGTACTTCGGCGTTGCCGACCATTCGCAAAGTTTGAAAATGGCCGGCGGTCTCAGCCCCGAGCGCGTCCGCGAACAGTGGGCCGAAGTGGACGCGCTCAACAAGAAACTCAAAGGCTTCCGCATTTTGAAGGGGACCGAGTCGGACATTCTCTTGGACGGGTCGCTCGACTACGACGACGAATTCCTGAAGGGCTTCGATTACGTCGTCGCCAGTGTCCACACGCACTTCAACTTGCCGGCCGACGAGCAAACCGCCCGCGTCTGCAAGGCGCTGCGGCACCCCGCCACGACGATGCTCGGCCACGCCACGGGGCGATTGCTGCTCCGCCGGCCGGGGTACAAAATCGATCTGGACGAAGTCCTTCGCACCGCCGCCGAGTTCGGCAAGTTCATCGAGATCAACGCCCAGCCGTCGCGGCTCGATCTGGAATGGACTTACGTGAAGCGCGCCAAAGCCCTCGGCGTGAAGCTCGTGATCAACCCGGACGCCCACAGCCCGGACGATTTGGAACTGACCCCCTACGGCATCGACGTGGCCCGCCGCGGTTGGTTGACTTCGGCCGACGTGCTCAACACACGGGGCCTGAACGAGATTCTAAAAGTCCTGGGCCGCTGAGCCGCGCGGTTATCGCCACCGCCAAGCGACGGTTGAACTTCTATGAATGCGCCCCCCCCCGTCGATGGAGCGTCCCTTACGGGCCGCGAACGCGAGCGCTTCGCGGCGCGGATGTTCGATTCCCTCGCCCCGAAGTACGTCCGCCTCAACCGGCTCATCAGTTGGGGGGCCGACGAACGCTGGCGCCGCACGGCCATCGCCGCGGCCGGAATCGCGCCGGGCGACACGGTGCTCGACCTCGGCACTGGAACCGGAGACCTGTACATCCCGGCCTACCGGGCCGCTCAACCGGGTGGCCATGTTGTGGGGCTCGATATTTCCGCGAACATGCTCGGCGTCGCCGACGGCCGCATCCGCGCGGCTTTCCCCGGCGTCGAACCGCAGTTGCACGTGCTCTCCGCGGAGGCGACCGAACTCCCCGACGCATCAATCGACGTGGTCTTGATGGGCTGGGTGCTGCGGAACGTCGGCGACCGCCCCGCAGCCTACCGGGAAATCCTGCGCGTGCTCAAACCGGGCGGCCGGTTCGTCTGTGTCGAAACCTCCCGCCCCGGCTTCTGGCCCTTCCGCGCGGGGAACTACGTCTACTGCAAGTTCGTCATGCCGAACATCGTACGGATGGTCGGCGGCGATCGCGCGAGTTACGAATATTTGGCGAAGACGACGGTGAACTTCCCCCGCCGCCACGCCCTGACCGAAGAATGGACCCGCGCCGGCTTCCGGGACGTCCGCAGCCGGCCCATCATGCTCGGTAGTATCGCCCTGCACGTCGGGTTGAAGTGACCCGCCCTACGGGATCCAAGGACAACGCTCAATACACCCCGCCCGCTTCCGTCTTGGCCGCGGCGCCGGCGGTGCCGCCGCCGTAGCGGGCGTGCCAGCCTTCGGCGGCGCGCATCTGGCCGAGGTCTTCGGTCGTGTAGCCGTACTTCTTGAACCAGGGCGTGCCGGTCTTCACGATGGCGTCGGTTTCCTTCACGCGGCGGGCGCACTCGGTGTCGGCGAACTTCTGCCGTTCGGCCGGGGTTTTGTAAGTGAAGAACTCTTTCCAGAAGGCCCGGCCGCCGAGGATGCCGCTGGCGCCGGCTTTCATCGCCATCTCCACTTGCTTCTTGTAGACGTCGTAATCGACGCCCGCGCTGAGCAGTACCCACGGTTTCGGGCAGGCGTCGTTGAGCTTCTTGAGGTTGTCCATCAGCACCGCGTCGGATTCGACGCCCATGGTGCCGGGGAACTCGGATTTGTAAACGTCGCAGAGGCGGCCGAGAATGCGAGCGCTCTCGATCACTGTGTTCGCTTTGCGGGCGACCACGCTCGGCGACTTCGCGTCTTCGCTGCCGTAGGGGAAGTGGATCGGCTCGAGCAAAAACAGGATGTCGTGGGCGATGCACTCGTTGTAAATTTGCAGCGTGAATTGGAAGTTGCGCTCGGCCGAGTCGGATTCGTCCGGCTCGAACTGCGCGAGCAATTTGACAGCGTCGGCGCCGGCGCGTTTGATCTTGGCGACGCCCCAGCCCGGTTCGACTTCGCCGCACGGGGCGCCGGCCTTGTTCTTGGTCGCCCCCGATTTTTCGACGCGGACGAGCAAGCCCGTGCTGGCCGGGACCGCGTGCGCGGCGACGGTACTGGCGTAGCCGTAGTAGCCGTCCACGAGCAGACCGCTGCAGAAGGGCGAGAGCGCTTTCGAGAGCATGACCTTGGCGTCCGCGACTTCGTCGTAGGTCGGTTCCGCGCCGAGCGCGGCTTTCATCATGTTGATCATGGAGCTGTTCTGGTCGGTGGCGACCATGGTCAGCGTGCCGTTGGGATTGCTGATGCGCTGCAGGCCCCGGAGTTTGCCGGGCGTGAGACCCAACCCGTACAGGCGCGTGATCGAATGCGACATGGAACCGACACTCCACTGAAGAACCGCGGAACGGACAGAATGGGTGTTTTAGCGAACGGGGTGGGTGGGTCAACGGAAGGTACCCCCGGCGTCCCGCCGTGGGACGCCGGCGTCGCTTACTTATCCTTCTTGGGCGTCTCGAGGTCGGTGAGTTTCTTCTTGCCGGTCACGTACAAGATCGCATCCTCCGCCACGAGGCGGAGCGTGAGGTCCGGTTTCCAGTCCTTCGGCGCGTCTTCCGGCTTCTTCGGATCCTTCGACCCTTTCGCGATCTTCTCCAGCTCCGGTTGGGCGCCGCGGGCTTCCATGCCGATCTGCGCCAGTGCCGACATCGCCGCGATGACCAGTTCCGGTTCGTCGTAGTTCAGCGCTTCCATCAGTTGCGGCATCACCGGTGCGGCCTTGGCCCCGAGGGCGGCGCAAGCGTTGATCGCGTGCATCCGGACCATCGGCGAATCGGGGGCTTTGATGTACGACGCGATCTTCTTCACATGCTCGGCCAGGGTGCGGTCGTCGTACATGACGTTGAGCAGATAGAGCCAGCAGAGGATGCCTTTGTCCTTCTCGAGCCGGATGCGGGTTTCGACCGGCTCGACGTACAGCTTTAGGTCTTTGGCGTAGTCTTCGGGGTTCTTCGGCTTCGGCGGCCCGATTTGCAACAGGGCTTGGATCGCCTCCATCCGCACGCCGGCGCAGGCGTCTTTGAGCATGGTGTTGAGCAGAAACTTCGCGGCGACGTCGTTGGGTTCCCCCTTTTCGGTCGGCGGTGCGCCGATGCGGCCGAAGGCGGTCGCGGCGGCCATCCGCGTTTCCCACGACGGGTCGAAGCCGGCCTTGCGGATTTCCGGGATCGCAGAAGTCGCTTCCGGCCCGAACGACATCAGCGAGCGCACGCAGAAGAGCCGGACGATGCTGCCGTCGAGCGTGTTGGCCAAGCAGGTCCGCAAGGCATTCACGGCCGGTTTGATCTGATCGCGGATGTCGTAGCCCATGTTGCTGATGATCGTGATCGCGACGATGCGCACCCCCGGATCGGGGTCTTTGTAAATCAGATCTGTAATCGGCCCGATCGACGGCTTCCGCGCCGTCGGCCCGAACTGCGGCAGCGTCCGCAGCGCGAACTCGCGCTGTTGCGAATCGGGCTGCGTCACGGCGTTCAACTGCTTGAGCCAGTCGCCCAACGGCTTGCCATCGACGAACTCCGGGTACGTGATCTTCTTCGGTTCTTTCGGCGGGTCGACCTTGGGCGGATCGACCTTCGGGGGCTGCGGTTGCACGACCGGCACCGCGACCGTCGGAGGAATCACCGGCTTCGGCAACTCGGCTACCGGGAGGATTGGCATCGGGCGAATCGGCGCGGTCGGCATCGGCTCCGGGAGCAAATCGGGGCCGACCTGCGTCACCCGAGGCTCCACGGTCGTCGGCGCGGTGGGTTCGGTCGACACCGTCGCCGGCGCCGGCTCGACTTGGGCTACGGGCGCGGCCGGTTTCGAGCAGCCGAGGGCGAGCAGTGCGAGCACCCCGCCCGCGAGCCAATTCCGACGAGACGCACCCATGAGACCACTCCTGCACGAAGATTCTTCTTTTAGAATACCCAAACGCCCACCGACTATGCAACACCGTCGCCCGCACTTCCGTTGGCCAACACTGGCCGGGGCCGGCGCAATCCGTTGACTGAATCCGTGGAATCCATCGCACTCTCATGGGACGAACGCCCGCGGCGCTACTGGCTTGCGCGCGAGGGCGTCGGCCCGCTACAGCCACCCCTCGTTTTGATGCTCCACGGCACCGGCGGCTCCGGCGCGCTCGCCGCCGCAGAAACCCGCCTCGCCGACTTCGCCCGCCGGGCCGGATTCGCGGTCGCCTTCCCCGAAGGACTGCCGGTGGACCCGGACGCGCCGGCCAAGTTCCTCAGCAATCCCCAGCGCTGGAACGACGGCGGCACCCGCCCCGGCGATAAACTCCACACCGACTGCGACGACGTCGGTTTCCTAGAAGCGGTGATCCGCGATGCCCTCGCACGAACCGGAGCCGACTCGCGGCGCGTCTTCCTGACTGGCTTTTCCAACGGGGCGGGGATGGCCTTCCGCTTCGCGGCCGAACGGACGGAGAGGATCCGCGCCGTCGCCCCGGTGGCCGGGCACTGCTGGCTCGACGCCCCGAAACCGTCGCGGCCGATCCCGACGCTGGTCCTCATCGGCGACCGCGATCCGCTGATTCCGAAGGTCGAAGGATTCGTCGATTTGCCGTGGTTCCCGCACCCGGTGCTGCGACCGGGCCTCGACCGGACGCTGCAAAAATGGGCCGTCGGCCTCGGGTACGATTCGGCGCCGAAGCGGATCGCCAACGCCGGTGGGATTGTCGAAGTGGAATACGGCCCGGCCTTCCGCGCCGTCACGATCGCCGGTCTCGGCCACCACTGGCCCGGCGGTCGGGGATTGTTGAACCCGCGCATCGGCGGGAGCCCGTCGGACGCGCTGGACGCGAACGCGCGAATTTGGGAGTTTTTCGAACGGGCGATCCGGCCCGCGTGAGCGGTCGGAGGATGGCTGTGCGTGGAGCATGACAGGGGGCCGATTATTCTTCGCCCCAAAGGGGCCGACGTTTACAGCCCGGGGCGGAAGCCCTGGGTACCTACGACCAATGCCTTTCGCCCCGAAGGGGCCGGCGTGCGATGCGGGACCGACGCCGGCCCCTTCGGGGCGGGGACCCCCTGCTCAACCGTGACCCAGGGCTCCCGCCCTGGGCTGTAAACGTCGGCCCCTTCGGGGCGAAGAGGAGCCCGAGCCCCTCCCGACTCAGGGCGCCCTCACAACTTCGGGCCGAGGTGCGGGGTCAGCACGACGCGCAGTGAGCCGTTCTTTTGGATCGACGCTTCGACGATATACACCTGCCCCGTCGCCAGCGAGGTGATCGACGCCCGCAGCGGCAGTTTCAAATCGTCCATCTTGCCGATGCTCGCCACGCCGCGGCCGGCGATCATCTCTTGGATGTCGAGTTGGATCTTCCGCGTCGAGTTCGACAAGCCCGCCGGCGGCGGCGGGAGTTCGATCGACGCCGAACGCGCGGGGTTCGTCGAGTTCTGCATCACGAAGCCGCCTTCGCCGGTGAACGCCGAGGCGAGCATCGCCACGGGCAAATTCGTCGGCGTCGATTTCTCTTGGACCAACGTCACGGGGACCATCACGTCCGAGCCGCCGGTGGCTTTCTGGGCCGCGTCGCCGCTGCTGGCCCACTCGGCGGTCAGCTTGGCGCTCTTCTTGTCCGCCGCGACTTCGACCTTCGCATTCTTCAGCGCCGGCGAGGCCACCTTGCCGAGTTTCGCTTCGGCGATGGTGAACCCGGGGGCGGCGTTCAGTACTCGCTCGACCGGCTTCGGATCCTTCGCGGGGATCGCCAGCGAGACCGTTTGTTGGATCTCTTTGCGTTCGACCTGCGCGCCGCTGTCGGTGATTTTGAGAACTACCGAGAAGGCCCCGTTGGACGGGGCCGCGACGGTCACATTGGCCATCTTCCGCACGGGGGTCTTTCCGGTCAGGCCGATCATTTGGATCGGGAAGGTGCCGGGTCGCTCGATGACGATGAGCTTCTCGAAGACGCCGGGCGAATCGGTCACTTCGAGCTTGTCGCCGCCGAGATCCCAGATGACGCGCTCGACATTTTTGACTTCGCCGCGCAGACGGAAGGTCGCGGGGGCCGTGGCGAACCCGCCGATCGGTTCGACGGTGAAATCGTTGATGGCCGGGCCGCCGGCCGCCGCGCTGGCCGCGCCGAGATCGACCGGCACACTGCGGTCGTTCTCTTCCATCAGGAAGTTGCGGACGGTGAGCTTCGCGGAATAATTCCCGGGCTTCGCGTAGGTGTGGACCACGCTCTTTTCGGGCTCGAAGGGCTCGAGCGGCGAACCGTCGCCGAAGTCCCACCAGCCGGTCTGGCCGGTCGCGTGGTTCTGGAAGTTCACGCTCAGCCCTTCGGCGCGCACCTCGAAATTGGCGATGGGCTTGCCCGGCTTGGCGACCTGATCGACGAGGGCCGTGGCGTAAACGCCGATGACCCCGGTGGCCAGGCCCGCGAACCCCCCGAGCGCGGCTTTGAAGACCCCGAAACCCGATTTCTTGGAGGCGGCCGGTGCGGCGGTAATAGACACGGAGAATCCCTCGGCGGAACGTGCGGATAGCCAGCGAACCGGGGGAATACCGAATCCGGGCAACCCGGGCAAGCCCGACTTGGCGAGGGGTATCCCTCCGGATTTTGCCACGGCGTTAGGCGGCGGTCCAGAGGTCGTTCCACTCCGGGGTGTCGCAGAGGGCTAGGAGTTCCACGAGCGGG
>JAYSYN010000283.1:0-9974 GCA_043727575.1 Fimbriiglobus sp.
TGAGCACGTAGACGAACTTCTTGGCCTGCTGGCTAAAGACCGCCACTTCGGGAACGACGATCCCTTCTACTTCCGGGCCGGCGTCGATGCGGACGCGCACCGTGTCGCCGGGGGTGATGAAGCCGTCGGCGTTCGCAAAGGTCCCGCGCAGCGGTCGGCTGGCGCTGGCCCGGCTCACCTCGGGATCGACGAAATTGATCAGCCCTTCGCGGGTGTACTCCTTGTCCGTCTTCAGTTTGATCCAACACTTCAGCGGCACATCGCGCGGGTTCGGGATCGTTTTGTCGATGTAAATCATCTTGCGGAAGAAGAGCGACGTCTGCTCGTCGACGTCCCAGAGGGCGTAAATCGGCGAGGCCGAGGTGATGCGGACGAGCCGCGGCGTCGTCGGCCCGACGACATTGCCTTCCGTCTTGTCGGTCTTGCCGATGCGCCCCGCGACCGCCGCCCGGATAGTCGATTTGTCGAGGTTGAACTGGGCCTTGGCCAAATCGGCTTTGGAGACCCCGAGATTGCCGGCGGCGATGCCGACGGTCGCCTTGGCTTTATCGAGTTCGGTTTTGCTCGCCGCCGCCCCCGAGTCTTCGATCCGCTTGAGATCGTTCTGCGCACTCGTCAATTGCGTTTCCCAATTCTTGATCTCGGCGACGGCGCGATCCACCGCCGCCCGGTACGGCACCGGGTTGATCGTGTACAGCACTTCTCCGGCTTGGACCAATCCGCCTTCCTTGTCGCGGAAGTGGACCTTCAAGATCTCCCAGTGACTTCGGGTACGACATCCACGGCGTTCACCGCTTCGGTGCGGCCGTTGAATTCCAGCCACGGCTGGAGTTTCTTTTTCACCGGGTGCGCCACCGTCACGGTCGGCGGCTCCGGCGGTTCGACATTCGGCGGCGGCGAGCTGCACCCGATCACCGCGGTGAAACCGAGGAAACACGCCATGCGGAATCGCTTCACGGGCTGGCCCACCTCGAGGAAAACGGACGGACACGGACGGGGATACCCGCTTCGAACCGTTGGCTTTCAAGCGCGTGCCGTGCCATATGCGAGCCGGCTACGGGTGAAAAGGGGGTGCGAAATCACTTTTGCGAACTAGACTCCGTTCGCCGATCGATCGGTTGTCGCGCATTCAGGATCGCCTTCAATTGCCTCTCGTGAATCAACAGATGCGTGGCGAAGAGCCCGAACCAATCGCGGGCGGTCAGTGGGCCGAACCACGGATGCGGGAATTTCGCCCCGTCCCGATCCGGCCCCGCTCCGGTGCGGAGCCGTTCGCCCACTCCGGAGTGCAACGCGCGGAAGGCCTCGACATCGGTGCGGTCCGCCGCGGCTGCGGGTTTCACATCGCCGGGTCCGCGCCGATCGGTCACCGGTTCGCCGCGCGACAGTTGCAGGATGATCTCCGAGAAAATGTCCCCCGTCATCACCAAGTGCTGGAGCACCATGGCCGGCGACCAGTAACGCGAACTGTCTTCGAGGCCGTTCATCGGCGGCACGAGCACTCGCGTCCGCAGGGCGTCATCGGGGAGGGCATTTGCGGTCTCGTACAAGCGGACCGCCGCCGCTTCGAGCGCGACAGGGGCCATGTCCCACGTGAACTTCCGGCGCAAGGACCACCGGCCGAACCACCGGAGGTAGAATCTCGGGAAGAACGGCAAGCCGGCACCGGACGGTTGCAAAGTCGGCGGGGCCATCGAAAGTCCTCGGATTGCGAGTCCGAACCATTTCTAGACGCGTTCCGCGACGATGGCCACCTGCTGCGATGCGGCCCGGGTGAACAGCACGAAGCGGTGTTTCGAGCCGGACAATTTCCACTTGGATTGCAGCTCGTCGGTATCGGCGAGCGAACCGCGTTTCACGGCCGTGATCCGGCCGATGTCGTTCGAGCGCAGCCACGCCGAGATTTTCTTCGCATCGAGCGGCAGCACGGCCTCGACCCGGTAGACCGCGGCAAACGGCGTCTCCCGGTGACCATCGGATGTCAGCAACTGCACGACCGCATCGATGGGGCTCGCGTCAATTCTCGACGCCAGATTCGGCACCAGGCCGGCCCGGTTCACCGCCGCTTCGGGGTCGTAAAGGTACGCCCCGATTTCGACCTGATCCCGGCGTTCGTCCACGGTCTCCGCCTCCATCGTCCGCCGGGTCCCCGCCGAAGTCAGCAGCGTCGCCCGGCGGGCCGTCGTCCGCAATTCGCCGAGCCAGAGGACCGACTCCTTCAATTCGCCGTCGACGGAAATGAACTCGACTTCGCCGGGGAACAGGCCCAGATCCTCCCAGGAGGCGCCCGGCGCCAACTTGAAGCCGATGGGGAAATTCTTGGGCAGTCGGGCGATCAACTCCCCCGGCGGCGGGGCGTAATCCGCCAGCGACAGGAACCGTTTCCCCTCGGAACGCCGGCCGGGGTCGGCGAACGCCGCGGGCACCAACGGCAGCGGTTCGGTCAACAAATCGGCCGCGATGAAATTGCCCGCGTGCCCGTAGACCTTCAGATTCTCTTCGGCCATCCGCAGTCGCACGGGATCGCTGTCGATGGCGACCACCGTGCGGTTCGCGGTGGCCAAGCCGATGGCGTCGCCGCCGATGCCGCAGCCGAAGTCGCCGACGCAATCGAACCGGGCGAAGCGCTCGGCGCGGTAGCGGGCGATCACTTCGCCCGAGGACACTTCCAGCGCTTCCTTCGAGAAATACATCGAGGCGGCGCGGGTGAACTTCACCGCCGCTTTCTGGCGCAGCAATACCGTGTCGATGGCGGCGCGGGACAACTCGGCCGGGAATTTCTTCCGGAGTCCGGCGAGCGCGACCAAATATTTGGCCTCGGTCGGATCGGATGCCGAAGCCGCGGCGAGCGCCGAAACCCCGGTCGGGCCGAGCAACGAATTGAGCGTGGTGAGGTTCAAGCCGATCAACCGAAGGTGTTACTGAGGCGCAGGTGCTGCTCCAAATCGAGGGCTTCGGCGCGGACGCCGCCGTCGATCCCGAGATCCTTCAGCTTGGTGTCGACTTCGACTTTGTCGCGCCGCCCGCTCGGCCAGCCGATGAGCGCGGCCCGCAGGTTCTTCCGCCGATGGCAGTAGAGATCGCGCAGGAAGACGCGGAAGCGGACGACGTCTCCGACCTTCGCGCGCTTCTCCGGATTCGGCTTGATCATCACGATGCCGGAATCGACCTGCGGCCGCGGGAAGAAGTTGCTCGGGCCGACTTTGCGGATCGTCTCGACATCGCACAGACTTTGGACGAGCACGCTCAGCGAGTTGTAATCTTTCGTGCCCACGGTCGCCCGCAACCGCTCGGCGATCTCCCACTGCACCATGACCACCATCCGGTCGATGGGCAGTTCCGGCAGCAGCAACAGATTCGTGATGATCGGCGTCGCCACGGCGTAGGGCAGGTTGGCGATCAGTTTCAGTTTCTTGGCGTGGAACTTCGCCGTCAGTTCGGCCCAGCCCGCGAGCATGTCCGGGTTCAGTTCGTTCTTGCGCTCGAGGGCGTCGCCTAAGTGCGAGACGACGTTCAACCGATGGCCGATGAACGTCTGCGCCATGCGGTGGAACGATTTATCGACTTCGACGGTGAAGACGCACGCGGCCCAATCGGCGATCTTGTTCGTCAGCGACCCGGTGCCTGTCCCGACTTCGAGGACCGAATCGGCGGAGGTGATGTCGCCGGCGCGGACGATCAAATCGACGAGGTTGAGGTCGATGAGGAAGTTCTGGCCGAGCTTGCTCTTGGGCTCGAGCCGGAAGTTCTCCATCAGCCCGCGCAGATATGACATCGTCTGCCGGGGGTCCGGGGCGTTGGACTTCGGCAACGGCGGCTGCACCGTCGGTTTCGGAGCCTTCGGTTTCGGGAGCGAAACCGTCTCCGGCATCATCGCAATTTCTTCGGGTGGGCGTGCCATGCCAGCATTCTACGGAAAGGACTCGCAGGCGAACTCAACCCGTTCCACCGACGCGAATCGGCAAGGGCGTTTGCGACGGATCGGCGTATGCCGACGCGGGGACCTCGGCCAGCGACTCGAAGGCGGGCCGTGCGAAATAATAGCCTTGGAAAAGGTCGATTCCGAAGGACTGCAGCACGGCGAGTTCCCCGTATGTCTCCACACCTTCGGCCACGACGGTGATGTCGAGTTCCTCGCAGAGACGGACGACGTTTTTCACGATGGCCCGCCGCGGTCGGTCGCGGTCGATATTGCGGATCAAGTCCATGTCGATCTTGACGATGTCGGTCTGGATCTGCGCCAAAAAGTTGAGACCGGCGTACCCGGCGCCGAAGTCGTCGATCGCCGTGCGGAAACCGCAGGATTGGTAATACTCGACGATTCCCCGGAGGTGGGCGGCATCCGTCACCTTCTCGCCTTCGGTGAACTCGAAGATGATCCGGTCCGCGGGGAACTGGAACTGTTCCGCCGCGTTCAGGGTCGCTTGAATGCAAAGTTCCGGGCGGTAGACGGCGTTGGGAAGAAAATTGATGCTGAGATAACCGGGCATTTCGAGGCGCGCGGCCAGTTGAATCGCCTTGGTCCGACAGGTTTGATCGAATCGATAGCGGTTTTGCTCGTTGACGTGCTTGAAAATTTCCCCGGCCGGCTCTCGGTTCACTCCGCGGACGAGCGCTTCGTGGCCGTAGATTTCCCGGGTCGTGGCATTCACGATCGGTTGGAAGGCCATGGTGATATCGAAGCCCAACGCCGACCCCGCGGTGCACTCGTTGCAACCGAGGTGCCTTCGTTCTTGCCGGAGTAGCATGGGATCACCTTTTGCACGAGCTTGGAAAAATCTTTGCATTCCGGAAATTCGATACGTTCGTCATAATCGAAGGAAGTTCAAAAAAGTTTGCCAGTTGTGCATTCGTCGACTCAAATCGTCGATTTCATGCATTTTTCTGCGAGCCGACCCAATTCTAATTATCTGAGAGCAAGAAGAGTCCGACACCGCCGAGAGCGTGGAGGCCTTCCGGCGACAAGCCGCGACCCCGCCCCTACAATCCCTTTGTAAGCGCCCGCTCCGTCGGCGGTACAGTCGCTGACTCCGCGTACTCCGTGTCCCGCCGGGGCCGCATGCAGAATCCGCAAGTTTGCTCGGTGTCGTATCGCCGCTCCCGCTTCTCCACGAAGCTACCGGGGGATCGGCTTTACACGCCGTCCCACTTTTGGCTGCTCGAAACCGACCCCGGGATCTGGCGCGTCGGCGTCACCCGATTCGCCCAGCGGATGCTCGGGGATCTCGTCGAACACGGATTCGAAATCAAACCGGACACGCCGATCGAACTCGGCGAAACCATCGGCTGGATCGAAGCCTTCAAAGCGATGACCGACGTCTACTGCGTCGGCACCGGGCGGTTCGACGGCGGCAATCCCCTGCTGGAAATCGAGCCGCACAAGTTCGACATTGACCCGTACAGCGCGGGTTGGCTGTACTCGTTCCGGGGTACGCCCGACCCGAACGCCGTCGACGCCGCGAGGTATAGCCGGCTGCTCGACCTCGCAATCGATAAGATCCAAGGGAAAGAAGCCGCGATGGACCGACCGCCGACGGACGATATCGGAGATTGAGGACGATGGCGACGAAACCGCGGTACATCATGGTGGGCGGCTTCTTGGGGGCCGGGAAGACGACCGCGATCTTGCAGCTCGCCGAGCGCTTCCGCGCAAACGGGCAACGCGTCGGCCTCATCACCAACGATCAATCGGTCGGGTTGGTCGACACGTCGCTGCTCGCGTCGCACGATTTCCCCGTCGAAGAAATCACCGGCGGTTGCTTCTGCTGCAAGTTCGACTCGCTCACCGAAGCCGCGGAAAAATTGACCGAAGCCGAGAAGCCCGATGTGTTCCTAGCCGAGCCCGTCGGCAGTTGCACGGACCTCGCCGCGACCGTCAGCTACCCGCTCCGCCGACTCTACGGCGACAACTTCAGCCTGTCGCCATTCAGCGTATTGATCGACCCCGTGCGGGCCGAGCGGATCTTGGGCCTCGCCAGTGGGAAATCGTTTTCTCCGAAGGTCGTTTACATCTACAAGAAACAGCTTCAAGAAGCGGACATCATCGTCGTCAACAAGGTCGACACGCTGAACCCGGCCCGCACGCAAATTCTGCTCGACCGGTTGCGGGCCGATTATCCGAACGCGAAAGTCCTCCCATTTTCTGCCCGGCACGGAACGCACTTGGACAAATGGGCCGCGCTGATCGAGAATGTCGACATGACCAACCGCGCCGCGATCGAAGTCGACTACGATACCTACGCGGACGGCGAAGCCCTGCTCGGCTGGATGAACCTCACGGCCAGCGTCACCGCCGGGGGTTTGTTCGACGGCAACGCCTTCCTCGCGGCGTTCATGCATCAATTGCACGGGACACTGACGGAGCACGGCTTCGAAATCGCCCATTTGAAGGCGTCGCTGTCGCCGTTCGAAGGGACCGACATCGCGGTGATGAATTTGGTGCGGACCGACGGCGGCGTCGAAGCCTCGCACGCCTTGACCGACGAGTTGGAATCGGGCGAATTGATCGTGAATCTTCGGGCCGAGGCCGACCCGGACGTATTGAAGACGCTGGTGCTGGCGGTGTTGAATGAAACCGCGATACTGAATAGAGTCGAAGCCGACGTGGAACACGCGGAAGCCTTCCGCCCCGGCCGGCCAATACCGACGCATCGGGATTCGAATTGAGGAACTCGGCCATGCTGACGACCCTGCCGAGGCCCAGAAGCAGCATACTGCCGCAGCCGGCGTCCGCCGTGGCACCCCGTGAGGACGAACGCGTGTACGCCATCGCCTTCGATATGGACACCGACACGCTGCAGAAGTCGTACCCCGGCGCATCGTGGACGAACGCGTACTCCGAAATCAAGAAAGTGCTCGATCGACACGGGTTCACCCGGCAACAAGGCAGCGTCTATTTCGGTGGGCCGACGGTGAACGCGGTGACGTGCGTGCTCGCGTCGTTCGATCTGGCGAAATCGCTGCCGTGGTTCGCGATCTCCGTCCGCGACATCCGCATGTTGCGGATCGAAGAAATGAACGACCTCTTGCCGGCGGTGCTCCAAGCCGCCGGGTTGGACCATTGATATGGCGATCCCATTGCGGATTCTGTACTGCAATTGCAGCTACGCCAACGTCGTGCCGAAGGCGACGAAAGAAGCCGTGCTGCGCGGGTTGACGGAATCCGGAATCCCGTTCGACGCGGTCCCGGATTTATGCGAAATGAGCGCGCAACGCGACCCGAGTCTTCAGGATCTCACCGGTGACGGCATTAAGATCGTGGCGTGTTATCCGCGGGCGGTGAAATGGTTGTTCCACGCCGTCGGCGCCAAACTGGGCGAGGGTGCGGAAGTGATCAACATGCGGACCGATTCGCCCGATATCATTTTGCCGAAGCTCCTGCCCGAGGTGCCCGCGTGACCGCGACTTTGCCGATCCCGCTGGCCGATGCCAAACCGAAAGCCCCCCGCTTCCGCGTGGCCGTCTACGAAGGCGCCGGCGCCGAGCCATTGTCACCCGGAACGCGCACGGAACTCGTCTGCGCCCTGATCGCCAAGGGTTTTTCGACGTCCGTCGTCCGACCGAACGGGGCGGTGAGTTCGACGAATTCGGGGACGCTCGTGGTTCTCGGCCAGTTCGCCGAAACCAAACCCGAACGGGCCGAAGACGGCGGCGCCGTCGTCCACTTCCGCGAGATTCGCAGTACGCCGACGGCCGAAGTCGTGGCACTCGCCGAGGGAATCCGCGCCGAATTGAACCTGCCCAAGCCGGGCGGCTGGAAGCCGTGGTTCCCGGTCATCGATTACGACCGCTGCACCAATTGCATGCAGTGCCTGTCGTTTTGTTTATTCGATGTGTACGGCATCGACGCGGACAAGAAGATCCAAGTTCAGAATAACAACAAGTGCAAGACCGATTGCCCCGCCTGTTCGCGCGTCTGCCCGGAAGTGGCGATCTTGTTCCCGAAGTACAAACACGG
Source organism: Fimbriiglobus sp. (assembly GCA_043727575.1). Classification (GTDB taxonomy): domain Bacteria; phylum Planctomycetota; class Planctomycetia; order Gemmatales; family Gemmataceae; genus JALHQU01. The sequence continues at coordinate 7,958 of JAYSYN010000283.1, forward strand.
CCCGATCAACGGCGACGTCGTCAGTACGGACGACATCCGCCGGGAGAATATGAAGATCGATATCTCCGCGCTCCTGGGCGGCGATATCTACGAAGCGCTCCGCGATCGCTCGGCGAAGTTTAAGAGTCGCTTCAACAAAGAACGCGACGCCGACAAGGCGTTGGAAGAACGCACGAAGTGCTTGGTCAAGTTGGGTGAGAAGCTGGATATTCCACCGGAAGTCTTTGCATCGCTGCCGAGTATGGATCAAATCCGGACCAAGGCGACCGAAGCCGCGGCGAAAGCCCAGGCGGTACTGGACATGCAAGAAAAGACGTAAGAATATTCACCGCAGAGATAAAAGAGAACGCGGAGTGAAAAACAATGAATCATCCGCCTCAATGGCGACTCGGTTTGTCGGCGACCGAATTGAACCGCATCACCGAAGGGGTGATTGGCGCAGCGATCGCCGTCCACCGAGAGTTGGGGCCGGGGTTGTTGGAATCAGCTTACGAAGCGTGCTTGGCTTTCGAGTTAATGGATCGGGGATTCAGAGTACTCGATCAACTCGAACTCCCTGTGCATTATCGAGGACAACTGATCGATGCCGGCTTCAAGCTTGATCTGTTGGTCAACGAAGCGGTCATTGTTGAGTTGAAAGCCGTCGACAAGATGATCCCCGTGTTCGATGCCCAACTGCTCACGTATCTCAAACTCACCAAACTCCATCTGGGGTTGCTGATGAATTTCAACACAATTAAAGTCATCGACGGTGTCAAACGTATCGTCAGAGATTTCCCTGATCCTGATTGATTCCCCGCCCCTCTCCGCGTTCTCTTCTTTCTCTGCGGTGAAAAATGATTTTCTCCTTCGCCAAGCGGATGCTCACCGAAGTCGATACCCGGCTGCTCTGGAAGTTCGCCTACAACTTCGGCCTTAAAGGGGCCGTCTCCGTCGAGCGATACAAATCGCGATTGAAGCGCGACATTCACTTCCCGCCGTTCCTCTTCATCTCGGTCATCAACAGTTGCAATCTGCGCTGCCAAGGGTGCTGGGTCGACGTCGCGGCCAAGCAATCGATCATCGACGCGGACACGCTCAACCGCACCATCAAAGACGCCAAGAAGCACGGCAATTCGTACTTCGGCATCTTGGGCGGCGAGCCGTTCATGCACCCCGATTTGCTCGATGTCTTCGATGCCCACAAGGATTGCTACTTCCAGGTCTTCACCAACGGCCAACTCATCACACCCGAGGTCGCCAAGCGATTGAACCGGGCCGGGAATGTCACGCCGTTGATTTCCATCGAAGGTAACCGGGCCGTGAGCGATGCGCGCCGCGGGCGCTCGGATGTACTCGCCCGCACGCTCGCCGGGGTCGAGAACTGCCGCAAGGAGGGCATCATCATCGGGGTCGCCAGCAGCATCTGCCAGACGAACATCGACGACCTCGTCAACGAAAATTGGTTGAAGACTTTGATCGACTTGGGCGTCCATTACGCGTGGTTCCACACGTACCGGCCGGTCGGGCCGCTGCCGAATTTCGACTTGGCGCTGACGCCGGAGCAGGTGCTGAAGGTCCGCCGCTTCGGCGTGGAAATGCGGGCGAAGCTGCCGATCGCCATCGTCGATCCGTACTGGGATCACAACGGGCAGGCCCTCTGCCCGATGGCGACGGGCGTCAGCCACCACATCGGCCCGTGGGGGGATGTGGAGCCGTGCCCGATCATCCAGTTCGCCACCGAGAACATCCGCACCGACAAGCGCGGAGTCTACGAAATGCTCACGCAGAGCGCTTTCCTGAAAGACTTCCGCGAGGAATCGGCTAAAGTGACCCGCGGCTGCATCGTGCTCGAAAAACCCGCTCTGATCAAGGAACTCGTAATCAAGCACGCCGCCCGCGACACGACCGCCCGCCAGAGTGCCATGAAAGAAATCGAGGCGATGACCCCGCGGAACAGCCAGAGCAACCCGGGGAACGAAATCCCCGAAGAGCATTGGGCTTACCGATTTGCGAAGCGTCGGTGGTTCTTCGGGTT
>JAYSYN010000284.1:0-29372 GCA_043727575.1 Fimbriiglobus sp.
CCCCGCATCCAAGTCTTCGACGGCAAAACTCTGACCGCCGCGAATCAGACACAAATTGCCAGCTTCAACGCTTTCGATGCCGGCTTCGTCAGCGGGCTATCGGTGGCGTCCGGCGACATCAACGGCGATGGCTTCGACGACATCATCGTCGGGGCGGGCGCCGGGGCCGGGCCGCACGTGAAAGTCTTCGACGGCCGGACGCTACTGGTGGGGGCCACCTTTGAAATCGCCAGCTTCTTCGCGTTCGATCCCGGCTTCGTCAGCGGCGTCAACGTCGCGTCGGGCAACCTGAACGGCGACGGTTTCGACGACGTCGTCGTCGGGGCGGGCTTCGGCGGCGGCTCGCACGTCAAGGTCTTCGACGGTCGGTCGCTGGTCCTCGGTTCCGCGACGGAACTCGCCAGCTTCTTCGCCTTCGACGTGGGCTTCGTCGGCGGTCTCAGCGTTTCGACGGGCGACCTCAACGGCGACGGCCGCGCGGACGTCATCGTCGGCTCGGGCGGCGGTACCACCTCGCACGTGAAAGTCTTCGACGGTCGCACCATTGCGACGCGTTCGGAACTCGCCAGCTACTTCGCGTTCGACGTCGGTTTCAACGGCGGGGTGAACACGTCCGCCCGCGACCTCAACCGCGACGGCTTCGACGATATCATCGTCGGGGCGGGCCCGGGTGGCAGCTCGCACGTTCGGTACTTCGACGGCCGCTCGCTCCTCGCGGGGACCAAGACGGAACTCGCGAGCTTCTTCGCAATCGGTGCGACCTTCACCGGCGGTGTTTACGTCGGTTGATGTCCGGGGGCCGATGGCCCCCGCTCTTTTTCCCGTTTCATCCTTCCCCCGTTTCTTTCAGGAGTTCGACATGAGCGAGAGTTTGCAAGCGCGCGGTACCCCGGACCGCCGTTTCTTCGTGCGGGGCGGGATCGCCGCGGCGGTCGCCACCGGCGCCGCGATGATCCCAAGCCGGGCCACCGCGGCCAACGCCGATACGCTGCCGAACCTCTACCCCAACTGGAACGCTCTGCTATTCCGGTCGATCCAAGACGACGAAAATAAACACGTCGATGGCATCAAAGCGATCATCACGCAACTCGGTGGCACGCCGCGCCCGAGCCCGATCTTCAAGAACCTGCTCCAGCCGACGCTCGTGGCATTCGGCACGGTGTCGAAAGCCCTCGAGAATACCGGCGTCGGCGCTTACCTCGGCGCGGCTCCGATCATCCTTCAACCGTCGATCCTCGCCGCCGCCGGTTCGATCGCCACGATCGAAGCCCGCCACGCCGGCTACCTCAACGTGCTGTTCAATTTGGACACCACGACGAACGTATTCGGACAAGCCCAAGAATTCGAGCGGGCCCTGACCATCCAAGAAGTGGTCGATTCGGCGAGCCCGTTCGTCGCCGGGTTGAACGGCGGACCACCCCTGACCTTCTCGACGACCAAGTCGCGCGTCAACGACATCGCGATCCTGAACTTCGCGTTGGCGCTCGAGTATTTGGAGCGGGACTTCTACAACCTCAACGTGCCGAAATACTACCCGGTCTGAGTCGCGGACGGACTCGCGACTCGGTGAGTCCCTCGTTTTTTCGACACGAAGAAATGCACACTTGCGGCCGCGTGGGACATCCGTCCCCGCGGCTGCCGACGTTTCATCATTCGCAATCCAGTCCCGAATCACCGAAGCTCCGCTAGTCGAAAGACTTCTTCAATTCCGCCGCGATACGCTCAAAGACGCCGGCCCAATCGCCCATCGCGCTTTGGCGGAACAGTTGCATCGTCGGGTACCACGGGGTATCGTCGCGATCCTTCAACCAGCGCCAATCGCCGTTGAAGGCGAGGACCGCCCAGACCGGCCGGCCGAGCGCTCCGGCCAGATGAATGATCGAAGTGTCGACGGCGATGACCAGATCGAGGTTCGCGAGGAGCGCGGCGGTGTCGGCGAAGTCGCCGGCGATCTCGGAGCCGAGGTCGAGAATGCGCAGCGGAGAGTCGTCGAGTTGTTCGCGGCCGGGCCCGAGTTGCAGGCTGCACAGCGTGACGCCGGGCACCGCCGCGAGCGGGGCGAACGCCGCGAGGGGCACCGAGCGCCAACGGTCGCCGAGGTGCGACGGGTTTCCCTGCCAAACAATGCCGATTTTGAAACCCGGCACCGGGGCGAGACGCCGTTGCCATTTCGCCATCGATTCGACCGGCGCGCTCAAGTACGGTACCGGGGCCGGGATCGTTTCGACGCGGGTGCCCAAGCGGTACGGGAGACTCAGCAGCGGCGAATGACAATGAAATGTCACTTCGGCGTGCGGCTCGTCGATGACCCGGCTCACCCCCGGCGCCGTCCGGAGCAAGGCCGCCAGCGCCGGGGAGGTTTGCAACAGCACGGTCGCCCCGCGTTCGCCGAGGTCTTTGGCGAAGCGGACGAATTGGATTGTGTCCCCCGCCCCTTGTTCGCAGTGCAGCAGAATCGTCTTCCCCGCCAGCGGTCCGCCGTCCCATTGCGGCACGGGAAAATCTCGGTGGGAACTCCGCAACTGCGCGGTCTCCCAGCGCGCTTCGTAGTCGGGCCAACCGCGGGCGAAATCGCCGAGGGCGAGCCGCGTCAAGGAACGGTTGAAGCGCACTTCCGCGTTGCCCGGTCGCCATTCCAAACTCCGGTCGTACCAGTCCAATCCCTCGGCGTGCCGGCCGACGGTGGCGAGCGTCAGGCCCAAATTCCCGGCGGCTTCGGCGTCGCGCGGGTTCAGCCGCAACGCCTCGCGCAACGCCGGTTCCGCTTCGGCATAGCGGCCCTGATCACGCAAGCAGTTGCCGAGGTTCCCCCACGCCAGCGTCTGAGTCGGGTTCAACCGGATCGCCTCCCGGCTGGCCCATTCGCACGCGGGCCAGCGTTTGGCTCGGCCCAACGCCGCCGCGAGGTTGGAATGCGCCTCCGCGTTTGTCGGTTCGAGGGCCACCGCGCGTTCGAAGGCCGGGATCGATTCTTCGGGCGCCCCCGATTTCGATTGCAGAATCCCGAGGGCCGTCCAGACGGCCGCGCTCGCGGGATAATGGGCGCTCGCGGCCGTGGCCAATTCGAGCGCTTCGGCCGTCTTGTTCAGGGCCTGCCAGGCGTGGATGAGTTCGAGGTGCAGATCCGGGGTCGCGCCGTCGTCGTGCTTCAATCCTTCCCGAAGCGCGGCTTCCGCGGCGGGCCATTGGCCCAGATCCCGGTGGGCGAGTGCTAAATTGTGCCACGCGTACGCGGACGTCGGTGCCAGCCGCACTGCGATGCGGAAGGTCGCCGCCGCTTCCGCGAACCGCCTCTGCTTGGCGAGACATACGCCGAGCGCCTCGTGCCACGCGGGTTCGTCCGGCATTTGTTGGAGCGCCGCCCGAAGCAGCGGCTCCGCGGCCTGCGGATCGTCCGCATTCAGATGCCGCATCGCCTCGGAGTACAACCGCCCGGCATCGGCGGCACCCCGCGCGACTTGGCGCAACAATTCCCCCGCGACATCGGCCCGCCCCGCGCGGAAGGCCTCCTCCGCCAAGCGATTCAGGGCGTCGTGGGGGGCCGTGGACATTTATTTGAATTCCGCAATGCTCGAAGGCAAACCGACGCGCATGAAAAACCTCGCGAAAGCTTGCGAGAAGTGTTCCAAGAAGGGGGATTGCAATCGCCAGCGGGTTGGACGGGTGGCGGCGTGAGCGACGAGGAACGCGAAGGGGAGGCTGTGAATCTGCCTGAAATCGACGACGAGCGATTGCCAGTTGTCGGTAGGATTCAGCGGGGAAGCCAGCAAGTGCAAACCTTCGTACCGACCCTTGCGCAGATTATCGACTTCTTTGGCTTTACCGAATTTAGAGTCGACGGCGGCCAGAGCCGGGATGGTGAAAATCGGACAGAGAGCCACAACCTCCGATTTGCCATTCGCCAAATCGCAACTTTGGGTCACCACTATGAGATCGCCGCGCCGGTACGGGATTTCCCTCGGACCATCACCCCCGCCAAAATCGGCTGGGAAAAACGGGATGGGACATTCGGTTAGAAAATCCCCCTGCGCGAGGGATGACCCGGCTATGGGTACGAAAAAAGGAACCATAGAATCAATCGTCCAAGTCTGGAATCGGAGTGGGCCGAAGCTCGCCGACGTAGAGAAAAGTTCCTCGAATCGTCTTCGTCACCGGATACCGTACCATCCCGGCATCGGTTTCGATCGCGTCATCTTCGGAAGCATCTGGAAGAACCTCGACCGTCGGTCGAGGAATCCTCGGGGTTTCGTCTCGACCCGCGCCAATGTCGTGTCTCGCGGGCATAGCCACAGCAATCGTCGACATGGTCTTATCTCCTGACCTACACTTCCGAGTTCCACACGTATTATACCCCGCGCTTGAACGCCGGGTCGTTCCCCGCTACTCTACGCGGAGGATCGCCCCCGGGAACACCGTACCTCCGCGCTCGCCGGCCCGTCATGGCGCTCACCCTCGAACAATACGCCCTCGACTACTTGGACACCCGCGGCTTGCCGTGGCCGACCATGCCCAAGATCGAAGCGCCGAAGGCCAAGTCGAGTCTGGCCCGTCTCCCCGTGCGCGCCGTCCTCTACACCGTCTACGGCACGCTCGTGGCGATCCCCGCGGGCGAACTGCAATTCGAGGCTCAACTCGATTTCGTGACCGAGGCCGCGTTCGAGAAAACGGCGACCGAATTCAAACTGTGGCCGGCGATGCCCCGGAAGCCCGGCGCGCCGAGTGCGCACTTGAAAGAGATGTTCAAGAAAGCCTACGACGCCCTCCGGTTCAGCGGCAGTGGCGGCGAGAAGCTCCCCGAGATCCCGGCCGAGCGCATCTGGGACGAGATCGTCAAAAAGCTGATCGTCCGCGAATACAAGATCGACGCCGCCCAGTACGGCCCGCCCGCCGAGTTCGCCAAGAAGATCGCCTATTTCTACCACGCGAGCATCCAAGGGACCGGTTGCTACCCCGGCGCGGCCGATACCCTGAAGCTGCTGGCCGATCGCGGTATCCAACAAGGATTGCTCGCCGACGGGCAGTGCTTCACGCCGGCGCAACTGCTCCGCGGCCTGCGCGCCCAAGATGCCGGGTTCGATCTCAACGCCGTCTTGCCCGGCCCACTGCGGTTGATCTCGGCGGACTGCAAAGCCCGCAAACCGTCCGGCACGATCTTCCAAGCCGCCGTGACCGCGCTCGCGGCGCGGGGAATCGCCCCTTCCGAGACGTTGCACGTCGGCTCGCACCTGACGCGGGACATTGCCCCGGCCAAGAAACTCGGTATGAAAACGGCCCTGTTCGCCGGGGACAAAGCGTCCCTCGTCGCCGACGGCGAGCAACTGCGCGACCCGGCGCTGCGGCCCGATGTCTTGCTGACGGAATTGACCCAATTGCTCGACGTGATCTCGTGATCCGCTTCCGGAGTCCGCCGACCATGCGCCCGACCGACCGAGCCCCGGACTTCGATCCGGCGGCCTTCGACCTCACCAAAATCCACGCGGATCTCGAAGCGATCCGCGCGATCAATCCGCACCGCTACGAATTCGAAATGCTCACGGCGGTCGTCCACGTCGACACGTCGAAGCATCTCGTCGCCGGGTATAAGGACTTGACCGAAACGGATTTCTGGGCGAAAGGGCACATGCCCGGATTTCCGCTGATGCCCGGCGTGCTCATGCTCGAAGCCGCCGCCCAGTTGATGGGGTACTACACGGTCTCGGAAGGATTCGTCAAAGACGTGCTGATGGGTCTCGGCGGCATCGACGGGGCAAAGTTCAAACGCATGGTCCGCCCCGGCGACCGGCTCGTCATGATCGGACGGGGGATCAAGGTCGACCGCCGGCTGACGCGCTTTTTCCTGCAGGGATTCGTCGGATCGGAATTCGTCTTCGAGGCGACCGTCACGGGCGTACCCTTGAAGCTGACGGAAAGCGGCCGGTGATCGGCGGATCGGAAAAGACGATTTCTCCGCACCTTTGAAAGCCCCCGAGCTTGCGGACGTACTCCTAATAGGCGATAATTCGTCTGTTGACCGTCTGGTTCAGGATGAACACCGGAGACTTCCCCGCCATGCGACGAATCATTCCCTCGGCCAGCGGCCGCTCGATGGCCTCGGTGATGGCCGCCGTGATGCTCGGCACGGGCCTCGGCGGCCAAGATGCCTGCGCCGGCACCCCGTCCAACTCGCAGCAGATCGACGACAGTGCCGTCCGCGATATCACTCGGTATTGCCAAGTCTGCTGGCGGAACGCCCGGCTGCCGGACGACCTCTGGGCCGATTGCACGCAGCAGGTCTTCACTAGGCTGTTGGAAACCGTCGGCCGCGACCGCTGGACGGGTTTGCTGAAGACCGAGGACAACGACAAACGCGAATTCCTCCGGGCCATCGACGCCGTCAAGAAGCGGACGCAGCGGGCCCGCCGCTTCGTCGATTTGTCGAACGACGTGGCCGACCGCTGGACGCCGTCGTCGGTGGTCGACCAGCGCGAGGAGGTCAACCAAGCGGCCGGGGAAGTGTTGAGCGCCCGCCAGCAAACTATTATCCACCTCTCCGCCGACGGCTGGGCCGTGCCGGACATCGCGCTCGAATTGGGCACGACGACCCAGCGCATCAGCGATGAGAAGTACAAAGCGATCCGCAAGCTCCGTGAGAAGCTCGGGGTCGATGCGGCCGAGTGAGCCCGATCCGAGCGCGGTTCGGTACAGTATTAGTATCTCCGCGCCTCTTCCCGGATGCCCTCATGTTCCTCTGGTTCCGCAACGTCGGGCAGACCGTCGGCAGCATTTCGGCGAGCTTGTACATCACGCTGCGCTACTTCGCGCAGACGTTCCGCCGCCGGCCCTTTACGAAGAGCTTCGAGTACCCGGAACTTCCGGTACCGGTAAAACCGCGCTACCGCGGCTTCCACCGCTTTGACCTGACGGCGTGCATCGGCTGCGATAAATGCGCCCGCGCCTGCCCGGTCGATTGCATTTACATCGAGAAGGAAAAAGCCGTGGCCCCCGCGAAGGGGTTCGTCGTCACGGGCTTCGCTATCGACTACACGAAGTGCATGTTCTGCTCGCTCTGCGTCGACCCCTGCCCCGCCGATTGCATCTTTATGGGGAGCACCTACGACATCAGTGGCTACACCCGCGACGGTTGCATCGTCGATTTCGCCAAGCTCCCCCTCACGGTGGCTTGGGGCCAAGACACGCTGAACCCGACGGCCGTGATGGAATCGAAGCACACGAGCTTGCCGGTGTGGACGAAGGCCGGGGCGACACCATGATCGACCTCGTCGCCACCATCCTCGTCTTTCTCGCGGTGGGGACCTTGTTCCTGCTAGCGAACCTCGGTCTCGGGAAGCTGATCCGGCCGGATCGGCCCAGCGTCGCCAAGGGGGAGATCTACGAATGCGGGGAGAAGCCCGTAGGGACGGCGTGGATCCAGTTCGACCTGCGATTTTATGTCGTCGCGCTGCTGTTCGTGATCTTCGATGTGGAGATGGCCTTCTTTTTCCCGTGGGCCGTCGTCTTCGGCAGCGCCAACCGCGCCGGCGATCCGTCGCTCTCGGACGCGGATCGAAAGAGCGCCGCCAACACCATCGCCCCCGGCACGACGACTCCGCCCGACCTCGCCACGATGAATTTATTCGCCCAGTTCGCCTTCGCGGAGTTCCTGATTTTCTTCGCGATCCTGCTCGTCGGGTTCGCCTATCTCTGGCGCCGCGGCGATCTCGAATGGGTGCGCAGCCTCGGGGGGCAAACGGGGGCGAAGCCGAAGGACGGGGTATAATGCGGAGCGTCACCGGAGTGAGACTAGTGCCCGCTCGAATCCCCGATCTCCGCGATATCGAAGTGATGGACGACGCCACCGCCGCGATGTTCCGGGCGATGACGCCGGCGCAGACCGTGTCCATCGCCTGCGATGCCCACGACACGGCCACGGCCATGACGGCGGCGCAGGTCCGCGAACAACATCCGGATTGGCCGCGGGATCGAAGTCGGCCGGAGGCTGACCCGTGAATCAGCGTGAACTCCTCGAGTACGTCGTCGCGGCATTCGAGCGGCTTTCGATTCCGCACATGGTCGTCGGCTCGTTCGCGAGCTACGCCTACGGCGAACCGCGCTTCACGCAGGGCATCGACATCGTTCTGGATCTGCATTTCGGTACGGTCCCGGCTTTTTGCGCGGCATTTCCCGCCCGCGGAGCGATCGCCGCATGGGCCGAAAAGCTCGGATACACCGCGGTCTGGAACACGGTCCTCAAGAAACTGGACGGCTGACCCATGCCCCTGCTCGAAAATCGCTTCGAAGACAGCCTCGTGATGACCTCGCTCGACCAGGCCATCGACTGGGCGCGGGCATCGTCGCTCTGGCCCATGACTTTCGGTCTCGCGTGCTGCGCCATCGAGATGATGGCCACCGGCGGCCCGCGCTACGACATCGACCGCTTCGGCGCCGGGGCCTTCCGCGCCACCCCGCGGCAAGCCGATCTGATGATCGTCGCGGGGACGGTGAACCTGAAGATGGCAGAGCGCGTCCGGCGGCTCTACGACCTCATGCCCGATCCGAAATTCGTCATCGCCATGGGCGCCTGCACCTGCGGCGGCGGACCCTACTACAAGTACGGTTACAACGTCGTGAAGGGGGTCGACCTCGTCGTGCCGGTGGATGTGTATGTGCCCGGATGCCCACCGCGGCCCGAAGCGCTGCTGGAAGGGCTGATGCGCGTGCAAGACAAAGTCCGCACGATGCGGACGCTGCGAAAAGAGAAGGTGATCGAAGACGTGTTGATCCCGAAGCGAACGGGGAACGCGGCGATCCCGCCGGAGTTGACCGACCTGGAAAAAGCGAACGCCTACAGAATCGCCCAGAAAGAAGCGGCGAAACCGGCGAAAGCTTGAGCGGACACGAAAAAACGGGCCATTGGGATTGCCCCAAGGCCCGTCATTGTTCGTCGAATTCTAACTCAGTTCGATTCGGTCTTCGACTTCGGATCTTCTTTGGGCTTATCCATCGGCTTCGGCATATCTTTTGGCGGGGTCACCGGGGGCATGGTGATCACGCCGCCGGTGCAGCCGGTCGAGGTCGCGGGTGGGCAGCAGTCTTGGGCGACCGGAGCCGAGGTTCCGTGGCACGAGCCGTGGCAGCTGCTGGATTTGCCGCCGAAGAGTTTGCCGCGGAGGCCGAAGATACCGGCCTTGCCACCTTGGCAGCTGTTGCCGGTGCAACTGCTGCCAAGGTAGCCGCTGCCCTGGCAGCTGTTACCGGCGTAACCCGCACCGGCGACCGTCCCGGTGCAACCGCTCGACATACCGGAGTAGTTCGAAGCGACGACGCTGCCGTAGCAGCCCGCCGTATCACCGTGGCAACCCGACTTCCTGTGCCCAAAGCCCGAAACGTCGCCGCTCGACGTAACGGCCATCATGAGAACCATCGTGTACATCTTGGAGCCTCCTGAGATCCGGCGCAGCCGAATCCGTTAAGAAAAACGGCAAGACCCGCTCCGAGCTCACGCAAGGAATTCGATGCGGATCCATCCAGTTCGAATCATTCCGGGTGCAATTCTCGCGCCGGTCGGAATGAGATGGTCATGCATTCTGGTAAAACAGGCAATTCATACGCTTTGGGTAGTCCGCAATCAGATGTTAGAAGAGGCTTCGGAAGCCGTCAACAGGAAACTGGGTAGGTTGCGGCATTTTGTCGGTCATTTTTGAGTGAGCGCAAGAGTATTCAAGCTACCCGCACATCCCGGCCAACACCGTGCCCGGCAATCGCGTTGTTCTTGCGGACACCGAAGACATCTCGGCGCGATTCGCTAACCTAACTACCGGCGCCAAGTCCGCGGGCCGATGCAGATGACCAGTTTTTGAGGCTCACCCATGGATCGGACGCCCGAGCCGTTTTCGCCCGTCGTCGACGCCCTGCCTCCGGTCTCCGAGAAGACCGCGTTCACCCTGCAAATCGTGGGCGTTGCCGCTGCTGCGCTCACCGCGATCCCGGCGATTTTCGGCGGCGTTTCCCCCGGCGTCTTCTCGACCGCGGCGCTGGTGCTGCTCGCCGTCGGCCTCCTCGCGGCCGGTTACGGTTTGACGCTCCGCCCGGGCGACTGGCGCGCTTGGGTGCTCGCTTCGGCCACTGCCCTTTTCGCCAACTTCGGCTTTCCGTCGCACTGGGATTCGTTTGCGATGGTCTGCCGCGTCCTCGCCGGGGCGACGGCGGTCGGCGCTCTGCTGACGTGGGTGCAGCCCGTGATCCGGTACGCGTTGCTCTCGGCGCTCTTGCTGATGCATTACGGGGCGATCTTGACCGCGACAACGTGGCCCGATCCGGCGCCGTGGGGCACGACGCAATCGGCGTTGCGCATCTACATGCCCTACTACAAGTTCATGTACCTCAGCAACGCGTACCATTTTTACAGCCCGGAACCGGGCCCCGCGAGTCTGCTCTTCGGCCTTGTGATGTACGAACTCGACGAGATCGACCCGAAGACGAACAAGAACAAAATCGAATCGTCGTGGATCGACCTGCCGAACCGGGCCACGCAGTTCAAAGACCCCCTCGGGTTGACCTACCAACGGCGGCTGTCGATTTCGGAACTCGTCGCCACGACGACCCCGAGCAATTTCACGCCGATCAGTTTCGAGAAGAACGACGCCGTGAACCGGCGCCGGCAGGCCGCAGTGACCCTCGACGACCCCGGTAGCCGCATCCCGCTCCAAGACTTGCCGGGCGACTCGGTGGTGGCGCAATACCGGGTACCGACGAGCCAGAACACCCGTTATCTGTTCCCGTCGTACGCCCGGCACATCGCGGTCGAGTTCGTAGCCGAGTTCTCGACCCCGAGCCGAAAGATACTCAATGTACTCTCGGTGAAGCTCGTGCGGGTGGAGCACCGGGTCATGCAACCGGGGCAATTTTTGACCGGCGACAACCCGTACAACCCGACGACGTTCCGCCCGTATTACATCGGGGAATACAACCCCGCCGGGGAGCTGATGAATCCGACCGATCCGATGCTGTACTGGTTGTTGCCGATCGTGCCGCTCGATTCGCCGAACGCGCAGGGGCGCTACTTCAAAGATTACATGTCGCTCTATTTGAAGCACGAGTATCCATGGACGGGGGGGTTCAAAGGGGCGCCATGACAGCACCATCGACGGGCACGAGCTACTGGCGGGGTTGGGTCGATTTCTGGTTCGCGGCCGCCGACCCGAGCACGATGGCGTTCATCCGCATCGTGACGGGGCTGCTGGTGGTCTACACCCACCTCTGCTACAGCTACGACCTCCATTCGTTCTTCGGGAAAGACGGCTGGTACGACCTCCGCACGGCCGACCGCGAGCGCCACGAGTCGCCCACCCGCTTCAATTCGCTGTGGAAGTGGGAATGGAACGACCGGGCCCAGTCGGCGGTGGTGCCGGAAGAACCGCACCGACGCAAGGCCGTGCTGGACTGGATACGCGCGCTGCCGCGCGACAAAGCCGAACTCCGCAAGAAACTGCGGCTGCTCGACGATCGCGGCGCGATGACGACTCGCGGCGAAGGCAACGGCTACGGCGACACGACGATCCACGCCGGCGCGGCCTATTTATTCAACCTCGGGCCCGACCCCAAAGTGCGCGCGGGGACGTTGGCCGCGCTCGTCGATAAAAGCCAGCGCGATAACAAAGAGCAATTCCCGCAATCGCTCGATTTGATGCTCGATTCCGAACGCAAGGCGCTCGCCGCCGACCTCGAAGGCTTGGCGAGCACGCTCCCCGGCACGATGACGACCGGGGTCGACGAGCGCCGGTACCTCGCGAACTACCTCTTCGAAATCGACGCCGATCAGCGGCACAACTTGCTGAAGTTCCTCTGGAATCTCCCGGATCTGCCGGCGGACGAAGCCGCGCGCGAAGAGCAGATCGAATACCTCGGCTACTGGAACTACGAGAAGCGCTACGCCGACCGCGTCGGCACGTCGACCTTCTCCCTCTGGTTCCACATCACCGACCCGACCGAGATGGCCTTCGCCCACGCGTTCGTTTTGGTCGTGATGGTGATGTTCACCCTCGGGCTGTTCACGCGCGTCACCTCGGTGCTGACGTGGTTCGCGGCCGCCTCGTATTTGCACCGCAACCAGCAAATCCTGTTCGGCCAAGACACGATGATGAACCTGTTGTTGATCTACCTCATGGTGGCCAACAGCGGGGCGACGTTCTCGCTCGATCGGCTCATCGACCGCTACCGCGCGGCCCGGGCGAGCCTCCGCCGCTCCGGTTCCATCGACGCGGTCGCCCGGCGTTACCTGGAAGCCGCGCCGCTCTCCCCGTCGTGCGGCTTCGCCCAGCGCCTGCTGCAAGTCCACTTCTGTTTCATCTACCTCGCGTCGGGGTTGTCGAAGCTGAAGGGGGTGGGTTGGTGGAACCACAACGCCTATTGGGACACCCTCGCGAATCCCGAATTCACGATGATCCACTACGGCTGGTACCAAGAGATGGTCCGCATGATGGCGACCTCCCGGCCGGTCTACGCCGCGATGGCCGCGGGCGGGGTCTACTTCACGCTGTTCACGGAGATCGCGCTGCCGTTCCTCGTCTGGACGCGTCGCCGGCCTTACATCTTGATGTTCGGGTTCGGCCTGCACATGGGTATCGGCGTCTTCATGGGGCTGCTCGTCTTCAGTTTGTTCATGATGACGATGCTGGTCTCCTTCCTGCCGGGGGCGATGATCCGCGCCCAGTTCAGCGGCCCGCGGCCGGTGCAACGGACGGTCTTCCGGTTCAACTCCCGGTCGCGCCCGCAGAGCCGCGCCGCCGCGATGATTGCCGCGGCCGATCTCGCGGGGGCCGTCGATTGCGTCGACGTTTCGGGAGCCGATGCGACGGCGATTCAGCCGGTGAAGTGGAGTGCCCCGGGCCGGCCCGATACGACCGGCGCCGAGGCCGCGGCCGCGGCGTTCCGCGCCGTCGGGGCGTTGATGCCGCTGTGGCCGTTGACGTTCGTCCCCGGACTCGGGGGTAAATTGAAGGGCTTGCTCGCGGGGACTTGAGCGAACGGATTCGCGGGGCGAAATCGGCCGGTCCGAACTTTCCCAGACTACCGACATTGTGCGATGACCGCCGGAGGGGATACCATTCCCCCATGGCCAAAACGAAAGACTCACCCCCGAAACCGAAGGCGCTCGCGGGGCCGATTCCGACGACTCCGGATTACCCGGAGCCGGCGGGGTACACCGTCGTCGCCCGGCGTTATCGTCCGCAGCAGTTCGCCGAACTCATCGGCCAAGAGCACGTCGCCGCGGCGCTGACCAACGCCATCGCGTCGGGGCGGATCGCCCACGCCTACTTGTTCACGGGGGCCCGCGGGGTCGGCAAAACCTCGGCGGCGCGGATTTTAGCCAAAGCCCTGAATTGCGCGAAAGGCCCCACGGCGACCCCGTGCGACGTCTGCGACATTTGCAAAAGCATCGCCAACGGCGACGATGTCGATTCCATCGAGATCGACGGCGCCAGCAATAACAAAGTCGACGAAGCCCGCGATCTGCGGAGCAACGTCGGCTTCCGCCCGACCCGGGCGCGCTACAAAATTTACATCATCGACGAAGTCCACATGCTGACGACCGGGGCCTTCAACGCCCTGCTGAAGACCCTCGAAGAACCGCCGGCGCACGTGAAGTTCATCTTGGCCACGACCGAAGTGCAGAAGATTCCGATCACGATCCTCAGCCGCTGCCAGCGCTTCGACTTCGCCACCGTGAACCCGGTCAAGATTTTCGACGCCCTCAAACGGATCGTCGCCAGCGAAGGGTTGCAAGCCGACGACGAAGCGTTGCAGATCGTGGCGAAGCGGGCCAACGGTTCGATGCGCGATTCGCAGACGCTGCTCGATCAACTCCTGAGCTTCAGCGACGGCCCCCTGACGGCCGAGCGGGTGCATTCTCTATTCGGCACGGCGACCGACCTGTGGGTGAAGGAACTCGCCGCGGCGGTGCTGGGGGGCCAACCGGGCCGGGCGCTCGAAATGATCGCCGAGGCGTCGGCGCGCGGTCTTCAACTGGGGGAATTGACCGATCAAATCATCGACCACTGGCGCGGCCTGATGCTCGGCGGCATCGGCGTCCCCGGTTCGCCGACGAGTTCCGCGAGTCTCGACACGATCCTCGCGGGCTTGGACATCTGGACGACCACGAAGCAGCGGATGCGCGGCAGCCCGCACACCCAAATCTTGCTCGAAATGGCCCTCGTTCGGCTGAGCCGGCTCGAAGAAATGCTCTCGGTGGCCCAATTGGCCCAATGGGTCGGCGGTGCCGAGGTTCCGGCGGGGACTGCCCCGAGGCAGGCACTACCGGCCGCTGCACCCGCGAAAAAAAAAACTCCGGGTGAACCGGAAGCGAAGCCGACGGTGCCGGTCGCATCGGTCAACTCGAGTAATGTCAACGAATTGTGGCCGCGGTTGAAGGCGGAAGCGGGGCCGGTGATCGCGGCCAGATTGTCACAAACCCCTTTACTTCCAGCAATTATCGGGCCAAATGCACTGGCGATTCGCTTCCCCAACGGCTATACTGCTGCATTGGAGTATCTGCGGGAAGAACGCAACGGCGAGGAGATACGCAAGACTCTCAAAAAGATCACCGGGGGCGATTGGCAGGTCCGCTTCGAGGAGATGCCGGCCGATCCAAAAGCCGTCCCGACGCCGAGTTCCAATGGTCGGGGGGGCGGGGCGGCCTCGAAGCGGAACGATCTGCTGGAACTGCCGTTCATCCGAGCGGCGGTTGAGATTTTGGGCGCCCAATTGACGAAAGTCGAAGACGGCTTCGACCCGAACCCCGTGCGGGCACTCGCCCCGGCGGACGCGGGGACCGAAGACGCCGAGCTTGAAACGGCGCCCGCCGAGCCGGACGACGATTGATCCACCACACGACGGGGCCCGAGCCATGTTCAAAGAACTCAGCGCCATGATGAGCCTGATGGGCAACAAGTCCAAGATCCAAGACGAGATGCAGAAGTTCCAAGCGACGATTCCGTCGATCATCGCGGACGGGACCGCCGGCGGCGGGATGGTCACGGTCAAAGCCAACGGCAAAATGGAAATCCTGAGCTGCAAGATTTCCGAAGACGCGTTGAAACTCAACGACCGCGAGATGCTCGAAGACCTCGTGATCGCCGCGGCGAATCAAGCTTTGGCCAAAGTCCGGGATACCCTCGCCGCCGAAACGGCGAAGATGGCGGGCAACATGGGCCTGCCCGCGGGAATGCTCGGCGGCATGATGGGATCGTGAAACTTCGAGGTCGCTCATGAAGCCCAAACCTAAAATCGATCTTCCGCCTCCGAAGGGTAGGAAAGTTCCGCCAGCGGAATTCGTCGAACTCTTCGGTCGGCGAGTTTGGCCGGATGGCACACCAAAGCTCGAGTTGAAGCCGATGCGTCCCGACTTGCCTGTAGAAGTCGCCACTGAAGCGTCGCAAACGGACAATCCATCTCAGAGTCGATAGCTCCCGTGCAAGAACCCACCACCCCCATCCCGGAATTACTGGCGCAGTTCGCCAAGCTCAAGGGCATCGGCCCCAAGAGCGCCGAGCGGATCGTGCACCACTTGCTGCACGAAGATCGGCAGGTCGCCAGCGACCTCGCGGCGGCGTTGCGGACCGTGATCGAACGCGTCCACCCGTGCCGGGAGTGCTTCAACCTCACCGATCAAGAGGTGTGCAACATCTGCTCGAATCCGCGCCGCGACGCTTCGGTGCTCTGCGTGGTCGAATCGTCCCGCGATGTCAACTTGTTCGAGCGCCTCGGCAGTTTCCGCGGGCTGTACCACGTCCTCGGCGGCCGGCTCGATCCGCTCGCCGGGTTCGGGCCGGACAAATTGAACCTTTCGCCGCTGGCGGATCGCGTCAAGCGCGGCGGCGTCAAGGAAGTGATCTTGGCCACCAGCCCGACCCTCGAAGGGGACGGCACCGCGCTGTTCGCGTCGACGCTGCTGGCCGGGAGCAACGTGACGATCACGAAACTCGCGCGCGGGTTGCCGACGGGGTCGTCGCTGGAATTGGCGAACGCGCAGATGCTGGCGGATGCGCTGGACGGCCGGCGGGAGATCTAAGTAGGACAGGCTTCTAGCCTGTCCGAAATTCGAAATCGGACAGGCTCGAAGCCTGTCCTACATGGGCGATTACAGTCGGTCGACCAACTCTGGAGTATGAATGAGCGGTCTGGGTTTAGGCATGGGGCAACGGATGGACTACCGCCAAGAGCAGAAACTCTCGCGGCGGATGATCCTATCGATGAAGGTCCTGCTCCTTCCGATCACCGATTTGCTCGACCGCGTCCAAGAGGAACTCCAAGAGAATCCGTTCCTCGAGCAAAACGACACCAAGAAAAAAGAGATCGAACCGATCGAAGGGGAACCCGAGTTCAACCCCGATGGCATTTTGAAGCACGACGAATCCGGGGATGCCGAGTTCGCCCGCCTCGACGAACTCAACAGCGACTGGAGCGACCACTTCGATTCCGAAAGCCGGCCGAGCCGCGGGGCCATCGACGAACTCGGCGAGCGCAAGCTCGACGTGATGCAGAATATCGAAGAGCAACCGCTGACGCTCCACGAGCACTTGGCCGAGCAACTCGGCTTTTTGGAATTGAGCAAGGACGAGAGCGCCCTCGTCCGCTTCGTCATTTCGCACCTCGACGACAACGGCTACCTGCTGCGGCACGATCCCGATTCGCCGAAGTCGCTGCAACCGATCACGGTCGACGAATTGACGATGAGCTACGAGAAACGCCGGGTCGAACCGGACGAAGTCGAGAGCGCCATCCGCGTCGTGCAGACGCTCGACCCGGCCGGGGTCGGCGCCCGCGATGTCAAAGAATGCCTGATTTTGCAGGTGACCGACGCGACGCCGCACGCCGAGTTGCTGCGGTCGCTGATCGCCAACCACCTCGAGGACGTCGCGTATAACCGCTTGCCCTTGGTGCAAAAGCGCACCGGGTTCAGCCTCGATGCGATCCAAGAAGCCATCGAAGAATTGCGGAAGCTCGACCCGAAACCGGGCGGGGTCTTCGCGGCGGAGAACACCCGCTACGTCGTGCCGGACATCATCGTCGAACGCAACGACAACGACGATTTCGAAATCCGCCTGACCGACGATTGGTTGCCGAGCATCCGCCTGAGCAAGCGCTACATCGGGGTGACGAAAGACCGCAGCCAGCCGAAAGCGGCGCGGGATCAACTGAAGGAAAAACTGCAATCGGCGAACTGGCTGCTCAGCGCCATCGAGCAACGCCGGGCGACGCTGATCAAGGTGACCAAGGCGATCATCACGCACCAGCGCGAGTTCCTCGACAAAGGGCCGGAGTTCATCCATCCTTTGAAGATGGAGCAGATCGCCGAGATCGTCGGCGTCCACGTCACGACCGTCAGCCGGGCCGTCGACGACAAATGGGTGCAGACGCCGCGCGGCCTCTTCCCGCTGCGGCGCTTCTTCGGCGGCGGCACCAAGAACCAAGAGACGGGCGAAGATGTCGCTTGGGAAACCATCCGTCAGAAACTGCTCGAGATCATCGCCGGGGAAGACAAGAAGGCCCCGCTGTCGGATGAAGACATCATGGGCAAGTTCACCGACGCCGGTTTGAAGATCGCCCGCCGGACGGTGACGAAGTACCGCGAAGCGCTGAAGATTCCGTCGAGCCGCCAACGCCGGGAATGGTCGGGGGAGTGAGGGAGAATTGCGGATTTCGGATTGCGGATTTGTATGGGTCAACTTTCGGGTATGCTCATTGTAAAGAGGTGATGTATGGCCGAGGCGATAATCGTTTCCAATCCCGAGATCATGATGGGTAAGCCCACCGTCGCCGGAACGCGCATCACGGTGGAATTGATTTTGGAAAAGCTGGCTGCGGGACACAGCCACGAAGACATTTTAGAAGGCTATCCCCGTCTCACCCGCGAATCGATATCGGCCGCATTGATATTTGCAGCATCTGCATTGAATATTGATTGGGCCGATAATATTGCGGAACAATATTCGGGCATACCAATACAAGTGTGGGCGGAACTTTGAATCGTCGGTATTTCCACCGTTCCTGTCTTCTCGGTGTCTCTGTGCCTCTGTGGTTAGTCTTCCTCCCATGACCGATCAAGAAACCACCATCCGCCTCGGGGGCGGGGCGAAGGCCATCGAGCGGCAGCACGCCAAGGGTCGGCTCACGGCCCGCGAACGCATCGCCAAGTTGTGCGATGCCGAAACATTCTTCGAACTCGGCCTCTGGGCCGCGTGGCAGATGTACGCCGACTGGGGCGGGGCGCCGAGCGCCGGGGTCGTCACCGGTGTTGGTACCGTCAGTGGCCGGCAGGTGATGATCGTCGCCAATGACGCCACGGTGAAGGCCGGGGCGTTTTTCCCGATGACGGCGAAGAAAGTCCTCCGCGCCCAGCGCATCGCGATGGACAACCGTTTGCCACTGGTCTACCTGGTCGATTCCGCCGGGGTGTTTCTGCCGCTCCAAGACGAGGTCTTCCCGGACGAGGACGACTTCGGCCGCATCTTCCGCAACAACGCCGTCATCAGCGCGTCGGGCATCCCGCAGTTCGCGGCCATCATGGGCAACTGCGTCGCCGGCGGCGGGTATCTGCCGGTGCTCTGCGACAAATTGCTGATGACCGAAGGGAGTGGACTCTACCTCGCGGGGCCGGCGCTCGTGAAGGCGGCCATCGGGCAAGTCGTGGACTCCGAAGACCTCGGCGGGGCCAAGATGCACGCGGGGATCAGCGGGACGATCGACTATCGCGAAGCGAATGACGAAGCTTGTCTGGAACGATTGCGGCGGTTGGTCGGCAATATTCCGAGCGGGGGGTGTCAACCCCCCGTGTCGAACGGGACGGAAATACACACGGGGGACTTACGTCCCCCGCTTGGTGAAGAATTCAAAATTTTCACCGGATCCGCTGAGTACGATGCCCGCGATCTGTTGAAGTGGATTCTCGATGATGCCCCGTTCGACGAGTACAAGGCCGAGTATGGGCAGTCGCTCGTCTGCGGCACCGGGCGACTCGGCGGCCGCGCCGTCGGCGTCGTGATGAACCAACGCAAGCGCGTGAAGACGGCCGACGGGTTCCTGCAATTCGGCGGCGTGCTCTACGTCGATTCCGCCGAGAAAGCCGCGCGGTTCATCATGGATTGCAATCAGACGCGGATCCCCATCTTGTTCCTTCAGAACGTCAATGGCTTCATGGTCGGCAAAGACTCGGAGCAAAGCGGCATCATTAAAGCCGGGGCGAAGCTCGTCAACGCGATCAGCAACAGCGTCGTGCCCAAAATCACGCTCATCACCGGCGGCAGCTTCGGCGCCGGGAACTACGCCCTGTGCGGGAAGGCGTTCGACCCGCGCTTCATTTTCGCTTGGCCAACGGCGCGCTACGCCGTCATGGGGGGCGACCAAGCCGCGAGTACGCTGCTCGATGTGCAAGTGCAGGCGATGAAGCGGGCCGGGCGCGAACCCGAGGCGGACGAACTCGCCGCCCTGCGCGACAAGGTGAAGGCGAGCTACGACGAGCAAACCGACATCCGCTACGCCGCGGCGCGGCTGTGGATCGATGCCATCGTGCGGCCGGAAGATTCGCGCGAGGCGCTGCTCATGGCTCTCGAGGTCGCGACGCGGTACGATGCCGGGTTGCCCTTCAAAACCGGCGTCTTCCAGGTGTGATATGTCGAAGCCCAAGCCGCCTGTGGTTCCCCTCCATCAATTGCAACCCGGCCCGCCCGGGGCCGACTGCTTCGCGCTGCTGGTCGAGAAAAGCCTCGGGACGACGCAAGCGGGCAAGCCGTATTACCATTGCAAATTCCGCGATGCGAAGCGCACCGTCGGCGCCATGATTTGGGAAGACAGCGATACCTACACCGACTGCCATGCGAATTGGCGCGTCGGCGGGTTCTACAAAATCCGCGGCATTTTCAGCGTCAGTGACAAGTACGGCCCGCAGATCCACATCGTGAATCTGCGCGACGTGCGCGACGACGACAAAGCCGACGGATTCAGCGAAGGCGACTTCTACGAGCGCTCGCGGTTCGATTCCGACGCGATGTTCGAGGAATTGACGAAGCTCGCGGAGACCGAGATCGCGGATGTCCATTTGAAAGCGCTGACCCTCGGCGTCCTCGCCGAACACGGCGATGCGCTCAAGCGACTCCCGGCGACTCAGGGCAAGTTCTTCCCCTTCCCCGGCGGCTGGCTCGAGCACACGCTGTCGGTCGTCAAGAATTGCTTGCTGCTCGTGGATCGTTACAAGCTCGTTTACGCGGAACTGACGCCGCCGTTGAACCGCGACATCGTCGTGAGCGCGGCGATCCTCCACGACCTCGGTCGCGTCGCCGAGTACAACGTGTCCGCGGTACCCGGTCTGCCGGTGGAACTGTCGGTCGAAGGCCGGCTCTTCGGCCACTTGGCCTTGGGCCGCGATTTGATCCGCCTCGAAGCCTCGAAGCACGGCGAACTCGACCGCGAATTGTTGATGCTGCTCGAGCACGTCGTGCTGGTCCACTTGGCCCTCCCCGAGTGGGGTTCGCCGAAGTTGCCCGCGGTCCCGGAGGCCTTGATTCTGCACCACGCCGACGATCTGGACGCGAAACTGGAGATGTTCGTCCGCAATTTGACTAACGACAAATCGCCCGGCGACCTCACGGAACCGGACAGCGTGCTGAAGCGGGCACTTTGGAAGGGTCGGAAGGCGTGAATGCCGCGGGATCTCTGCGATTCAGCCTTGAAACCCTCCCGCAAACCCCTAAGTTTTACGGAAGGCCGGGGTGGCGGAATTGGCAGACGCGCCAGCTTGAGGTGCTGGTCCTCGCAAGGGGGTGCAGGTTCAAGTCCTGTCCTCGGCACTCGCAATTGATTTTCACAAGTCCAACAACACCGGGCACTCCAGGCAGGTCGCCTGAAGTGCCTTTTTGCGTTTCTACCACCGGATTGGTGATGAAGCGGACATAGATTGTGAAATAACTCTCATTTTTCAGTGCTAAACCACGTCACTCCCGTCTGAGTTGAAGTGCCACTCCGCGGCTACGCTGTTCCACTGAGAAAAGTCGAAAAAATTGCTTCCGCGTGAAAAACTTTAGGAATATTCTGGCGGAGCAAGGTGTAATCCTCAAAAAGGTCAGGATTGGGCATCGCTGCATTCAACCCACCCCGAAAGCTCCTTTGACCGACCGATTCGCACGGTCGCCTCGATTTCTCCGGTTGTTGCGGCGACTCGGATTCGTTTCATGGTGCGGGCGGCGCGGGGTGTAGGACCCGGTCTCGCCCGGCATCGGTGAAATGGAACGTGCGGGTGTTTCCGGTTGGATTGTTCCCGCCATGGGATCGCCGATATTGCTCCGTCCAAGATTCGGGCTCCGCGTCAGTTTTCCCGGCTTTATTTCGATATCTTTTACCAGGCACTCCACTCCAGGGATCTCCAGCAATGCCTCGTCATACCGATCGTCGCAACCGCTCGAACTCGGCGCAACCCCTGACGCGTTGGGTGCCCCGCCAATTGGAACAACTCGAAGACCGCCTGACGCCGAGTGCGGTGCTCTCGAATACGCCGAACTGGATCGATGTCGGGCCGAATAACATCTCGGGTGGGCAATCGACGAATATCCCGTCGACGGCGAACAATTCGTCGGCCATCGGTGCGGTCCAGGCGATCACCCCCGATTTGACCGACGTCACCGGGAACACGCTGTACGCCGGCGGTGTCAACGGCGGCGTCTGGAAGACGACCAACGGTCTCTCGGCCACCCCGAACTGGGTCCCGCTGACCGACAATTATCCGTCGCTTTCCGTTTCGACCATTTCGATCAACCCGGACAACAACCAGCAAATCCTCGTCGGCATCGGCGGCACTTCCGACGGCGTTTACACCATCAACGCCAGCACGGGCGCGCCGATTTCCCTCGATTCGCGAGGGGGTGCCCGGGGCGACCTCGCCGGGGCGCTGCTCTCCAACGACGGCGGTCTGACTTGGTCGATCCTGTCGGACAAAATCGGGGGCCAGAACGTCGTCGGCGTCGCCGCCCGCGGCACGACGCTCGCGAACTCGTATCTTCTGGTCGCGACCGATGCGGGCTTGTATCGCAGCGCGAACGCCGGCAAGACGTTCGCGCAAGTCGCAGGAGGCCTCCCGGCCGGTGGAATCTTCGACCTCGCGGCCGACCCGGGCGCCCCGGTGAGCGCGGTGAGCGCCGCCGCGTGGAATGGCTCGGTCGCCACGATCACGACGGTCAACGCCCACTCCCTTTCCGTCGGTCAACGGGTGATCGTCGCCGCGGTCGGTTCCACGGGCGGAAGCGCCGTCGGCTTCAACGGCACCTTCATCGTCACCGCGGTGACGGCGAACACCTTCACCTATTCCCTCATCACGGACCCGGGCACGTACGTCTCGGGCGGAACCGCGAACTCCGACCCGACACTCGATCCCCTCGCCCGCAACCGCTTTTACGTCGCTGTGAAAACGAACCCCGGCCCCGGTACCGTCGGCGCCAGCTCGACCGCTTCGATCTTCCGGAGCGACAACGGCGGCCTCAACTGGGGGAACGTGACGTCGTCCACGATGTTGATTGGTGCCAGGACCACCAATATTCAAATCGCCGTGTACAACAGCGGGATCATCACGAACAACATCGTGTACGTTGCTGTTCAGAACAACAAGCCGACCGGCGCCGAAGCGAACACGACCGGTTTCGACTACGGTTGGCTCAACCGCGGCGCAGCCGTGAGCACGATCAGTTGGTCCCCGAACCAAGGGGCCACGTGGACCCGGATGGACGTGCCGCGGACGATCACGAATGCACAAGTCGCCACGTTCTCGTACACTTCGGCCGGCGTCGTGACCGTCTTCACCGGAGTTCGTCACCACTTGCGGAATGGCGATCTCGTTCAAATTGTCGGCGTGACGGACAACGGCGATCCCGCGGCGACCAACCCGGTACGTCCGCCGCAGCTCATCAACTCGATCAACGGTTTTCAAACGGTCACGGTCACGAGCGAGACCACGTACACTCTCGACGGCGTGAACTTCAACGGTCAACCGTACGATTTCCTTTACAACATCCGGACGAATCCAGCCTCCGGTTATCGTCAGCCGATGGGAACTTGGGCCCAAGTCCTCGGGGCCAGTGGCGGGGAACGGTCCGAATTCTTCAACCTCGTCGCGGATCGCGTCAGCTCCAACATCGTCTACCTGGGCACGGACCGAGCCGCCGCCAGTTCGGGTGCAGGGACCCAATTCTACCCCAACGGCTTGGCCGGCCCCACGACGTTCACCGCGAACATCTGGAAAGGCGACCGCCTGGTGAACCCGGCGGGCGCGGGGAACTCTCCAACCAGTTCCGCTCAATGGACGACTCTGGTCAACAGTGGAAGCGGTAACGGTTCCGCGCCGGCCGCTGATGTCCGCGATTTGGCCATGGGCTCGAACGGTCAACTGCTCGCCGCCACCGGGGGCGGTTTGTTTCTGCTGCCCTCCCCGAACCCGGTCAGCAGCGGCGTGGCCAACGCCACCTGGGCGGCCGGGGCGGCGACCATCACCACGACGCTCCCGCACAACTTCACGGTCGGGCAATCGGTCAACATCAGCAACATCGCGAGTGCGGCGCTCAACCCCCCCGGCACGGTGAGCGGTTACAACGGTACCTACGTGATCACCGGTACCACCTCCAACAGTTTCACCTACGCGTTGGCCGCGAATCCGGGGCAGTTCATCTCGTCCGATTCGGTCGTGGCGAACGTGGCCACCGTGCAAATGGCGGTTCCGCACGGTTACACGGTCGGCCAAAACGTCACCATCGTCGGGGTGGTGCCCGCCGGCTACAACGGCACGTTCACGATCACCGGAACCCCGGGCGCGACCGCGATCAGCGCACCGGATGCGATCGGCAACGCCACTTGGGCGCTGGGTGTCGCCACGATCACCACGACCGGTCTCAACGGCGTGCAAGTCGGTCAGCAGGTCGTGATCGCCGGGGTCAGTGTCCCCGGCTACAACGGCACGTTCATCGTGACCTCGATCAACGCCCTTTTCAACCAGTTCACTTACGCCTTGGCGGCGTATCCGGGAGCGACCACGGGCGGCACCCAGCGAAACGCTGCCGATGCGATCGCCGGCGCGACCTGGGCCGCCAATACGGCGACCATCACGACCACGGCCGCCCACAACATGATCTCGGGACAACTGGTCACGATCGCCGGAGTGGCCGTTTCCGGTTACAACACGACCGCGACGATCACCGTCACCTCGGCGACCACGTTCACGTACACGTTAGCCGTGAATCCGGGCAACTCGGCCGGGGCCGGCGGGACGGCGCAAACGGCCGCCATCAACATCAACACCGCGACGTGGAGCACGGCCGCCGGCGGAACCGCGGTGATCACCACGGCGTCGAACCCCGGTGTGGTCGTCGGCGATACCGTCACATTCGCCGGGGTGCCCATCGCGGGGTACAACGGTACTTTTGTCGTCACCGCGACCACCGGCAACAACATCTCGTACGCGCTGGCCAACGACCCGGCCAACGCGACCGGCGGTTCGGAAACCCCGGTCACCGGGACCAGCGACATCGTCGATGCGACGTGGGCCGGTAACGCCGCGACGATCACGACTCAGAACCCCCATAATTTTACCGTGGGGGAACGCGTCGTCCTCGCGGGCATCCTCTCGACGGGACCGGGTAACTACAACGGTACCTTCACGATCACGTCCATCACGGCGAACACCTTCACCTACGCGTTGGCCAACGATGCCGGCGTCGCCACCCGGACCCGGCCGACCTCGTTCACCCACAATTTGATCGCCACGTTGGCCGCGACGACGACCAGCAATAACGCCACGGTGAACGGGGCGGTGGCCGGCGGCACGAACTGGAACACGGTCAACGGGAATCTGTCGGTCACCAACGTCGCGTCGGTCGCCTACGATACGCAAAATAACCGCGTCTTCGCCGGCACGATCGACACGGGGGCCATCGTCCAGAATTCCACGGGCGGGAATAGTTACAGCACCGTCTTCGGCGCGGCGAACACGCGCGATAGCTTCTTCGATCAGGCGAGTGTTCTCCGCGTGATCTCGGACAACTCGCTCCTCGGCAACAACGGGATTTCGGATGGGCTGACCAAGCGCTACTACGTCGGCACGAACTTCTCGAACATCCGCCGGGATACTGTGAACGCCAGCGGGGTGGTGACCAATTCGAGCAACTTGGCGTTTCTGAACCCTCTCAATCAAAGTCAATCCGGCCTGAGTGGCTTGGATGGATTGTTCAACGCCAACGAAACCGTCCACATCGCGATGGCCTTGAATCAGAACGACCCCCGCCGGGCGATGTTCGGGTACAACGACCTCTACGAAGACGCCGACCCGTCCGGCTCCACGCCGACGGGGCAGATCGTGAACATCATCACGCCGCCGGGGAAAACCGGAAAGATCGAATCGATCCTCTACGGTGGGAAATTCGGCGGCGTCAATTACAACCAAATCGCCTACGTCACCACGTCCACCGGTGAGCTCTGGGTTCGGAATCAGTTCGGGCCGACCTTCACCCCCGTCACCGCCAACATCAACGCGATCTCCGGCCAAGCCGGGTCCGCGATTTTCGCCGTCGTCGGCGACCCGGACGATTACACGCACATCTTCGTGGCCCAAGGGACGAAGATCCTCGAGTCGAAAGACTTCGGGGCCACCTTCGTCGACATCAGCGACAACCTCATCGGGCCGGCCACCGCGGACGGCACCGCCGGGCCGGGGAAACTCACCACGGAAATCCGCACGCTCGCGGTCTTCGACACCAACGTCGGGGCGGCCGCACCGGGCGACTTGACCCTGGTGGCCGGGGGCCGCGGCGGCGTCTACCGCTTGCAGACCAGCGTCGAAAACAACGGCGGCAGCTGGACGGAGTACGGCCAAGCCTTGCCGAACACGGTCGTCAACGATTTGCAAATGTACAATAACCAGCGGATCGTCGGCGGGACCGGCGGCCGCGGGATCTGGTCGATCGCGGACGTCTCGACCACGATCGCCACCGATTCGATTCTGACCGTCGCCGGCACCGCCGGGGCGGACGTGATCACGGTCTCGCTCGATCCGAACAACTCGAACGTGATTCTGGTGTTCGATGGAACCGCGACCACGTCTTGGACGCGGGGCTCGTTCTCCAAACTCCAGCTCAGCGGCTTGGGCGGGGCCGACACCTTCATCGTCGACTCGACGATCGACCCGGTCACCCATCTGCCGATCGCCGGTGGGAATCTCGATTTCGTCAACTTCGGCATCTCCATCGATGGCGGCGGCGACGCCGGGGACAGGTTGCGGTTGATCGCCGACGGCGTCACGGCGAACAAAACGGTGACGGTGACCAACACGACCGTCACCGGCAACATCTTCACGGGGCCCGCCAAGATCGATTACACCGGATTCGATCTCGGGGTCATCGACATCACCACGGGCAGCGGGAGCGACACGTACAACGTCACCGCGCCGATGCCCGGCCTGACCATCTTCCGCGGCGGCGGTGGCGACGACACGTACACCGTAGCCACGAACCCGGCCAGCACGGCGGTCGTGACCGTGATCGACTCCGCCGGTACGGACACGTTGACCGTGAACGGCACCGCCGCCGCCGACACGTTCGGAATCACGGCGACGCAAGTCACCACGGGTACGAATACGGTCGACTACTCCGGCATCGAGACGTTCTCCGTGCTCGGCCTCGGGGCCGCCGACACGTTCAATATCACGGGTGCGGGCGGGACGACGAATACGTTCGACGGCGGACTGGGCGACGACACCTACAACATCGTGTTGAACCCGGCGAGCGCGACGACGTACACGGTGGCCGACACGGGAGCGACGGGCACGGACGTGTTGAACGTGACGGGGACGGCCGGGAACGACACCATCGGCATCACCGCGACGCAAGTGACGTTGGGCACGAATACGGCGGCGTACTCGGGGATCGAGACGCTCAACGTCCTCGGGGTGAATGGCAACGACACGTTCAACATCGCGGGCGCGGCCGGGACGACGTATAACTTCGACGGCGGTCTGAATGACGACACGTATAACATCGTGTTGAACCCGGCCAGCGCGACGACGTACACCGTGGCCGACACGGGTGCGACGGGCACGGACACGTTGAACGTGACGGGGACGGCCGGCAACGACACGTTCGGGGTCACCGCGACGCAAGTGATGTTGGGCACGAATACGGTGGCGTACTCGGGGCTCGAAAATCTGAACGTCCTCGGGGTGAATGGCACCGACACGTTCAACATCGCGGGCGCGGGTGGGACGACGAATACCTTCGACGGTGGCCAGGGCGACGACACGTACAACATCGCGTTGAACCCGGCGAGCACGACGAACTACGTCGTCGCGGACACGGGGGCAGCGGGTACGGATAGTTTGAATGCGGCGGGCACCGCGGCGGCGGACGCGTTCACAATCTCCCCGACCCAGGTCGCGGTGGGAACTCAAGCGATCACGTACACGTCCGCGATCGAGGCGCTCAAAGTCTCCGGGGCCGGTAGCGACGATACATTCGCACTCGCCACGCAGGGCGCGAGTTCGAACACGGCCGTGACGATCGATGGCGGAACCGGCAACGATACGTTCTCGGTCACCGGCACCTCGGCCGGGGACATCGTCGGAGTCGATATCACCTCCGGCGCGGGCGACGGCGCCGTGATCGGATTGCCGCAAAGCCTCGCGTTCACCAGCGTCCAAACGGTGAATTTCGACGGGGCGGCCGGTACGAACTCTCTGACGTGGCGGGATCGGACCGATGTCGCTTACGGCACGGCCCTCAACCCCGAAAACGGCGTGATCTACACGCCGTCCGGGGCCGCCAGCGGCACGGTGCGGATCGGGAACGGTTCGGCCTTCCCGACCGTCGGCTTCACGAACGTCAACGGTAACTTCGTCGCGAGCGGCGATCCCGACAGCAGCGGCGACCGCGACGTATTCACCGAACTCGGCACCAGCACCACCGGTCTGCAATCGGTGGGCCCGTTCGGCGAACTCACCGCGGCGGATGGCGCGGATACTTTCACCGTCACCGACAGATCGATCTCGATGACCAACGCCACACTCGGGGCGATGCGACGGGTCGATTTCGGAGTGAACTCGTCCGGGGCACCGACCTTCCGAACGATCCACATCCGCGGCGGCAACGAAACCGTCAACGGGGATCAATTCACGGCGACCCCGAGCTTGCTGACGAACATCGTCATCGACGGCATGGGCCCGGTCGCCGGGGCCGCGGCCGATAAGTTGACCTTCATTTCGGTCGGATCGACGGTCACCTTCCCGACGACGGATACCAAATACGGGGCCCCGCAGACCCGCATGGTGCAGACCGTCGATAACTGGGGCCTCGGATTCTACAACATCGAAAACGTGAACGTCTTCGATCCGAATCTCGGAACCCCGCCGCTCTTGGCCGCGGGCGGGAGCGCCAGCACGCCCGAAGGGGCGGTCTACACGCTCACCCTCGGTGCCGTCACCGACTCCGGCCGAATTGTCACGCAGTACATCGTCAACTGGGGCGACGGCTCGTCGAATACCTACGCCACGAACGGGGCCAAGACGCACGTCTACGCCGACGGACCGAACAATTTTGTGATCACGGTCGACCTGGTCGATCAGTTCGGGCTGCATACGAGCGTCGCGAATCCGCCGAACAAGACCATCGCGGTCCTCAACGTGGCTCCGACGATCGCCGTGGCGGCGGGGGCACCGGTGGTCGAGGGTTCCACCTCGTCGATCACCCTCGGTGCGGTCACCGATCCGGGGCAAGACACGGTGACTTCGTACATCGTCCACTGGGGCGACGGGTTCACGGACACCTACTCGACACGCGGGGTCAAGTCGCACCGCTACGCGGGCAACGGCAATTACGTCGTCACGGTCGATTTGATCGACGGAGACGGAACCTTCTTCTCCAGAGGCACCGCGACGCTATCCGTCGTTTCTCAAGAGTTGTTCAACGGGAGTAAGACGAACTTGACCGCCGCGGGCATCGGGCAAGACGTGGTCGTCTACAATCCGGACGGTTCGACCCGGTTCGCGTTCCGGCCTTACCCGGGCTACACGGGCAACATCACCGTGGCGACCGGCGACATCAACGGCGACGGGATCGATGAAATCGTCACCGGGACCGAAACCCAAGCGACGCACGTCAAAGTGTTCGACGGGGCGACCGGGGCGGAAATCTACAGCTTCTTGGCCTACGAAGGTTTCACGGGCGGGGTGAGTGTGGCCGTCGGCGATGTGCTCGGCCTCGGCTACGCTCAAATTATCACGGGGGCCGGGTTCGGCGGGGCTCCGCACGTGAAAGTGTTCATCGCCAACGGCGGCGTGGCGGAAGCGGTGTCCTATTTCGCCTACGACCCGGGTTACCGCG
>JAYSYN010000285.1:0-9905 GCA_043727575.1 Fimbriiglobus sp.
ACGAGTACCGTCTCGGCGGCGCTGTACGCGCTCTACCGCTCCGAACTGATGGGGTTGTACGCCTTCTGCGCCGTCAGCGGGATGAAGTTCCAAATGCTCGCCATCCCGGACGATACGGAAGTGCCCGGCAACAGCATGACCTTCGACCCGGTCGCGATGAAGAAACTGTTCGCGCTCGGTTACGACATGTCCAAAGACAAGATCGCTTGGCGACTGACACCGCCCGGCGGCGAACCGGGCGAAGAGGAACCGACCCGCGACGCAACGGATCTACTGCCGACGGTACCTAAGAAGAAGTAGTCTCATTCCGGCGCACGGCCGCTTGGAGTTCCCCCGCCAAGAACACCGAGCCGGTGATGCAGATCAAATCGTCCGGGGTCGCCGCGGCCCGCGCGGTGGCCCATGCCTCGTGCGAGGTTTCGAATAGGCGGAACGCCGTTCCAGGGGCGATGGTTTGTAGCACTTCGGCGAGTGTCTCCGGCGGCACGCAACGCGGGTTGATGCCGTATTTGGTCAAATGGAATTGGTCGAAGTGCGGGGCCAAGATCCGCAGCATCGCAGGGTAATCTTTGTCCGACGAAACCGCGAAGACCACCGCCCGCTTCCCGCGCACCGGCCATTCGGTTTCCAAAGTCTCGGCGAGCGCCGACGCCGACGGGACGTTGTGGGCGCAATCCAAAACGATGTGCGGATTCCGCGACACAAGCTCGATCCGGCCGGGCCAACGGACGTTCGATAACCCTTTTGCCAGCGCTGCGCGGGGAATCGAAAAACCCTGTGAATTCAACACCTCCGCGGTCGCCACGACGAGCTTCGCGTTCTCGATCTGATGCCGGCCGAGCAGGCCGAGGCGGTAGGGCATATTGTCTGCGGGCGTCCGGATGTCGGCGTACACTTCCCGCGCCACGGCTTCGATCACCCGTCGGGCCGCCGGTTCTTGCACGCCGCAGATCACCGGCACGCCGCGCTTGATGATCCCGGCCTTCTGGAAGGCGATTTCTTCGACGGTGTTTCCGAGTTGGGCCATGTGATCGAGCCCGACCGTCGCAATGATACTGACGCGCGGCCGGCAGACGTTCGTCGAATCGAAGCGCCCGCCGAGGCCGACTTCGACGATTGCAACATCGACCCGGCGTCGGACGAAGTGGAGAAACCCGAGGGCGGTGCTGATCTCGAAGAACGTCGGCCCTTGGTTCGGCTCGGTTTCGAGCGCCCGCACCGCCGGGGCGATTTCGCCCATCAGAGTGGCGAGTTCTTCATTCGTAATGGGTACGCCGTCGATTTGGATCCGCTCTTCCACACGCTCCAAGTGGGGCGAGGTGAATAAACCGACGCGGTATCCGGCCGCACGCAGCACGGAGTCGAGCATCGCGGCGGTCGAACCCTTGCCCTTGGTACCGGTGATGTGGACGATGCGCAGGCGGTCGTGCGGATCGCCGAGGGCGCGCAAGAACGCCCGCATCCGTTCGAGTTTCAAATCGGCCGGGGTCGCGCTGCGGACTTCGTAATTGATGCGGGCGAACCAGAATGCGATCGCTTCGTCGTAGGTCATGGGGGAAATGTAGGGGCCGGGTCGCGGGACGGCGAAAGCGGCAAAAATTCCCGCGGCACTCAGCGGTCCATCATAGTCGGGGCCTAGGATGACCAAGCGGGGGGAGACGGGTAAGCCCGACGGGAGCCGGTAAAGATTAAAAATCTCCGTAAAGCCGCATTGGTGATTGCGTCCGGTGTAGGCTGTGGGTATCAAACCCGTCGATTCGCGCAGAAATCAAGTGAGGATCGAGCGGGACGTGGACCGGTTTTTCCGGTCCGGGGGCGTCCCATTACGCTCGATTCGCCACTGTCTTATGGGGGGTCGGTATGAATCCGCAGCGGACAGAGTCCCTTCGTTCGGTACCATCGTGGCGCACCCTGCGCCGCTGGCTACCCGCCGTTCTCGCGGTCGGCCTCGCCGGGCCGGTCACTGCACAGGAAGTGCCGAAACCCACCGAGCCGCCCAAAGCGGTCGTGCCGGTTCCCACACCTCCCGTCGTCCCGGCCAAGGGCGAGAAGACGTACACCGTCGCGTTCGAAAAAACCGACTGGAGCAAAGTGCTCGAGTGGTTCGCCAAGGAGACCAAACTGGTCTTTTTGAGCAACGACACGCCGACCGGCACGCTCACGCTGAAATCGGAAGAAAAGTACACACTCTCGCAATTGCTCGACTTGTTCAACGAGGTGCTGGCCCAGAAGAACTGGGTCATCATCCGTCGCGAGCATACGTTTTTGCTGCACCCCGCCGAGACGAAGATCCCGCCGGAAATCCTGCAGCAGATCACGCTCGACGAACTGCCGAGTCGCGGCAACACCGAAGTCGTGCAGGTCGTGATCCCGCTCAAAACCGTCGTCGCCGATACGATCGCCCCTCAGGCCAAGAAGCTCCTCAGCGTCTTCGGCGACGTCAGCGCGTTCGGCACGAATCAGCTGATCATCCGCGACAAAGCCAAGAACATCAAAAACATCTACAAGTTCGTACTCGAGTCCGAAGGGGACAAGTCGGACCAGATGACGCACCAGTGCAAGCACGTCCGCGCCAGCATCGCGGCCGATAAACTAAGCAAGCTGCTGACGGACAAAGACACCAAGATCGAATCGAACGTCGCGGGGATGAATCAGTGGGGCGGCGGCCAGTGGGGCGGCGGTGGCCAATGGGGCCAACCCCAAGATCAAGGCGGGCGCGGCAACCGGCAACCCGTTCAAGAGACACGCTTCGCCACCGTGCAGATCACCGTCGATTTCCAGATGAACAAGATCGTGCTCACCGGCCCGGCCAACAAGGTCGTCGCGGCGAATACGCTGATCAAAGAAATCGACGTCGGCAAAGAGGAGCGCCCCATCGGCGGCGAACCCTTCTGGAAAACTTACGACGTCGCGGCCGGGACCGCGGAGCCGCTCGCCAAGCAGCTCATGGAGTCCCCGGACTTCAAAGGCAGCAACGTCAAAAACCTCGTCCTCGGCAACGACAAGGTGATGATCTACGGCTACCCGGCCGACCACATCGACATCGCCAGCTTCCTCAAGCTGCCGAAGACGACCCCGGCGGGCGTCGAAATCATCTCGGTCGGTTCGGCCGATCCCGCGAAGATCACGGAGAGCCTGAAAGCTCAATTCGGCAGCCAGGGATTATACGTCGAACCGAAAGCCGACGGCGAAGCGGCCGTCCTGGTGCGCGGCTCGGCCGAGTTGATCGCCGGGGCTAAACTGTACATCAAAGAGACGACCGGCCAAAGCGGCACGGGCCAATCCCCGAACCTGCGCACGTTGACCATCGAGAAGGCGAACGCCGGCGTCCTCGCCGAAGAAATCGCCCGGATGATGAATCAGATGGGTCGGCCGGCCATCGTCAACGATCCGCTGAAAGAGAAGAAGCCCGAACCGGCGCCGATGCCCAAGCCGCCGATGGTAAACCCTAAGATCACGACGCCCGGCAGCGGCCAAACGGCGTACAGCCAACAGAGCCAGTACCAGCAGGTGATGGCGCAACTCGTCGACCCGCAGGTGCCGAAGGAAGAGCCGACCGTCCTCAGCGTCGTCGGCAACAAGATCATCATCAGCGGCAAGGACGAAAAAGCGGTCGCCATCGCCTACGAGTTGCTCCGGCTCTACCTGAATCCGAGCAACGTCGGCGAAGAGCAGTACAAGGTCATCCGCCTGAAGTACGTCGCGGCCGAAGACGCGGCCAAGTTCATCAACGAAATGTTCAACGGCCCGCCCGCCCAAGGCGGTGCCGCCGCCGGCGGACGCGGGGGCGGCGGTGGTCTCGCGGCGTTCAATCCGCTGGCCTTGCTCGGCAACCTGACCGGTGGAGCCGCCCCGGCCGACCCGAAAGCCGGGCGCGTCCGCGTCATGGGCGAGAAGAACAGCAACTCGCTCATCGTCATCAAGGCGTCGCAGCTCGACATGCTGACGATCAAAGACCTTCTGAAAAATGCCATCGACGACAACACCCCGCCGGAGGGGGGGATCCCGAAGACCTACACGATCGCGGTACTCAACACCAAGGCGTCGAGCTTGGTGCCCACGATCCGCAACGTCTACGCCAATAAGACGGGCCGCACCGCCGCCCGCCAACAACCGGCGCAGTTCAACCCGTTCGCCCCGCAACCTGCGGCCGGCCCGATGAACGTTGCGCTGGCCATCGACTACGACAGCGACACGAACAAGATCGTGTTGAACTGCCTCGAACCGGACTACCTCGAAATCAAGAAGCTGGTCGAAGAACTCGACCTCGCCGCCAAGGATAGCGGCATCGTCGTGGACGTCGTCCAATTGAAGGGCGGCGTCACGCCGAGCCAAATCGAACAGACGATCAACGCCCTCGCGGGACGGGCTCCGGTCCAGCCGAACCAAGGCCGCGGCGGCAACAACGGGGGCCAAGGCGGCTTCGGCGGCGGCCAAGGCGGATTCGGCGGAGGCAACTTCGGTGGCGGCAATTTCGGCGGCGGCAACTTCGGCGGCGGCAACTTCGGTGGGGGAGGGCTCGGCGGAGGTGGAATCGGAGGCCCCGGTGGGGGACGAGGTGGTGCCGGTGGAGGCCGGGGAGCAGGCGGCGGTGGGGCAGGTGGACGGGGAGGAATGCAGTCGAGCTTGGGCGGAGAGGGGACCCCCCAGTCTTTTAACTACCGGGACATGGATGTCCCTTCGGCCCCCAGCGTGCTCTTCGACCCCGAGGTCGAACAATCGAGCCATGTACAAACCGACGGCGCGGCGCTCAACAACGCTTACGCCAATGTCAAACAGCGCCAAGAACCGGCGCCGCTCCCGGGTGCTGCTCCGCAGCCGGGAGGCGTGGTGCCGCCCAAGCCGCCGGCCATGCCCACCGTTTTGCCGTCGGTCGGCGTGCCGTTTCTGTCGCCGAGTTCGGACGTCCAAATCATACCGTTGCCGGAACTCGGCATCGTCATCGTCCGGGGCAAGAACAAGGAAGAAGTCGAAGCGATCAAGAAACTGATCGCCAACATCGAAGAGATCACCAAGAAGTCGGCCGCGATCAACCTCACGACGATCCCGCTCGAATCCGGGGACGCCACGCAGATCGTCTACGAACTCACGCAGATCTTCTCGCGCCTGCAACTCGGCACCTCCGGGACGACCTTCCCGGCGGCTACCGGCGCCAACCTCGGCTTCGGCGGAGTCGGCTTCCCGGGCGGTGGCGGGGGCGGCAACCAGCAAAACCAGCAGAATCGCCAGACCATCGGGTCGATCCTGCTCTTCCCGCTGCCGCGCTTCAACTCGATCTTGGTCGGCGTGCCCGAGGCCCGGCTGCAAGAAGTGAAGGATCTGATCAAACGGCTCGACGTCGAGAACAGCCAGCAGATGAAGCCGGTGCAGTACCAGCTCAAACGGGCCACGGCCAGTACGGTCGCCAGCCAGATTCAAAACTTCTTCAACCAGCGCTACCCCGGGGAAGCGCTCGCGCAGAATCAGATCCGCGTGACCTACGACGTCGCCACGAACACCGTGTTCGTGCAAGCGAGCCCGGCGGATCAAAAGGACATCGCCGAACTCATCGGCTTCTTCGAGACCAACACCTCGAAGTCGGTGTCGGACGTCAAAATCTTCAAACTCCGCAACGCGTTCTCGGACGACTTGGCCAACATTTTGGTCCAGATGCTGACGGTGAACGCCCTCAATCCGCAACTCTCGGCCAGCGCCGGGATCACGCAGACGGGCGGCCAAGGGGGCCAGCAACAGCAAGGGGCGGGCCTAGGGTTCGGTACCGGCAACCAAGGCAACCAGCAGCAGCAGAACCGGCCCGGCGCGCTCGGGACACTGACGGGTAACACCGGCAACACGGGACTCAGCACGAAGACGGTCTCGCTGCGGTTCAACAACGTCGAGTCGGGCCAACTCGAAGACGTCCACTTGATCCCGGATGCGCGGATCAACGCGATCATCGTGACGGCCCCGGCTTCGACCATGCGGTTGCTCGAAGCGCTCGTCGAGCAACTCGACGGCGTCGCCGCGGCTAAGTCGTTCGTCAAAGTTTTCCAGTTGAAGAGGGCCGACGCGACGGCGGTGCAAACGCTGATCACGAACCTCTTCAGCCGGACGACCACCGGGGCCGCCGGCGGCGGGGGCGGGTTCAACCAAGGCAACACGACGACGGCCAACGGCACGACCCGGCCGCTGCTCACCCTCACGGGCGACCCCGCGGCGGGGGCGACGCTGATCGACTTGCGCCTCACGGCCGACACGCGGACCAACACGCTGATCGTCGCCGGGAGCCAGAACGACCTCGACCTGATCAACGCCGTTGTCACCCGGCTCGAAGACGCGGACATCCCGCAGCAGCGCAGCCAGGTGTACAAGCTCAGCAACGCGGCCTCGGCCGACGTGGTCGCCGCGCTCACGACGTTCCTGACGACGCAATCGACGCTGATCACGAATTCGCAGTACAACACGACGACGTCGACGTATCAGACCGTCCAGCGGCAGTTCGTCCTCACGGCCGAACCGGTCACGAACACGATCTTGGTCAGCGCGTCGGATCAACTCTTCGGGCAAATCGTCGAATTGATCCGCCGGCTCGACGCCGCCCCGCCGCAAGTGGTGGTGCAGGTGCTGATCGCGGAAGTGACCCTCACCAACACCGAGGAAATGGGCGTCGAAGTCGGCCTGCAAAGTCCGATTCTGTTTTCGCGGGGGACGGCGGGCGCCACGCCCGGCACGCCGGGGTTCAACTTCAACACGACCGCCGCGACGCCCAATGCCAACTTGGTGAAGCAGGGCTCGGTCGCCTTCCAAGGGCTGGGGAATCTCGGCGTCGGCCGGGCGAACTCCACGTCCGGCGTCGGCGGGTTCGTCTTGTCCGCGGCGAGCGACACGTTCAGTCTGCTGATCCGGGCGCTGAAGTCGCAGGGCCGCATCGACGTGCTCAGCCGGCCGCAGCTCACGCTCACGGATAACCAAACCGGCTTCTTTCAAGTCGGCCAGCAGTTTCCGCGGGTCACCGGTACCAACCTCACGGCGACCGGGCTCTCCCAACAGAGCGTGACCTACGTCGACACCGGGATCGTGCTGCGGGTCACGCCGCGCATCAGTCCGGAAGGCCGGGTGCTGATGCGGGTCGAACCGTCGATCACGACGCCGACCAACACCAACATCGCCATCGGCAACGGCGTGTTCGCCACGCCGCTCGATACGCAGACCGTGGAAACCACCGTGCAAGCCAGCGACGGCGAGACGGTCGTGCTGGGCGGGTTGATCCGGAAAGCGGACAGCAAGACCGAGAACAAGATCCCGTTCTTCGGCGACTTGCCGTGGATCGGGGCGGCCTTCCGCTATCGGCTCCAAGAGCAATCGCGCCGCGAATTGATCTTCATCATGACGCCGCACATCGTCCGG
This sequence comes from Fimbriiglobus sp., assembly GCA_043727575.1. Lineage (GTDB taxonomy): Bacteria > Planctomycetota > Planctomycetia > Gemmatales > Gemmataceae > JALHQU01. The sequence continues at coordinate 7,387 of JAYSYN010000285.1, forward strand.
AGCGAAGCCGACATGGCCCGCATCTTGGCCGAGGAAGCGAGGAAGATCAACTTCAGCTTGAAGGATGTCGACGCCATCCACGGGCACGGTACCGACGTGCTCAGCGGGCGCTACCACCAGTCGCTACTGCCGCGGCAACAGCAGTATTGCCCGCCGGGCGAGACGCCCCCGAACCTGATGAACTTGCCGTACTCGCCGACGGGCCAAGTGACGCCCGGCGCGCCGGGGACCCCGCAACTGTACGCCCCGCCCGTGGGCTATCCGGTGCCGCTGCCGTCGAACGGCCCGCCGATGGGGAGCAACCTGCCGGGGCCGCCGGCCGGTTTCGCCGGGCCGAACCAACTCGGGGCGCCGGGGGGCGCGCCGCCGATCGGGGCCATCCCGACGGTGCTGCCGCAGTCGTTCAACGCACCGGCCCAACCGGCGGCGAATAAATCGTGGACATTCGGGGGATCGACCGGCCGGGGCATGACGCCGCCGAACGGTGGGGCGAATACGGACAAATCCAAGGAGGGGAACCCATGGCGAGTTTACGGCCGCTGATCGCGCGGCTCGGGGATCGTCGGAATCGGGGGATCGCGGCGCTCGCCGCCGCGTTTCTCCTCCCGGCCGGCCTCGGCTGCACCAGCTTGACGAAGACGAAATCGGAGTTCGCCCAAGCCCTCCATCTGGAGGCGCCCAAGCCCGCCACGCAGATGATCTGCTTCTGGCAGCGCCGGCCGCAGTACCTGCCCGACCCGAGCCGCGACGGCGTCATGGCCCCCGGCCTCGTGGGGCAGATGTTTTTGATCTCCCCGGATAACAAATCCGCGGAAATCACCGGCGACATCGTCGTGCAGGCGACCGACGAAACCAAACGCCCGCAAGGGCAAGCCGCGGCCATGACGGAAGTCTGGCACATCGACAAAGCGACGCTCAAGAAGCTCGCCACGAAGGACGAACGCTTCGGCACCTGCTACGCGCTGTTCCTGCCGTGGCCGGCCAACTGGAAAGACGTGACGAACGTCCGCATGCAGGCGAAGTACATCAGCAAGCCGAACGCGGACCTCTTCGCCAGCGATGTGCAAATGACGCTCGAGTTCAACACCCCCGGCAGCACGGTGTGGAACGACTCGACGGGCAGCTTCGGCCCGTCGGGCCAAGCGGCCACCGCCCCCGTCGAGATGCGGGGCATCCCGGATTTGAACAAGGTATTCCAAACCCAACCGGCCGGAACTCAGAACGCGGCCCGCCCGCTGGCCAACGGATCGGCCCCGAATTTGGCCCTCAGTCAACCTAATTCCGCGCCGACCGGGATGTTCCTGCCGCCGCCGCAACCGGGCCCGCCGGTGCCGGGGCAGTACACCACGGCCGGTCCGGGCGGTTCGACGGTGACGACTAAAACGTGGACCTCCCCGCCGCCGACGCAACCGGGAAGTTATGCCCCGACCGTGATACCGCCGGTCGAACAAACGAGCTTCGGTCAACCGCCGCCCATTCAACTGGCGCCCCAGCAGCAGCCATTCATCAACTTGCAACAGCAATCGATGCCCTTGACGCCGAACGCGGGTCAACCGGTTCAACTGCCGACGTTCAACCCGCTGCCGCCGGCGATCCCATCGGCCGACGCGGGCCGCTGGGGCGCCACCCCCGGCCCCAACGGGGGGCTGCCGCCGGCGAATGCGCCGACGGGTCCGCTGCAATCGGTGGTGATCCCGAGGTACTGATCCGAGGATCGAGAAGTGCGACGGGCGGCGGAGGCAACTCCGCCGCCTGTCTGTATTTGGTACAATGGGCAAACAGCGACGGTGCAAACGGGAGTCGAGTCATGGCATTCGCCGAGTTCACACTCGAGAGCGCTTTGAAAACACTCGGCGTCACGCTATCGGAAACGAACCTCTTTCCCCGCCTAATCGACAGCATCGTTCCGGCGTGGCTCCCCGATTGGCTGGCGCGCGGAACGCGGCTCGCCCTCATCAGCGAGAAAGCGCGCAGCGAATTCATCGTAGTGCCGATCTTGCTCGCGGCCAAAGAACTCAGCGGCGGACGCTTGGCCATTTTCTCCGGTCAACGGCTGGACATCGACGCGTCCCGCGGGCTCACCGGCGAATGTGATTTCCTCCTCGCCATCGGGCCGTCGGTGCCACCTTTGCGCGCGCCGATCGCCGCCGTGGTCGAAGCGAAAAAGAACGATGTCGAAGGCGGCCTCGGTCAATGCGTGGCCCAGATGGTCGCGGCTTGGGAATTCAATTCGGCCGCGGGGGATCCCATCGGGTCGATTTACGGTTGCGTGACCACGGGCGAGGCGTGGTAATTCTTAAAACTTTCGGGCGGACTCGCGGAATTGCACGACCGCCGATTCTATTTGGACAACCCCGCCGGCATCTTGGGTGCGTTTGCAGAAATCGTCGGTGTTGCCGGTCCGTAATCTTCGGCCATGGCCCGGGTAGACCTCTCGATTTTGCCACGGGCCATCTGGTAGGCTTCACTTCCCATACCCGACACCCGGAGGCACGGATGCCCACCATCAGTTTCCAGTA
>JAYSYN010000286.1:0-29351 GCA_043727575.1 Fimbriiglobus sp.
GAACTCGAAGCGTTCGCCGATCCGCAGGGCAAATACAAGCGCGACCACGACAAAGCGAAAGGCGCACTCGAACTCGCCCGCAAGAATTTGAACGAATCCGAAGACGACCTCGAATTCACGCGCGGCTTGGTGAAGAAGGGTTTCGCCCAACTCGATCAGGTCCGCACCAAAGAACTGACGCTCCAAGAAAAGCGGCTGGCCGTGACGAGCGCCGAAGCGGAACTCATTATCTTGGAGAAATTCACCCGCAAGAAAGATCAGACCGAACTCGCGTCCAAAGCCAACGAGGCCAAGCTCGAACTCGCCCGGACCAAAGACACCCAAGCCACCGCCATCGGCAAGGCCGAGGCCGATTTGAAATCGGCCGCGAAGACGACCGAGATCGAGAAGAAGCAACTCGAACGACTGCAAAAACAGATCGACCGCTGCATCGTCAAAGCGCCGTCGGCGGGGATCGTCGTCTACGCCAGCTCGCGGTACTACGACGAAAGCGCCCGCATCCGCCCCGGCGCGCAGCTCTTTTTCCGCCAGCCGATCTTCACGCTCCCCGATCTTTCCAAGATGTTGGTGAAGGTGAAAGTCCACGAGTCGATGATCAAGAAGGTCCAAATCGGCCACCCCGCGACGATGCAGATCGACGCCCTGCCGAACCGGGTTCTCCACGGGAAAGTTTTGAAAATCGGCACCCTCGCGCAATCGGATGGTTGGCGCGGCGGCGGAGTCAAGCAATACGAAACCGAAATTTCCATCGACGACCTCCCCGCCGATGCCGGGCTGAAACCGGGTATGACCGCCGAAGTGAAAATCTTGATCAACACCATCCCGAGTGCGCTCACCGTCCCCGTGCAAGCGGTCGCGGAGTACGAGGGGAGTTCCATCTGCTACCTCGTCACGCCGGATGGCATCGAACGCCGCGAGGTGACCGTCGGCGATAGCAACGAGCAGCACATCCAAATTTTAACCGGGTTGGAACCGGGCGATCCGGTCGCACTGGATGCCCGCATCCGCGCCGCCGCGCAGTTGAAAGCCGCCGGGCCGACTCCAGGGAAGACAGCGCCCACTGCGAAGAAATGACGCGGCTCAGAACGAATCTCAAGTTTGCGGAGCATTTATGGCTCAAGTCCAGCGTTTTCGGCTTGAGTCCAGCGTTTTCGGCTTGAGTCCAGCGTTTTGGCGTTGAGTCTACGCAAGGGGGTGCGACTTCTCGGTGGACTCAAGACCGACGCAAAGCCGCGGAAGAATGGACGTCTAAGTTCCACACCATCCGATTTGAAATCACCATGTTCGCCCTCCGACTCCGGCACGCCCTCAAACTCGGCCTCCGCAGCCTCGCGGGGCACCGGTTGCGCTCCGGCCTCACGGCGCTCGGCATCATCCTCGGCGTCGCGTCGGTCATTATCATGCTCGCAGTCGGCGAAGCGGCCCGCTACCAAGCCCTCAAGCAACTCGAGGATCTCGGCGTCAACACGATCCTGCTGCGGAGCGTGAAGCCGGGCGAGGAGGCGAGCGAATCGAAGGGGACCGACCTGCTGTCGTACGGGCTGACCTACGGCGATCTCGAGCGCATCCGCGGCACCGTGCCGACCGTCACCGCCGCGACGCCGATGCGCGACTACCGCAAGACGATCCGCTACCGCGACCGGAAACTCGACGCCCGCTTGGCTGGGGTCATGCCCGACTTCTTCACGCAAAACAACCTCGTGATCCTGCGCGGCCGGGCGATCTCGACCGTCGACAATGACCTCACGGACAACGTCGCGGTCATCGGCGCCTCGGCCGCCGAGTCGCTCTTCCCCGCCATGGACCCCCTCGGCCGCACCGTCAACGTCGACGGCTTGGGCGAGCAGCTCACCTTCACCATCGTCGGCGTCTCGGAAGACAAATCCCTCGCCACCGGCGGCGACGCCGGGGCCAACGCCGATTACAGCAAGGTGCTCTTCATCCCGTTCAAGACCGACCGCGCCCGCTTCGGCCGCGAGATCGTCAGCATCAAATCCGGGTCGTTCTCCATCGAGCGGCTCGAAGTCAGCCAGATCACGGTGTCGGTCGACGACGTGAAGAACGTCCCGCGCACGGCGGCGGTGATCCAGTCGCTGATGGACAAGTACCACCCGAACAAAGACGTCGTCGTGATCGTGCCGTTGGAACTGTTGCAGAAGGCCGAGCAGACCCAGCGCATGTTCACGCTGATCCTCGGGGCCATCGCGGGGATTTCCCTCATCGTCGGCGGCATCGGCATCATGAACATCATGCTGGCCACCGTGACCGAGCGCACGCGCGAGATCGGCATCCGGCGCGCGCTCGGGGCGAAGCAGCGCGACATCGCCGCGCAGTTCCTGATCGAGACACTCGTCCTCACGGGCATCGGCGGGATCATCGGCATCGGCGTCGGCATCGGTACCGCCACTCTGCTCGCCGAAGTATTCGAGGTGCCGACGATGATCCGCCTCTGGTCGCCGATCTTGGCGTTCTGCGTGTCGATGCTCGTCGGGTTGTTGTCCGGGAGCATCCCCGCCCGGCGCGCGGCGCAGCTCGACCCGATCGAAGCCTTGAGACACAATTGACGAGGCAGTCGTTTTGCGCGGAGACTCTTTTACGAGTGTTCACTCGGCCGGATACCATTTCGGAACGGGTCGGCATCGTCGACGAACAAGGTCGCGTCCGCCGTCAAAAATGCCCGGCCGGTGATCGTCGGGATGATCGCGTTCGATTCGCTCATCTCGTAGCTCGCTTCGAAGACGCTGCCGAGGATGCTTTCCTGCCGCCAGATGGCGCCGGGTTTCAGTTTGCCGTCGACCGCGAGGCAGGCGAGCTTCGCGCTCGTGCCGGTGCCGCAGGAGCTGCGGTCGTAGGCGAGGCCGGGGCAAAGGACGAAATTGCGGCTGTCGTTCGCGGGGTCGCCGGGCGGGCCGAACAGTTCGATGTGGTCGATGGCCGCGCCGTCGGCGCCGGTGATCCCGGCGTGTTCCAAGGCGGCGCGGATCCGCGAAGTGACGTCGGCCAGACGCTTCGCATTTCGCACCGTCAACTCTTCGCCGGAATCGCCGACGAGGAAGAACCAATTGCCTCCCCAAGCGATATCGCCGACGACTCGGCCGAGTCCCGGCACCTCCACGGCGATGTCTTTCGCCAGCCGGTAACTCGGCACGTTGCGCACGCTCGTCCGGCCGTCGTCGTGCAGTGTTATCGCGATGTCACCGACGCCGGTTTCGACGCGGTGGACCCCCGGCCCGAGGCGGCCGAGGTGCTGGAGGGTGGTGGCCAAGCCGATGGTCCCGTGCCCGCACATGCCCAGCAGGCCGACGTTGTTGAAAAAGATCACACCGCACGCGGCCGCGGGATCGACGGGCGGAAGCAACAGAGCCCCGACGAGGATGTCCGAACCGCGCGGCTCGTTGACAACGCACGAGCGGAAGGCGTCGTGCCGGTCGGCGAAATTGCGGGCGCGGTCGGCGACAGTACCGCCGCCGAGATCGGGCATCCCGGAGACGACGATTCGCGTCGGTTCCCCGCCCGTGTGGCTGTCGATGACGCGGATCGTGCGCATGGTGTCCCAGGGGGGTCGTAGTAGCTTCCCGTTTACTCTAGCGGAGCGGCGATACAGGCAAACGGATCGACGATTGCTTCTTCATGGAATCTTCTTCTGGAACACTTTGACTCTTCACTCCCTTCTCCGTGAGCCTTGTAAAATTGCGTTGTAAATAGGTTGTCGCAACTCGGACGTCTCATCCTGTGTTCGCCCCTTGTTTCCGGAGATCGCCCAGTGATCGTTTCGCACCGCCAAAGTCGTTCGTTCTCGCCTCGCGCCGGTTTCACGCTCATCGAATTGCTCGTCGTAATCGCGATTATCGCGATCCTCATCGGCTTGCTGTTGCCCGCCGTCCAGAAGGTTCGCGAAGCGGCCGCCCGGATGAGCTGCAGTAACAACTTGAAGCAAATTGGCCTCGGCTTGCACAACTACGAATCGGCCAACGGCGTTTTGCCAACGAGCGGTGAAGGCAACAACGGTCTCGCGACAAACTTCGACGTCGTATCGACTTTGACTCAGCTCCTGCCGTTCATCGAACAAGAGAACGTGTTTCGCGCGTTCAACACGACCATCCCGTACGACCACCCGGCCAACGTCGCCAATGGCGCCGGCAAAGCGAAGATCAAAACGTATCTCTGCCCATCGAACCCGTCGTCCCAAGACGATCCCCAAGGCTACGGACAAACTGACTACATGCCGGTAGCGTATTGCGACATCGACCCGAACACCGGCGCCCGTTGCACCCTGAGCGGTACTTGCGCAACCTATCGCGTCGATGCGGCTTTGACGCTGCACAACAAAGTCGCCCCCGGTACGACCGACATCTACCAGATTTACGTCGGCAACACCGCGTACGTCACCAAAGGCAGCGGCCGGACGATCATCGGCATCACCGATGGATCGAGCAACACAATCTGCATCATCGAAGACGTCGGTAAAGCACACGAAAGCCAGTCGCCTTTCATGAAGGCCGGTTATGCCGCCTTCACGAACTCGGGTTCACCATCGCCGACCGGCCTCCGCAACAACTACCGTTGGGCCGAACCGGACAACGCCAATGGCGTCTCGGGCCCGCACAACTCGAGCAACGGCAACAACCAAGCCAAGATCAACAACAATGCCACGCCGAATGGCGGGCCGACCAGCTGCCCGTGGAGCAAGAACAACTGCGGTCCGAACGATGAGCCGTTCAGCTTCCACACCGGCGGTTGTCAAGCGGTCTTCGGCGATGGCCACGTCCAGTTCCTCCGGGACAGCATCAGCCCGCAAGTTCTCCGCGGCCTCTGTACCGCGGCCGGCGGCGAAACGGTTTCGCCGGACAATTGATCGGTCCTAGCCGATATGCAAGCCCCTGCCCGCCCCGGCTGTTTCCGGGGCGGGCGTTTCTATTCCCACTCCGAGATTCCCGCCATGATTTCGCGCCGCCCTTTTTCCGCGCTCTGCGCCGCCATCGCCCTGCTCGCCCCGTTGGGTTGCGGCGGCGGAGCCGCCCCGGCCATGGGAGACCTCGTCACCATCACCGGCAGCGTGACGGTCGGTGGCGCTCCGATGAAATCTGGAACGATCCACCTCAAAGCGAACGGTACCGCTGGACGGGATGAGTTGGCCGTCGTCACGGATGGAAAATACACCCTCACCGCATTCGCGGGGAATTACAAAGTCGCGTTCGACGTTGACGCCGCGAGGTCCAGCGTGCCGGCGAAGTACCGGGCTTTCGCGACCACCGACAAGCAGTTGGACGTAAAGAGCAGCGACGCGACGCAGGACTTCGATCTGCGCTGAACTTGCGAACGTCGACCGGGGGCCACTCCCCGGTCGACGCGCTCCGAGATTCGGTCCGTTCCATATCTTGACCGAATGCCGTCCGCACACCGCGGATCCCCCGCATTCCGGTCGCCGGTTCCCCGCCCATGCTGCTGTTGTCTTGCGTGAATATCTCTCGCGGCTACGACGCGACCCCGCTCTTCGACGCCGTCGCGCTCGAGTTGCACGCCGGAGAGAGGGTCGGTTTCGTCGGGCCGAACGGGGCCGGTAAAACCACCCTGATGCGCGTCCTCGCGGGGCAGGACGAACCCGACACCGGAACGGTGAAGCGACACGCCGGGGCCCGGCTCGACCTGCTGCGGCAAGTGGCCCACTTCCCACCGGGCCGGACGCTATTTCAGGAAGCCAAGAGCGCCTTCGACGAATTGCTGGCGACGCAGGAGGAACTCCACACCGTCGCCGACCAGATGGCCCACGCCAGCGATCCGCTCGAACAGAAGCAACTCGCGGCGCAGTTCGACCGTTTGAACGAACTCCTCGCCTCGAACGACGCGTATTCGCTCGATCACAAAGTCGACGACGTCCTCACCGGCCTCGGCTTCTTGAAGAAAGACTTCCACCGCGAGATCGCCAGTTTTAGCGGCGGCCAGCAGCGGCGGATTCTGCTCGCGCAGTTGCTGCTGTCGGCGCCGGACATCATGCTGCTCGACGAACCGAGCAACCACCTCGACATCGACACGACGCGCTGGCTCGAAGGATATTTGTCCCGGCAACCGCAGGGGATGATCATCGTCAGCCACGACCGGTACTTTCTGGAAAAGGTGACGAACAAGACGATCGAACTGCACGCCAAGACGATCACGAGCTACCCCGGCAGCTACAAGCAATACGTGCGATTGCGCGACGAGCGGTTCGACCGGCAACTCAAGGAATGGGAGGCCCAGCAGGAGTTCGTCGGCAAGCAAGAAGACTACATCCGCCGCTCGTCGTACGGGCAATTGGCGAAGCAAGCGCAGTCGCGGGTGAAGGCCCTCGACAAGCTGGATCGCTTGGAAAAACCGACGAAGGTCAGCGGGCCGAACATCCGCTTCAAAGACGTGATGCGCTCGGGCGATGTCGTCTTCCACTGCGAGGAACTCGGCAAATCGTTCGGTTCCAAAAAGCTCTTCGGCGGGTTGAACTTCGACATCAAACGCGGCCAGCGGCTCGGCATCATGGGGGCGAACGGTAGCGGGAAAACAACGCTGTTGAAGATGCTGTTGGGCGACGAAGAACCGACCGAGGGCACCATCCAGCGCGGGCACCTCGTCTTCCCCGGTTACCTCGATCAGCATTTGAAATTGCTCGACGAGAACGAAACGGTGATCCGCGCCGTCTGGCCCGAGCCCGACCCGGCGCTCACCGAAAAGACGATGCGCAACCTCCTCGGGAGCTTCGGCATCCACGGTGAAACCTGCGATCAACTCGTGAAGGATCTGAGCGGGGGCGAACGCAGTCGGGCGGCGTTGGCGAAACTCACGGTGGCCGGAACGAACGTACTGATCCTCGACGAGCCGACGAACCACCTCGACCTCTGGGCCTGCGACAGTTTGGAGGAAGCCCTGAAAAATTACGAGGGGACCTGCCTCGTCGTCAGCCACGACCGCTACTTTTTGAACCGCGTCGTCGATCTGCTCATCGTCTTCGAGCCGGACCGCATCGAGATGGTCTACGGTAACTTCGACACCTACGAACTGCTGCGGGCCAACCGCGAGAACGCGGCGAAGGAGGCCGCCGAGAAGTCGGCTTCGAGGAAAGCGCCGCAGGTGTCGGCACAAGTTGCGACGACACCGGGCGGCAAGCGGAAACGCAAATACCCGTATCGCAAGCCGGAGCAACTCGAAGCCGAGATCGCGGAACTGGAAGCGAAGATGATGGAGATGGAAACGTCGCTGACGTTACCCGAGGTTTACCGCGACGGAGTGCGCGTCCAAGAATTGATGCAGGACATCGCCGACTCGCAAGCGCGATTGCCCGAGTTGTACGAACACTGGGAAGAAGCGACCGAGATGAATGGATGAGTCACGGGACGACGGTGACGGTCCCGAATTGGCGAAAGTGTCGGTCGAACGCGAACGCCGTCGGAATGCCCAGCGATTCGAGGACGACTTTGCTGGTGCAGTCGGTGAAGCTCCACTCCTGATCGACGAAGGTGCGGAACACCTCCCACGCCGCGGCGATTTCCACCGGCGTGAAGTAGTGGACTGCCGCGAGATCCCCTCCGAAAACATCGGCGCCGAAATCGAGCGAGAGGGCGGGTTGCCCGCGCGACCGCAATAGCGTCAAAGTTTCATCGATGACATAGTCGGTCGTCAGCAACGGTCCCGGATTGGTCGCCAACCACTGCGCCGCGGCGGTGTGATGGGGATCGCGGGAGACATAGAGTGCGAACCATGCCCCGCTATCGACGAAAATCATCGCGCACCGCCGGAGCCACAGTAAAGGATTTCATCCGCGCTCTGGCTGGTCACTTCGGGGTGGTCCGTAGCCGGATCGAATTTGGCGGCGCTGGCGAGGATTCGCGCCAGCACACCACTCGGATTCAAAACCGGTGGCAGCGGCGCTTGCACAATCACGCTCGCGGCTGTGCCCTCGGGTAGGTCCATCGGGGTCATCGGGTGGAATGAGCCATCCCGATAGATGACGTCGAACGTAGCGGCCATGTGCCAATCCTCCGAATGGTTCCGGTATTCTAACTCGGCGCGGGGCAACCGACTCACCGGACGAGGGTGACGGTCCCGAATTGGCGAAGCCGGACACAATTTTGCGGATACCGCGCGGAACGGCCCGTCACTCCCGGATTTCGAGGAGGTAGCCCGAGGCGACCTGTTTGCCGGAGGCGGTCAGCGCGGCCACGACGATCGGCACCGGTTCGAGGGGGGCGTCGGCCGGGACGTTCCAGACGAGTTCGCCCCCGTCCCAGGCGGCGCCGATGGGGGCCGCGCGAATGTGGACCGCGGCATCTTCGGGCGTGGTCAGCGGCAGCTTCGCCCGATACGTTTGCCCGCGATTCGCGGTCTTGGCCGGCTCGCCGGTGAACTTCAAGACGGCGTCCGACGCACCCGCTTTCTCGTTGCGGATTGCCCGGGGTTCCATCGCCTTCGGTGCGAACAATCCGCCCGGCGCGGTCGGGGGCGACGGCGGCAGCGCGAGGGTGAAGCGCAGCTTCGCGGCGACGTCCGGTTTCAGTTTCGATTCCAAGGCGAGTTCGACGCGCACCTCGGCGTCGGCCAATGTCGGCGGGACTTCCCAGACGAGCCGGCCCCCGTCGACGCGCATCCCCGGCGGGCCGGTTTCGATCTTCAGCACGCTGTCGCCGGCGCTGCTCAGAACCTTCGGTTCGTATAGGAACGTCTGGCCGCGCAGCGCCGTCGCCGGGGGTGTACCCGCGACCACGAGATAATCCTGCCCCGTCGTCTTCGGAAGTTCCTCGCTCAGTTTAACCCGGCGCCAGTGGATCGTTTTGCCGTCGGCACCCAGATGGACGAACGCCTGGGCCGACGGGATGTAGAACGCCCGGCGATCCCGGTTCGGCCCGTCGCCGTCGGCGAAGTCGGTCAGTCCCTTTACCTCGGCGCGCTGCACGTGCGGTTCGCCGTTGAAGGTCATGGACAGCACTTTGCCCCCGGCTTTGTCGGCGATCTCGAAGTAGCCGTTCCCCTCGGCCATCGGGAAGCGGGTGATTTTGGCGACCGCTTCGAAGGCGGTCGCGCCGCCGTCGGCCGTCGGGAACGCGGGCCGGTATTGCGAGATCGTCGTCGGGGCGATCGACGGTTGCAGGCCGAAGAGTTCGAGTTTGTCGACGCGGTAATTCTGCTGTTCCCGCGCGATGCCCCCGTACAAGACGCGCCCGCTGGCGGAGGCCCGTAGGTAGGCCCGGTCGGTTTTTCCGCCGCCGGTGAAAACCCCGAACGGCTTCTTGAACGGGGCGACTTCCGCCGCCCACGGAATCGGTTGGAGAGTGTCCGCGTCAAGGATTTGTAAGCGCACGAGGCCGTTGTCCGAAGCTAGCAGATACAGCGGACCGCCCGCCGCGTGCCCGCCGGCCAGTGCCAGAGGATCGCCGAATCGGGTGCCGAATAATTCCGTCCGTTCGAGCCTCAACGAACCCAAGTCGAAGCGGTGGAGCATCTGCGTGGCGGGGGCCAGCACGAAGGCATGGTTCGCGCCCCCGGCGACGAGCGAATCGCCGTCGGCCATTGGCAAGTACCCCACGATGGTCGCCGTGGAGTTGTCGAAGACGGCGATCAGTTGCGCCGAGGGCATTGGGAACAAAACGAATCGCCCGCCCCCCGCGAGGACCCCGTAGGAAGCGGCGCCGGGCAACGGCGCATCGGCGGTCGCGGCCGTTGTCGCGGTGCCCAACGGGAAGGTGCCGCGGGGCGGGACCCAGAGCGCGCTCACCGGCACCGGCACCAACTCGGGATCCCGCGGCTTCGGTTTGTCGGGCGCCCCTGTCTCCGCCGCATCCGCCACGACTTTCGTCGGCGTCGCTTCGGTCTTGGGCAAGCGCTTCAACCCGCGGGCGATGGCATAGACGATGAATGTGATCGCCAAAATCGCCAAGAGCATGCAGCCGAGAACCACAAGGAGCGCGCAGCCGACGCGGGGCTTCGGCCGCTCGACTTCGTCTTCGCGCGGCGGTTGCAGCGGATGGGCCTGCTTCGGCGGTTCCCAATTGGCCCGCGTGATCGTCGGCGGCCGCACGGCGAACGGGCGAACCGTCGGCGGCTCGACGCTCGGCTGAACGACGGGAATGTCTCCGCTCGGCTGAACGACGGGAATGTCTCCGCTCGGGAGTACCACCACGGGCACCGCTTCGGGGAGTTCATCGAACGGCGTCGTCAGCAGCGAGCCTTCCCCCGGCATGAATCCGGCCTGCTCGCCGGGCGGAATGGTCACTGGCGTGTCCGAGCGCACGAGCTTACCGCACTGTTGGCAGCGTTCGGACAGCAGGGCTGTGGTTTCGTCCAGCAACGCGCGGTCGCAAAGCAGGCAGCGCAACTCGGGCAGACTCACGGGTACACTCGGCTTACGGGGGAGGTGGCTTGGGGGTCGACGCGGATTCGTCCGGCTTCGGTTTCGGCTTCGCCCCGCGGAACAGAGGCGGGGCCGGCTCCGCCTTGGGGCTCGGCAGCGCGAGATCCAAACTCGGCAATTGCGTCGGATCGTCCGCCATAGATTTATACTCGACAACCGGCGGAGCGCCCCCGAGTTTCCGTTTCCCCGCTTGTGCTGGGTCGATCGTTTCCGGGAGTTCCTCGCCGGCGGTCGGGGTCGTTTTCGACTTCGGCTTCTGCATCTCGGCTGTCACCAAGACCGCCGCGATGCCCAGGGGGACGACGATGGCGAAGAGCAGAGCCATGGCGGGAAAGATCCCGAGGCCGCGCGATGCGGCCCGCTGTTTGTTTTGGAAGCGCAAATGCAACGGCAGCGATTCCACCTCCCGTTCCGGGGTCGGTTCCGACCATTCTGCGCCGGCCGCGGCGATCGAGATGCCGACGGCGAACGACACATTGCACGTCGTGCAAACGACCGCCAGCGCCGCCGCCTCGTCCGGGATCGACAGCGCGCCGCGGCAATGCGGGCAGAGAATCGCGATCACTTCAGTTCCACCTTCGCAGTCCGGCTCGCGTTGATGTCCACCACGGAGCGAAGGATCACGGTCCCCGTGCGCAGTGTGACAACGTACTTCCCGGGTGTCAGATTCTTCAAACTCGCTTTGCCATCGACGACGTTCGCGAACGAGCCGAGCGCGCCGCTCGCGGCCGTTGTGAACGTGCCGGCCGGGTCGTCGATCTTCAGCTCGATTGGAAGCGCCTGCACTTGCCCGGCGGAACCGTTGGGTACGATAACGTCCGCGCTTCCGCATACGCCGGGCGGAATGGTCAGCGGGGCATCGATCGCCGAATCGGCCTTCACGTCGATCACCTTCCACACGGCGGGGCCGTCGTCGATCCGGGCCGCCAAGAAGTACTTGCCGGGTGGCAACCGCGAGCAATCGTATTCTTCGCCGCCCGATTTTCCGGACCTCAAGCCCAACGCGCGCGGGGCGTAGCTCGTGGTTCGCGTGGCGAAGAACTGTCCTTGGCCCAATCTGCTCGACGCGGAATCGAACAGTTGATCCCCGCCATCCGCGGGCAAGCCGGCGTACTGGATGCGCAACGATTGGTCGGGCTTGCCCCCATGCGAGATTTTACCCGCGATGTACGGCCGATCTTCGGGCTCGGGTGGGTCGTTCAATTCGCGTTCGTAGGTCGCCGCGAACGTCCCCGCCAAGAAGTTCTTCTCGTCCCCCGGCAAACTCAGGTGGATTCGGCCCGCGATCTTGCCGTCTTTCCGCGGGGACAATTCGAGCGTCAGGGCGTAGCCGGCGCCGAGGATCGCGACCCCCGCCGGGTCGTCCCCGCGCTTCTGCGAAATCTGCACGCTCGGGATGTTCGAACCCTGCAATTTCTGCGTCGGCGGCACCGTCAATTTCAACGGCTCGTTCGGCTTGTGGTCCACGAAGAACAGGGATACTTGAACCTCGGACCCGGCGGACGTTTGGCGGAAAATCAGCGTTTGGCCCTCGAACGTCGCGCGGTCGGGTTGGAACGCCCGACCGCCGATCATCCCCGTCGCGGGCTCGCTCGGCACGATCTGTTTCGCGGGATCCATCTCGTGGACGGCGACTGGTTTCTCCGGGACGGTCGTCGCGGGAACTTCGGTCGCGGGTGCCGTCGACGGCGACTGTTTTCCGCAGCCGACTAGGGCAAAAGCCAAACCGAGCGAGACAAAAATACGCAGCATGGCAACCCGCGGATCGAGTGGGGATCGACGGGATAGTATACCGTGGCCTCACGGGTTGTCGAAGTGCTTCGGGTCGAAGGTTTTCCCGGCCGTCACTTTCAAACTGCGCCACTCGGCGAGTTCGATGCCTGCGGCGCGGACGTAAACTTTCGCCGGCAGCTTGACGCCCCCGAAATCCTGCGCGTCTTCGAAGAGGAGTTCCTTCAAAACATCCCGGCCGTTTTCGTGCCCCGTGAAGGCGATCCGCACCAACAGGTTCGTTTTCTTGTCGACGTGCACCAGGGCGTATTCCAACGCCGGCGTCCAAACGTGCAGACCGTAGCAGTCCCTCTCTTCGCCGATTTTGGTATCGTCGGCGAGCAGGACTTTGGTCGCCGGATCGGCGAACGGGAAGAGCAGGAAGCAGTGGTCTTCTTGCATCTGACGCTGCGCGGTCAGCAGGAGGTCGTCGACGATTTTTTGCTTCGGCAGCGCCTTGGCTCCGGTGTCCCCGTGCGGGCGGTTGGACTGCGAGATCCAGTTTCCCTCGGGGCTCAGGCCGACCGACGTCGTGCCGACGGTTTCGGTCGTGATCTCCGTGCTGTATTTGAATTGGGCGGGCCACGCGACTTCGACCGTCTGCGTCGCGGGGAAACCGGGCGGGCCGTTCAAAAAGAGGACGCCGACACGGGTGAAACCGCCCGATTTCAAGGCGTCGAGCCGCGCCGGTTTGCCGCCGGTATGCGCCGCGAGCAGCGCCGTCAACTTCGCCTGGCCCTCCGGAGTCGATTGCCCCGGTTTCGCTGGGGGCTTCAAGACCAACGGCCCCGCGACCGGGACGTCGGTCGGTTTGGCCGTGCGCGGCGTCGCCGGCTCGGGCTTGCAACCCGCGAGGACTGCGGTGGCCAAAAGCGAGCCGGCAATCGCGGCGCGTCGAAATGCGGTCATGGCTCACTCCCAAACGACGATGCGTCCGTTCTACCGCCGCCGCCACTGCTTTGCGAGGTGGGAAAGCGGACAGAGTCTGGTAAAATGTCTTCCATTCTCGGAGGACGCGACGATGACTCTCAGCGGCACGATTCAAAATGGTCATGTGCTACTCGACTCGCCCGCGAACCTACCCGATGGCACCCGAGTGACATTGCAGAACGAGTTCGCGGAACTCGAGTACCCGCATCCGATGGCCCCGTACGACCGGGAGAAGGAAATTGCGCTCCTGCGGGAGTCGATCGCATTGATGGATTCCGGAGACATCGGCCGCTCGGTCGCCGAAGTGTTCGCAGACATCGAAAAGAGCTTCGACTACCCGCCTTCGGAACGGAGCTGAGTCGTGACCCGCGAAGTTCGTGTTCTGCGAATCGCCGATCGAGATTTGCAGCGGATCTCGGATTCGATCCGCATGCGGGTCTCGGACGAATCGGCAAAGCGCTGGAATCGGAAGCTGCTCGACGCGATCGAGGATTTGGCCATTTCGGCCGATCAGCATCCCGAAGCCGATGAAGCTCTCGTGACCGGTCGGGATGTGCGAATGCGAATCGTCGGCAAGTATCGTCACATTTACCGGATACTTTTCAGCATCAATGCCGGCGTTGTAATCGTCCACCGCGTCCGGCACGCAGCACAAGACACACTCACCGAAGATGATTTCTGAATGCCGATCACCACCCGGCCAGCTCCAGCCCGAAGGTCGCCGCCACGGCGGCGTTGGTGACCTTGCCGGCGTGGATGTTCACCCCTGCCAGCAGGCCCGGATTCTCCATGCAGGCGATCAATCCCTTGTTCGCCAGTTGTATGGCGTAGGGCAGCGTGACATTCGTGAGGGCGTAGGTGCTGGTGCGGCCGACGGCGCCGGGCATGTTCGTGACGCAATAATGGACGATGTCATCGACCATATACGTCGGGTTGGCGTGCGTCGTCGGCCGGCTCGTTTCGAAGCAACCCCCTTGGTCGATGGCCACGTCGATGACGACGGCCCGCGGCGGCATCAGCTTCAAATCTTCGCGGCGAACGAGGTGCGGGGCTTTTGCCCCCGGGATCAGGATCGCGCCGATCACGAGGTCGGCCCGCGTCAGGCAGTCGAGGATGTTGTGCCGGTTGCTGAATAAGGTCGTGACGTTCGGCGGCATCACGTCGTCGAGATAGCGCAAGCGGTCGAGGTTGATGTCGAGCAGAAATACATTCGCCCCCAAGCCGGCGGCGACCTTAGCGGCGTTCGCACCGACGACCCCGCCACCGAGGACGACGACCGTGGCCGGGGCGACGCCGGGGACGCCGCCGAGCAGGATGCCCCGACCTTCGAAGGGGCGCTCCAGGAACTTCGCCCCTTCTTGGATGCTCATCCGCCCCGCGACTTCGCTCATCGGCGTCAGCAGCGGCAGCGTGCCTTTCGCATCGCGGATGGTTTCGTAGGCCACGGCGGTGGCGCCGGACTCGATCACGGCCCGCGTCAGTTTCTCGTCGGCGGCGAAGTGGAAGTACGTGAAGATCAACTGCCCCGGCCGAATGTGTTGCCATTCCTCCGGCAACGGCTCTTTCACCTTCACGATCATGTCGGCCCGTTTCCAGATGTCCGCGGCGGTCGGTACGATCTCGGCCCCGTTCGCCGAGTAGAGGTCGTCCGAGATACCGCTGCCGAACCCGGCCCCGGCTTGAACCAGCACCTTGTGCCCGGCCCGTGTGAGGTCCTCGACGCCGACGGGGACCATCGACACGCGGTATTCGTGGGTTTTGATTTCGTTCGGGACGCCGACGATCATGGTCAATCCGAGTTCGGGGTCAAATTGCGATTGTACGGGTCGTCTTCGGCCCGACACTCCCTAGCATCGTCCCCATGGAGCGCAAATCCTTCTTGGCCCGGCAGTCGGGCGATTCGACCGCCACCTTCGCCGGGTTTGCTCTGCTCTGCGCTATATTTTTGGCGGGTGTCTGGCTCACGCATCGCAACACGCACCGACTGGCGGACGCCAACGGCGAAGTCGAACAGACGCACCAAGTCGACCTCGGACTCGAACGGCTGCTCTCGACTTTGAAGGACGCCGAGACGGGCCAGCGCGGGTTCGTGATCACGGGCAACCCCGTCTTCCTCGAACCGTACGACGCCGCTGTCGGGCGGATTTGGAATGAGTTCGACGAATTGAAACGGCTTACGGCCGACAACGCGGCTCAGCGAGATCGGTTGGACGCGATCCGCCCGCGGGTCGAAGCGAAACTCGCCGAGTTGAAGATCACCATCGAATTGCGACGGACGGACGCGGATGCCGCGGTCGCCGCCATCGCCAGCGGGCGCGGCAAGGTCCAAATGGATGCCGTGCGGAAATCGATCGCCGAAATGCAAGCCGAAGAATCGCGGTTGCTGGCCGAGCGCGCCGGCCGGGCCGACGCGACGCTGCGGCTGTCGAACGTCATCGCTTGGGTCGCAGGGGCGCTCGGATTGCTGATGATCCTGGCCGTGTTCGCGCTCGTCCGCCGCAACGACCGGCTGCGCGTCCATCAGACCGAAGTTTTAGCCGAACAGAAGGAACGACTGCGGACGACCCTCTCCAGCATCGGCGACGGCGTGATTTCGACCGACCGTGCCGGATCGATCACGTATCTCAATGCGG
Organism: Fimbriiglobus sp.; assembly: GCA_043727575.1. Classification (GTDB taxonomy): domain Bacteria; phylum Planctomycetota; class Planctomycetia; order Gemmatales; family Gemmataceae; genus JALHQU01. Next base: position 15,706 of record JAYSYN010000286.1, read on the forward strand.
TGGCCGAAGAGTTGACCGGTTGGTCGAACGCCGCTGCGGCGGGGGTATCGTTGAGACGAGTCTTCCAGATCGTCAACGAATCGACGCGGCAACCGGTAGAGAACCCCGCGATTCGGGCACTGAGCGAAGGCGTCATCGTCGGCTTGGCGAATCACACGGTGCTGATCGCGAAGGATGGCACCGAGCGGCCCATCGAAGACAGCGCCAGCCCGATCCGCAGCCGGGAGGGGAAGATCGTCGGTTGCGTGCTGGTCTTCCGCGATGCCACCGAGCGGAAAAGCCGAGAGACGGCCCAAGCCGAGCGGACCCGGCTGATCTCGCTCCGAGCCGACATCGCTTCCGCGATTTCGGCCCCGGGTGGAACGTCCGCCGCTTTGCAATTTTGCTGCGAGGCGCTCGTTCGGCATCTGGATGCGGCCTTCGCCCGGATCTGGACGCTGGACGACGCGGGGGCCGTGCTGGAGTTGCAGGCCAGCGCCGGGCTCTACACCCACTTGGACGGTCCCCACGGCCGGGTCCCCGTCGGCGAGTTCAAAATCGGCCGAATTGCGGCGAGTCGCAAACCGCACCTCAGCAACAGCGTGCCGGATGATCCCGAAGTGGGCGACCGCGCTTGGGCCGCCCGGGCAGGGATGGTCGCCTTCGCCGGTTATCCGTTGGTGGTGGAAGATCGGGTCGTCGGCGTGGTGGCGCTCTTCGCCCGCCGTCCGCTGACCGAGGGCATCCTGACGGAACTCGCCCCGCTGGCCGACGACATCGCGCAATACCTCGACCGCCGGCGGCTCGACGAACTCTTCCGCGACCAAGCCGAGCGGCTTCGGACGACGCTGGCAAGCATCGGCGACGGTGTCATTTCGACCGACCGCGACGGGTCGATCACGTACTTGAACGCCGTGGCCGAAGAGCTGTCCGGATGGTCGAACGCCGCTGCGGCGGGGGTGCCGTTGACGCGCGTCTTCCGCATCGTCAACGAATCGACCCGGCAACCGGTGGAGAACCCGGCGTTGCGGGCGTTGAAGGAAGGAATCATCGTCGGCTTGGCGAATCACACGGTTCTGATCTCCAAGGACGGTACAGAATGGCCGATCGAAGACAGCGCCGGTCCGATCCGCAGCCGGGAGGGGGAGATCGTCGGTTGCGTGCTGGTGTTCCGCGATGTCAGCGAGAAGAAGCGAGCCGAGGCCCAGGTCGCCCGGGGCGTCGCCGCGTCCGAACGGCAGCGGCGGTTGTACGAGACCATTCTGACCAGCACGCCCGATTTGGTCTACGTGTTCGATTTGAACCACCGCTTCACGTACGCCAACCCCGCCTCGTTGGAAATCTGGGGCCGGACTCGGGAAGAAGCGATCGGCAAAAATTGTCTCGAACTCGGCTACGAATCGTGGCATGCCGCCATGCACGACCGGGAGATCGACGGCGTCATTGCCACCAAGCGCCCCATCCGCGGCGAAGTCCCGTTCGTCGGCGTGGGCGGTCGGCGGGTCTACGACTACCTGTTCGTCCCGGTGATCAACGCCGACGGGGAAGTCGAGGCGATCACCGGCACCACCCGCGACATCACCGAGCGGAAACGCGCCGAGGAAGAGCGGCTGCGGCTCGTGGCGATCATCGAGTATTCCGCCGACTTCATCGGCAGTTTCAACACCGCGGGCCAACAACTGTTTTTGAACCGCGCGGGCCGCGAACTGATCGGACTCGCGCGCGATTACGACATCCGCCGGACCGCGATTCCGGATTATTTCGCACCGGAGCACCGGGCTTTTGTCGACGATGTCGTCATCCCCTCCGCGATGGCGGACGGGCGCTGGTCCGGCGAGTTGAGTTTCCGACATTTCGTCACCGGCGAGTCGATCCCCGTTTTGTACGATCTCTTCCGGATCGACGATCCGCTGACCGGGCAAGCGATCCAGTTTGCCACGATCGCCCGCGATATTTCCGAGCCCAAACGGATCGAAGTGGAACTGCGCAGAAGCGAGGAACGCTTCCGCATTGCGGTCGGCGCCGTCAGCAGCCTAGTCTGGACGAACGATGCCGAAGGAAAGATGGTCGGCGAACAGCCGGGGTGGGGAAACTTCACCGGGCAGACCCCGGAAGAATACCGGGGCTACGGCTGGTCCGCGGCCGTCCACCCGGACGACGCCCAACCGACGATCGACGCTTGGAACCGGGCCGTCGCGACGGGTGGTACCTTCGAGTTCGAGCACCGCGTGCGGCGGCGGGACGGCGAATGGCGGCAGTGCTCGATCCGCGCCGTCCCCATTCGGGACGACAACGGCGCCGTCCGCGAATGGGTCGGCGTCCACACCGACATCACCGATGCGAAATCGGCGGAGCTGCAACTGCGACAATTGGCGGCGGACCTATCCGAAGCCGACCGGCGCAAAGACGAATTCTTGGCGACATTGGCCCACGAGCTACGCAATCCGCTCGCCCCGATCCGCAACGGATTGCTCATCCTGCAGCGGGCGGGACTCGCGCCCGACGCCGAAGCCCTCCGCGCCATGATGGGGCGCCAACTCGAACAAATGGTCCACATCGTCGACGACCTCCTCGACGTCAGCCGCGTCAGCCAAGGGAAGTTGCTGCTCCGTCTGGAGCGTATCGATTTGGCGACGGCGATGGCCGGCGCCGTCGAGACGGCCCGGCCGACACTCGATGCCGCCGAGCACATGCTCGCCGTCGAACTGCCGGGCGAGCCGATTTATTTGGACGCCGACGCGACCCGGCTCGGGCAAGTGTTCTCCAACTTGCTCACCAACGCCGCCAAATACAGCGAACCCGGAAGCCAAATTCGCCTGAGCGCCGCCCTAGAGGGAACCGGCGGAGTCGCGGTGCGCGTCAGGGACACCGGCGTCGGCATCCCGACGGAAATGCTCCCCGAAATCTTCGGTATGTTCACGCAGGTCGAACGGACCTTGGAGAAATCGCAAGGCGGCTTGGGGATCGGGCTGACCCTCGTGAAACGCTTGGTCGAAATGCACGGCGGCACCGTGGAGGCCCGCAGCGACGGGCCGGGGCTCGGCAGCGAGTTCATCGTCCGTTTGTCGGTCGCGCCGGCACCGCCGATCCCCGAATCGACTCCGCACACCGTCTCGGTGGACAGGGCGCCGACCCGCCTTCGCATTTTGGTCGCCGACGACAATGAAGACGCGGCCGCGACGTTGGCGATGATCCTCGAAATTCTCGGCCACGAAGTCCGCACCGCGAACGACGGTGCCGCCGCGGTGACCGCGGCCGCGGCGTTCCGCCCCGAGGTCGTCTTGCTCGACATCGGCATGCCGAAGCTCAACGGCTACGAAGCCTGCGCCCGCATCCGCGCCGCGCCGTGGGCCGCGGCGGTCACCCTCGTCGCCCTCACCGGTTGGGGCCAAGACGAAGACCGGCGCCGCTCCCGCGAAGCCGGCTTCGACCACCATCTGGTGAAGCCGGTCCACCCCGCCGCGATCGAGAAATTGCTGGCGGGCCTTCCCGTGCGGTGATTCGATGTGGCGACACGTTTTTAACGTGTCGGAGATCTACGGTCTCGTCCCGTTGGAAACGTATCGCCGCGGTCACTTCCCGATGCAGAATCGGCTGAAAATGCGGTCGAGCAGGTCGTTCGTGTAGATGCTGCCGGCCATCGCGCCGATTTGATCGAGCGCTTGGCGGAGGGACAACGCCAATAGTTCGGGCGGGTCGCCAAAGACGGCGTGGTTGTGCGCCGCGCGCAGGTCGGCGAGGGCCGCGTCGATGTGGTGCCGGCAGCGGCTCTGACTAGGGGCGAGCGCCGGCCGCGCGAACGCGGCGGCGCTCGAAGTCAAAAACTCGAGCAGTGCGGTCAAGCCGTCCGGCGCGACGGCCGATGCGGCCAGCCCGGTCGCCGGCCCGAGGTCGGATTTGGTCCGCAGCAAGGTGCCCCGAGGAAGGATCGACGGCGGTTCCGCATCGACCGGGACGCACACGAGCACGATGTCGGCCGCGTCCGCTTGCCCGCGCCCGAGCGACTGGGCTTGCTCTTCGATGGAATCGGTCGTGGCCTGCCAACCGGCGGTGTCGATCAATTCGACGGCGTGCCCGCCCAGATTCAACGCGTGCGCTAAGTAGTCGCGCGTCGTCCCGGCCTCGGCGCTCACCAGCGCGGCGTCGGCGCCGACCATCGCGTTGAACAGTCGGCTCTTGCCCGCGTTCGGTTCCCCGACGAGTGCGACGCGCATCGGCCGGCGGCTGACGCTGCGGTCGTCGAGTTGCCGCTTGAGATTTAAAAGGTGAGCGATGCCGCGGCCGATGCGCAAGATCGTGTCGGAATTCGAAACGAACTCGATGTCCTCGTCGACGAAATCGAGCGCGGCTTCGACATCGGCCAGCAGGTTCAGCAGATCGTCCCGTAGTTTCGCCAGCGGCTGCGAGACGCCCCCGGCCAGTTGCGCGAGCGCCGCTCGCAAATCGGTTTCGTCGGTCGCCTCGATCACGGCGAGCACGGCTTCGACCTGCGTCAGATCCTTCTTGCCGCTCAAGAAGGCGCGCATCGTGAATTCGCCGGGTTGGGCCGCGCGGGCACCGGCGGCGAGTAAGTCGGCGATCAACCGGTCGATCAACGGCGGCGACGAGACCGTGTGAATTTCGGCGAGATCTTGGCCCGTATAAGTGTGCGGGCCGCGGAAGAAATAAAGCTCGGCCGGCAACGCGGCGGGAACGCCCGAAAGCTTCAATGAACCGGCGGTGAACGTCCGCGGGGCGGGGAGGTCGCTGTCGAATACTGCCGCGACCGCTCCGCGCGCACCCGGCCCCGACAATCGCACGATGGCCCGCGCCCCGGCCCCCGGAGCCGAAGAGAGCGCGACGATTGTATCTTCTGTGTGCGGCAGCATGGTGAAATCTTACGGGGCCCGCGACACTCCAAGGTCAAATCTTTCGATCGCCGTTCGAAGCGGCTCCACGTCGGCACGTCGGCGCTGCATTTGAAACAGGATGCAAATCGTTTCCCAGCGGCGCGTCCGCGAAATCCGCCGTGATCTCGGAGTGTCTTCCGCTGTCTGTGAAAAGTCGATTCCAACCTGCGGCGGGTTTCGCGGACGTCACCCGACTCCCCACGGAGTTCGGCTCGCCTGGCTCGCCCGCACTTCCCCGGCGGCGCGCTTCGATAAGATGACGTGATCGATTCCGGCTTTTGTCCGATGGGGTTTTTGTGATGCTCCGCCCGCTGCGCCGCGCTTTGCTGTCCGTGTCCGACAAAACCGGGCTCGTCGAATTGGCCACCGAACTGAGCGCGAAATACGGCGTGCAGCTCTTCGCCACCGGCGGCACCTTCGCGGCTCTGAAAAAAGCCGGGCTACCGGTCCGCGATGTCACCGACCTTACGCACTTCCCGGAAATCCTCGACGGCCGGGTGAAGACCCTGCACCCCGCGGTATTCGCCGGGTTGCTGGCCAAGCGCGACAACCGCGAGCACATGCTCACCCTCGCCCGCAGCGGGCTGCTCGAGATCGACCTCGTCGTCTGCAATCTTTATCCATTCGAGCAAGTCCTGGCGAAGGGCGGCATCACCGAAGAGCAGTTGATCGAGAACATCGACATCGGCGGGCCGACGATGATCCGCGCCGCCGCCAAGAACTTCGCGGCCGTGTCGGTGCTCGTCGACCCGAACAACTACTGGCAATTGATCCAAGAATTGCAGGCGAACAACGGCCAGACCCGGCTCGAAGCCCGGCGCCGCTTCGCCGGGGACGCCTTCGCCCGCATCGCCGCCTACGACAAGGCCATCGACGAATACTTCAACCCGAACGCCGGCAGCAAGGAGCTGGCCAGCACCACGCTCGCCGCGACCTTCATGCCGATGTTCGAGAAGGTCAGGCCGTTGCGCCACGGGGAAAACTCGCACCAGCAGGCGATGTTCTACCGCGAGATCCCGAAGCCCGAGCACGCCTGCATCGCCAACGCCGAGTTCTTGCACGGCAAGGAAGTCAGTTACAACAACATCCTCGACATGGACTCGGCACTGAACCTCGTCCGCGAGTTCACCGAACCGGCCGCGGCCGTCATCAAGCACAATAACCCGTGCGGCGCGGCCACCGCCGGTTCCCTGACGCGGGCCTTCCAATTGGCTTGGGATGCCGACCCGATCTCGGCCTTCGGCGGCGTCCTCGCCTTCAACCGCAAAATCGATCCGCTGACCGCTGCGGCCGTTATGTCCGGCGAGCGTTTCGTCGAGTGCATTGTCGCGCCGGATTACGACCCGGTCGCGCTCGAAGCGCTGAAAGGTTGGAAGAAGAACGTCCGCATTTTGAAGGTCGGGGCGCTCGTTGGGCGGTCGCCAGGGAACGACATGCGCCGCGTCGACGGCGGGCTACTGGTGCAAGCCCGCGATCAAAACGCCGACGATTTGACGAAGTGGCAACCGGTGACGGCGAAGCGGCCGACGCCGGCCGAGTACGAAGCGCTCTGGTTCGCCTGGCTCGTGTGCAAGCACGTGAAGAGCAACGCCATCGTTTTGGGAACCGCGCCGGAAGCAGGGGCGTACGGCACGGTCGGCGTCGGCGCCGGGCAGATGTCCCGCGTCGAATCGATGACCATCGCCATCCGCAAAGCCGGGGCGAAGGCCAAGGGGAGCGTGCTGGCGTCGGACGCCTTCTTCCCGTTCCCGGACAACGTCGAACTCGCCGCCGCGGCCGGGGTCGTGGCCATCGTGCAGCCGGGCGGCTCGGTGAAGGACGCCGAGAGCATCGCCGCGTGCGACCGGCACGGCATCGCCATGCTGTTCACCGGGGTCCGGCATTTCCGGCATTGACCGGCTATTTCTCCGTCGGCAGGCCCGCGGCGTTCCACGCGGCCCAACCGCCGTCCATGCTCAGGACGTCGGTGTAACCCATTTTTTGCAGGGTATCCGCGACGAGCGCGCTGCGGAATCCGCCGCCGCACATCAGTACGACGGGCGTCGCCGGGTCGGGGATTTTGGTTTCGACGTCCCGTTCGACCACGCCTTTGCCGATGTGCACCGCGCCCGCGGCGTGCCCGGCGGCGTACTCGCTTTCCTCGCGGACATCGACGAACACGAACGATGCGCCGGCCGCGCGCTTGGCGGCGACATCGGCGACGGTGCACTCGCGGATGCGCGCCTTGGCATCGGCGGTGATCTTCAAAAATCCGGGCGAATGGGCCTTGGCCATCGGAGGCTTCCTGCGGTTCGGGAGGTGAGTGAGGAAAGTGTATGACCGCCGGGTATTTCGGCCCGCGAAGGGCGGGGGTACGGTCGGTTAGAGTCAATCGGGACCGATGGCGACCGGACGAAACGGGTTGACCAAGACCTCGTCAAGTGGCCGTTCCCTTCCCAATTTGGAACAAATCGCATTCCGCATTGGGTCGGCTCGCCCCGACTCCGCGAAACGATTCCCGCTTCGCACGGCCAGCACGTTCGAACTCCTCGCTCGCCTTCCGCTTTTAGGTGCCAGTTGTGTGGATAACACAGCGGAGCGTTGGAGTTCAACCTTCAGGTTGTCTTCGTCGGGGCGAGTCTTCGAGGTTCGACGTGCTTGCGTGAGGTGTCGTGCCTCGAAGACTCGGCCCGACTTTCCGCGCATACGGGCAACAACCTAAAGGTTGAACTCCAACGCTCCGCCGGGGAATGGCATCATTCCTTCCCCAGTACCAAATCGACGACCCAACAGCCGCGGACATGCTCCCCCGGTTGCCGACAGTGGAGCAGCACATCGGCGTTCGTGCAGCCGGCTTCTTCGAGGGCATCCGCGAGGATCGGCAGGCGGTCGAAGGCGCGGGCCATGATACAATCAAATCTCTGCCGCTGGAGGGAACGCCATGTCCGCTGCTGTGAAACAGTTGTTGAACGCCTACGACGCATTGCCCGATCCGGATCGCGGCGCTTTACTACAGGAATTGCTCCGGAGACCGATGGGCGTGGGCCAATGGACCGACGACGGATTCGAATCGGCTGCGGAGGATTTGTTTCTATCCTACGATGACGAAGAGGCCGCCGATGCCACCGCAGCCCATTGAGCGAGCAGAGGTCTGGCTGACCGACTTGGGCATGGTGGCCAAGGTTCGTCCTTGCTTGGTACTCAGTGTCGCGCCTGGTCCCGCCGACCGCGTCCTTTTCACGTTGGTGCCCCATACCACTAGCGTGCAGGGAACGGCATTTGAAACGGCGGTGCCCGTGTCATTCCTCCGGCCGGGTGTGTTCGATGCCCAAGGTCTTGTGACGGTGCCCCGTCCGCGGTTGATCCGACGACTCGGTTTCCTTCCTCCCGATGGATTGGCCTCGGTGGAAGCGGCGGTCCGGAAGTGGTTGGGATTGTAACGGTCGCCTCACTCCTTCCCCAGTACCAAATCGACGACCAAACAGCCGCGGACGTGCTCACCAGGTTGCCGGCAGTGGAGCAGTACATCAGCATTGGTGCAGCCGGCTTCTTCGAGGGCATCCGCGAGGATCGGCAGGCGGTCGAAGGCGCGGTCCTCGTAGATCGCGGCGGCGATGGATTGCGGGGTCGGCGTGAGCCAAGCGGGATGGGCGACGACGGGCCGGAAGTGATTACCGAAGATGTCGCGGATGTACTGGAGGGGTCTTTTGTTATCCGGTTCCAGCTCTTTCATTGTCATTGCAGGAACAAATATCCTCCTTCTTGGACTGCATAACACACGGCTTTTGCAGCTTCTCGTTTATGACCCGATTTGAAATCGGTATCGAGCGGAGGAATGAACCGATAGGCTCGCGAAATCAATTCCTTAGATGTTATGGTCGATTGTCCATCTCCCAGCAGTTCGTTTTCGGTAACTATGTGTTTCAACTCATCGGGCAAATACTCGAATAGAAGTCTGCACAAAGCGCTACTGAGAAGGCGAGTTTTTCGCAGCGATGGACTTGAATGCCGAATCGCATTGAGCAATGGCCATGTATTGGCTTGTTCAAACCACTCTTCTTCCATTATCACTCACCTCCTGAGTCACTTCCGTCGCCAACCACCCCGCCAATTTCCCCAACCCCTCCTCGATGACCGCCGCGCTGCAGGCGAAGCTCATCCTCACGAATCCCTCGGCGCCGAAGGCGACTCCCGGCACCAGATTCACGTGGGCCTGTTCGAGGCAGGCGTTGCAGAAGGCGATCGAATCGGGGTTGTACGCCGACACATCGAAGAAGGCGTAAAAGGCCCCGTCCGGGACGTGCAGTTTCACCTTCGGGATCGCTTGCAGCAGGCGGATGGTCAGCTCCCGGCGGGCGGCGAACTCCTTGCGCATCGCTTCCACGGCCGGCGGCGTATCGGGGGATTCCAGCGCCGTGATCATCGCGTATTGGCTCACGCTGCTCGGGCAGCTCGTCTCTTGGCTCTGGATCGTGTCCATCGCCTTCACCACCGCCACCGGCGCCACGGCCCAACCGATGCGCCAGCCGGTCATGGCGTAGCTCTTGCTCGCCCCGCTGATCGTGATCGTGCGGTCCTTCAACTGCGGCCGCAGGGTCACCACACAGGTCGCCTGGGCGTTGCCGTACACGAGCTGCTCGTAAATCTCGTCGCTCAAAATGCAGCCGTCGGAGTGTTCCAAATAGACATCGACGAGCGCTTCGAGTTCGGTCCGCGTGTAGACGGTGCCGGTCGGGTTGCTTGGGCTGTTGAGCATCAGCACCCGCGTCCGCGGGGTGATCGCCGCCTTCAACTGCGCCGGCGTCATTTTGAATCCGGACTCGAACGTCGCATCGACGAGCACCGGCGTGGCCCCGGTCATGCTCACGAGGTCGGAATAGCTGACCCAGTAGGGCGTCGGGATAATGACTTCGTCGCCGGGCCCGACGGTCGCCGCGAGCGCGTTGTGCAGCGAGTGTTTCGCCCCGTTCGAGACGATCACGTTCTCCGCTTTGCACTCGTGGCCGTAGGTGCGGCCGTACCACTTGGCGATGGCCGTCTTGAGTTCGGCCGTGCCGCCGGCGGGGGTGTAATGCGTCTGGCCTTTCGCCATCGCTTCGTTCGCCGCGGCGCAGATGTGGGCCGGGGTGTTGAAGTCGGGCTCGCCCAAACTGAAGTCGTAGACCTTCACACCGGTGGCCTTGAGCGCCTTCGCCTTGGCCCCCGCGGCGAGGGTGGCGCTGGGTTTGACGGACTCGGCGAGTTTGGAGATGCGGATCATGGGCGGCTTTCGGAACTCTGGGGCATAAGTACGAGGGGATCAGCGCTTCGGGATTTCGAATTTGCGCTTAGTGGCGATGACATCGGCCGGCATCTTCTCGACGCCTTCTTTCGTGAGCCAGAGGCGTTTGTAAAAGCCCTTCCCGTCATCGACCGCGGCGTCGGTTTTCAGATGTTCGGTCGGTGCGTCGTAGGCCAAAAAGTTCGTGGTGAAGGCGTTGGTGAGGTATCGCAGTTGGCCGTCGGAAACTCCACCGACGAGAATCGATGCCGTTGTGGCGCCCTCGTAGGGCGGAAGGCAATCGCGGATAATCGCTCCAGTGTCGGCGCGGAGCACGAGATTTTGACCGCCGCCGTAGTGCCAGATCAAATGGCCGTCGCCCCACCAACTCCCCTGGCTACCGGAGTTGACATGCGTGAGTAGCGGGGCCTCGACATCGACACGCTTCGCCGCGATGTCCCAGACGACGATGCGCTTGTCGTCCAACCGGGGCGTCTTCGAATCGGGGCCGGCGGCAAACGTGTAACACGCCGCGAGTTTTTTGCCATCCGGGCTGAAGGCCAAGCCGTCGATGGTACGGAATCGGGCCGTGTCTTTGGGTGCCGGGAGTTGGCCGGTGGTTCGGCCCGTGGCCGTATCGACGAGGGTCATTCCGTCGTTTTGTTGAACGGCCAAAATCGCGCGATCCGGGCTGAAGCCGAAGTTGGCCGGCATGCGGGGACCGTGCGACAAGAACCTTTGTTTTTTCTCCGCATCGAGCACCTGCACGTCGAACGCCGGCTTCTCATCGGCCATCGTCCAGCACGCCACCCGGCCGCCTTGCGTGAGTGACAGCTTGTCATCTGCGACGAAGGCGATCCCGATCACCCGCGTGTCCAGGGCTTCGGTCGAATTGGCCGGAGACCACCGTTTGCGCAGTTCTTTTCCTTCGGGAACTGTCCACACCGAAACCTCCAAGATCGTGTCTTCGCTGCCTTCCAAAATCGCCAAGCGTGTCCCGCCAGGGTTAATCGCCATCGTCTGGATCGGCTTCTTTCCACCCACTTGGAAATTGCCCGTGCGTTTGCACGTCTTCGGTTCGTAGACCTCGAATGCAAACTCCTTGCTGAATGCTTTCGGGATCGTGCAGACCACAAAAGCCGACAGCGAGTACTCCGCACTCACGGCGATCCCATCCGCCTTGTATTTGATCGGCAGGGAGGCGGCGGCGGGCTTGATGAGTTTATCGTCGGGCTTCGGTTCGGCCGCACCGACCGCGTGCGCGCCGAAAGCGAGGATCGCCGCGATCCAAACCGGAGTCTTCGCGGAATGGGGCGTAGACATCATGGAGCATCCGGTGTGATTCGACTACGGAGGTATCGTATCGCCGGCGGGTTCGGGTGGAACGAGGAAAAGGCTTCGGTCGCCGGTTCATAGGGAGGTGGCGACCATGGTATGAAACTCCGTGAACTTGAATTGAGTACATATGGTACAGGAGTATAAGTCACGATCCGGGCAAGTCAAATAAAAATTGATGGGGTGACTCCTTCGACCCGAAAATCGTGCCAGAAGAATTGCCAGACACCACTTGAATCGAACCCGGCAGTTTCGTCCGGTCCGCTCGCGTCCGGCAGGCGCAATCCGCATTCCCCTTCCAACCTTCACAACTTCCGCGCCGCTTCGGGGAATCATTTCCCTTCGGCTAGGCGGGTGCGGCCCCGACCTTCGATACATCCCGCACTGGCTCTCCCGTCCGCTGCGGGGTTTCCGAAATGCGTCGCTCGTCGATGTGCCTGCTATTGGCCTGTTGGGCTGTAATTGGGTGTCGTACAGCGACCGTGTCGCGCAAGCCGGACGATGTCGTGGCCCGCGGGGCGACGCCGAAGGATGAGCCCGATCACCTTCGGCTCGCGGCGGAACACCTCGACCGCGCCGATGAGATGGGGGCGCTGCCGCACTTGAAAGCGCACCTCCGACAACAGCCCGACGCCGTCATGGTGCGGGCCTATTTGGGCGAACTGCTGATGAAGACGGGGAACCTGCCGGAGTCGAAGTTGCACTTCGAGCAATTCACCCGCGAGGCGGCCGAGGCTAGCGCCGCGGCGAAGAAACACCTCGTACACGTCCACACGCGGTTGATGGAACTCGCCGGGCAGTCCGACGACACCTTCGGCGAACAATTGCACCGGGGCATCGGCTTGGTCTTGCTGGTGAAGCAATGGCGCGACGATGGCGAACCGGCCGACGCGGCCCTGACCGAGCGGACGCTGGTGCAGGCGGCGAAGGCGTTGAAAAATGCGGACGCCGAGAAGCCGGGCGATGCCCGCGTCTGGCTCTACTTGGCGGAGGCGTGGACCGAACTCGATCAGCCGTCGTCGGCCCGGGGGGCGGTCCAAAAAGCCTTAGAGTGCCAGCCCGAGTGGACGTTGAACCAACACGAGCAGAATCTGCTGCGGTGTCGCGCGGATCGATCTGGGAACTGAGAATCTACCGGGTGACAGTGGTGCGCTTCCGCATCCCGCCTTCGCGGGCCACCTCTTCGACCCGGGTCACGACGCAGTCGCGGAAATGGATTTTCAACCCGGCCGTCAAGCTTTCGTAGACGACGTACCCTTCGCCGGAATAATCCATCGGCCGGTCGAAGTCGGGCATCGGCTCCGCGCGCGGCTCGGGTTCACCGATGGTGATCGACCATTTCTTGCCGGCCGGCTTTTGGATATCCCCCATGATGCCGCCGGCTTGTTCCATCGGCATGCCGGGGTGGATCTTCTTGGCCCGCGCGTCGAATCCTTCGCTGAGATTCCCGGTGAGGAGCAGCCCCAAGCCGACGATCGCGATCAGCGCGGCCGCACCGCCCACCAAGTACCACGTCATCCGGGTATTGCGGAGGTTTGCCGCCGGAGCGATATCTCCTCCGTCATGCAACTCCATCGGCTCGGGCGCCGCGTTCGGCGGCGGGAGCAGCGTGAACTTGACCGGCCCCCCGCATTGCGGGCACGCGGTCAGGGAATCGTCGGTGGAATGGTGGCGGCAAGGTTCGCACAATCGGGCCACGAGAACTCTCCAGCATTGAGATTGCCGGAAGACTAGAACACGCCGGCCGCGTGCGTCGATTTCTTCCCACTGAGGGTGGAGCAACGATTCTTGGAGGTTGTCCTCGCAGGCGGTCTCCGGCGGGGACTCGTAGCGCGACGTCGATCCGCATCGAAAAACACCCGGGAAAATGATTGTTCCAGAATGTGTGACACCCCACTCTGGAACAATCCGGACGAATTGGAAGAATCGGAGCCGAAACGGTCCGTGTGGCCGATTCTCTTGCTCAGCAATGACTTGCGTCATGGAATTTGAAGGAATCCCCGAGCAGACCGAGGCGGGGTGTTGGAACAATCGCTTTGGAGCAATCGATCTCGCCAAGGGCGCATCCGCGTTCGATGACCCCAGGCCCAGCCCAGTTCCAGCCAGCACTAGCAGGGTGTTGAAAAACTCCCTGTTGCCTCCTCCTTTGTATCGCGCTATCCTCGACGAATCTTCGCGGGGGGATTTGCGATGCGGGGTCGGAT
>JAYSYN010000287.1:0-9875 GCA_043727575.1 Fimbriiglobus sp.
CCTGCCCCTACAAAAGAGCCGGCCCCGCGCCCTTCCGGGTTGCGCAAAGCATATAACAGACTCCAATTCCCCTCGTTCCGGAAATCGTCTCGCCATGGCGCGCCTCACGAAATCGACCCTGCGCGACTTCCTCCACGACGCCCTTCCCGATGCGGAGATGGCGACCGTGGAAAAGATCCTGCGCGACGACGCGTCGGCCCGGTTGCTGTTCGACGAAGTGCGGGGCGAGGAAGATCGCGGCGAACACACCATCGGGGCGATTTGGCGGCGCGAACATTTATCGTGCGCGACCCGCGATCAACTCGGCGGTTACTTACTGCAGGCGCTCGACGAATCGCGGTTCGACTACATCGAATTCCACCTGAATACCATCGGCTGCCCGTTCTGCCAAGCCAACCTCGACGATTTGCAAAAGAAGCAAGCCGAAGCGGCGGAACCGATCAAAGCCCGCCGGCGGCGGATCGTCAATTCGAGCGCCGGCGTGCTGCGGACCGTGACGGGGCCGGGGTAGAGTCTTGGGGCGTGGCCGAATTACAACTCCACTTCCACGCCGTCGAAGGCGCTCTTCTTCAACGCGTCGAGCACCTTCAGCGTCTTCACGGCTTCGTCCGGGTTCGGCGACGGTTCGCGTTTCTCGCGGACGGCGGCGGCGAGTTCATCGAGCATGTGGACCATCTGATTCTCGCCCGGCGTGGCGATCACTTCGATGGCGTTGCCGAAGTCGCCGGCTTGACGATGCACTTCGAAGACTGCCCGATCGTCCGGAATCCACATGTTCGGAATGCGGACGACGGCCTCGGTGCCGACGATCTCGACCCACGTCCGCAGCGGGGACGTGAAGCCGCAATCGAAGTTGGCGGTGCGGCCGTCGGCGAATGTCCAGACGCCGCTCATCGCCACATCGACGCCGTTGGCGAAGACGGCCTTCGCGAACACCTTCACCGGCTCGGCCCTTATCCACCAGCGGATGGCGTAGGTCGTGTAGCAGCCGACGTCGAGCAACCCCCCGCCGCCGGCGTGCGGTTGCATGCGGATGTTGTCCGTCGGCAGGCCCTTCAAATCGAAGGTGAAGGCCGCGTTCACTTTGGTGATGGCGCCGATCGCCCCGCTCTCGAGGAACTCTCGCAGTTTGCGGGTCCGCGGGTGGTGCGGCCACATGAAGCCGTCCATGAGCCGGACGTCTTTGGCCCGGCAATACGCGATCAACGTCTCGGCGCTCGCGGCGTCGCAGGTCATCGGCTTTTCACAGAGGATGTGCTTGCCGGCGTCGGCGGCCTTGCGGGCCCATTCATCGTGCAGGTGGTTCGGCAACGGGATGTATACCGCGTCGATGCCCGGATCGTTCAATAGCGCCTCGTAGCTCCCGAAGGCGCGGGGAATTCCGTCGGCCTTGGCGGCGGCGAGAGCCTTCTCCTGAGTCCGGCTGGCGATACCGATGAGGCTGGCCGTGGTGGAGGCTTTGAAAGCGGGGAGCAGACGCTGGTTGATCCCGGCGACGCCGAGGATGCCCCAGCGGAGTTTCGAATGAAGCATGGGAATCGGACTCGGGGGAAGGAGTGCCGTTAACTTAGTGGACAGCAGCATGGCGGGAACACCCGGGCCGCGATTCGGGTTGTCCGGGCTTCGGGGAAATCTGTACGAGGTCACGCTGATAGAACGCCAGGGCGGACCCGGTTCCGCATCGACCACCCCGTCCGGGGTGGTTTTTTCGTCGGGGGCCGGAACGATTCAAAAATTCTCACAAACGGGCATATCGAATGCGATGACCGCGACCGTCTCGATGTTTCGACAATGCGGCATTTTCCGCAACACTTTGGAAAGAGGTATCTCCCATGGTCGGTCATTCTGTACCCGTCGTCGCAAGTTCCCCCACCAATACCGAAGATATCGTGGCGGTGCGCAGCCGGATCAGTTGGGGCGCCATCACGGCCGGCGCCGTGCTCGCCCTCGCGATGTATTTCGCCCTGACGCTGCTCGGCGGCGCAATCGGACTCTCAATCGGCGGGAAGGCGAGCGCCCAGACCCTCGAAGTCGGCGCCGCCGTGTGGGCGATTTTCACGACGATGGTATGCCTGTTCGCCGGCGGATTTTTGGCCAGCCAACTCACGGTCGGCGAGAATAAGCACGAAGCGGCCGCGTACGGCTTATTGGTCTGGGCTTTGGTATTCGCGATGCTGCTTTGGCTGATGGCCACCGGGGTCCAAGCCGGTTTCAACGCCATGATGGGCGTCGCCACGGCGGGCACGGGCGTCGCCGATGTGGCCGCCAAAAATACGACCTCGGAAGATTGGAAAGTGGGCGCACAAAGGAATGGCGTCAGCCCCAAGCAAATCGAAGAATGGTCGCAAAAACCCGAAAGCGTCGCGGCGCAGGCGCAAGCTGCCGCTGAAGACCCACAAAAGAGAGAACAAGCGAAACAAGAGGTCCAAGAAGCCGCCAAGAAAGTGACGTGGTGGGCATTCGTCGGCACGATGTTGTCGATGGCGGCCGCCGCGGGCGGCGGCTACCTCGGTGCGGGGCCAACGTTCCGCTTGTTCGCCATGCCGGTCCGCACGCCGGGCAACAAATTGATTGTGAGCTGAAAAGTCATCGACAATGCCGGCCGCATTCCGATGCGGCCGTCATTTTATAGTCCCTTTCACGCCGACTTGTACTTCTCGATCAGCACCTGGGCCGTCTCCGAGCGCATGATGCGCGGGTCGGGGAGTTCGCCCCGGCCGAGTTGCTTCCGCAAATCGCTGCCCGAGATGCTCACCGGCTTCCATTCTTTCGGGCACTCTTCGACCAATCGCACGCGGCCCGCTTCGGCGTAGAAGGCGGCGAAGCCGACCTTCACGGGGCTGATGAGCAACTCGCCGCGGAGTTGGTCGAACTTGCGGTGCGCCGCCAAGCCGTCCCAGATTTCCGTGCCGTCGTCGTGCGGGGCGTCGGCGTGCTTGCGGCCGATGACGATGTCGGTGAAGCCGAAGTTCTGCCGGTAGATCGCGTGCATCACCGCTTCTTTCGGCCCCGCGTAAAACATCTTGATGTCGAGCCCGATCAGATGCACGACATCGGAAATGGCGCGGCCGGCCTTCTTCCACAACTCCTCGTCGGCGTCGCCCTGCCCGAGGACTTTATTGTCGATGAGCGCCCGGTAGGTTTTCATCCGCGTCGCGGCGTCGACGTCGTCGCTCTTGGTTTCGCCGACGAGGGGATTCAACACGGCCCCGGCGAAGTGGCCATCCCGCGTCAGTTTTTCCAGCCCGGCGACCAACGCGAATTCGTGGGCGCGGTGGAGGGCGTTCCGCGTTTGGAACCCGACGACGCGCTGGTATTTCTTCGCGGCGAACAAAGCCCGCGTCTCGGTCGGGGTCAGCACGACATCGCCGAAGTCCTTGTTTTTGGGCTGCGGCAGCACCTTGACGTCGCCGCCGACGAGGTGCGTGCGCGGGTCGTCGTTCGCGATCCGGGCGCCGGGGTGGTCCGTCCGGGTCGTCCCGTAGACCGCCGCGTTGTACGCCGGCTTGTTCCACGGATAAACGTCTTTCAATTCCAACACGCCGACGACCGCGCCGGCCGAATTCGTCAGCGGATAGCTTGTCCCAGTCTTCAGAGACTTCGCGGTCGCTTCGTCGACGGGGAATGCCAGCGGGATCGTCCAGGCGTACTTTTTCCCGTTGCGGACGACGACCTCCTCTTCGAGGACGCGCTGGTACTCGGCTTTGGTCATCGGCCCCGTCAGCGGCGACAGTCCGCCGTCGGCGATGCGGTACAACGTCGACAAGTCGGCGTCCGAAATCGGGATCGCGGTCGTGCTCGGCACCGTGGCGTCGGCCACCGTGCGGTTGATGAGTTCGCCACCGTGCGGGAGAATCAGATCCGGCATTCGTCACTCCGAGGGTTAGATCACGTACTGCAAGCCCTGCCCGATCGACACGATGTGGGCGAGGGTGGTTTCGTTCAACAGTTTCTGGCGCGTCCGGGCGACGGTGTCCCAGACGTCGTGGAGCGCCGTGGCCAACGGGGTCGGCTCGGCCTTTTGGCTCGCGGGGTTCGGCTCGGCCCGTTCGATGACGCCGAGGATGTCGCCGAGGGAAATCTTCTCCGGGGCGCGGGCCAGTTGGTAACCGCCGCTGGCGCCGCGCGTGCTCGCGATCAGCCCGGCCCCTTTCAATTGCAGCAGAATCTGCACGAGGAAGCGCGGCGGGATGTCGTGCTTCTCGGCGATGTCGGTCAGGCGCACCGGCCGCGGATCGCCGAAGCGCGCGGCGAGTTCCAGCGACGCGAGGCAGGCGTACTCGGCTTTGGCGGAGAACATCATCAGATGCCCGCCCCGTCTTTGTTCTCGATCACGTGCAGCCCGCATTCTTTCTTTTTCTTACCGGCCCAGCGCCCCGAGCGGTCGTCGCCGCCGGCCCCGACCGCATTGGTACACGGCCAGCAACCGATGCTCGGATAGCCCTCGTTGTGCAGCGGATTGTACGGCACGCCGCGGTCGAGAATGTACTTCCAAACTTCCTTCTTCGTCCAGTTCAACAGGGGGTTGACCTTCACGAGTTCGAACTTGGCATCCCATTGGACGACCCCCGCGACGGAGCGGTCGGTCGTTTGATCCTTGCGGATCGCACTGATCCAAGCCCGGGGTTCGTAGCGGGCCATCGCGCGTTTCAATGGGACGATCTTCCGGTCGTGGCAGCATTGATCCGGGCGCAAATCGAACAGCGGACCGCCGTGCTCGGCTTCGTACTCGGCCACGGTCGCGTCGGGTCGAATCATCTCGACTTCGATGCCGTAACGATCCTTGATCGTCTCGCGGAGTGCCAGCGTCTCGGCGAATTGGTAGCCGGTATCGAGGTTGATGAACGTCACGGCCGGTTCGATCTCGCTCAGCATGTCGATGAGGCAACACCCCTCCGCGCCGAAGGCGGTCGCCATTAGAAGCTTCGGGTGAAAATGCTTGACCGCCCAGCGCAGCACTTCCTGCGGGCTGGCATTCCCCAGTAATTCGTTGGCGGCGGCGATCGCCTCGGCGTCCATCGGGAGAGTTTTCATACTGAAGGATACCGCTTGTACGTAGTATTTTTATCCGAATTGTGACGTTTCCGGCAAGACTGTTCTTTTGTGCGGTCCGATGGAATTATTTGACGGGCTAGATTTTGGAGCTTAGAGTCATTACTGAACTGATAATCACTCTGTAGAAATGTACCGAGTGCGCGACGACCCCTTGACCTTTCTCGACGCATATCGACAGTAACTAAGCCCTGTTCCGACCGATTTGAGGTGGCCGATGACCGAGAGTACCTACGACGATATCCCCTACGAGAGCCACCCGTTCGCGCAGTCGCACCCGAATCGGCTCTTCACCATCGGCACGTTATTCGGAATGAAACCGACGCCGGTGCAGAAATGCCGGGTGCTCGAACTCGGGTGCGCCGCGGGCGGGAACCTGATCCCGATGGCCGATTATTTGCCCGAGAGTCAATTTGTCGGCGTCGATAACTCGGCCAAACAGATCCGGGACGGAGTCGATACCGTCAAGCAGTTGGGTCTCGAGAATGTGATCTTCAAACACGCCAGCATCCTCGATGTCGATGCGGCGTACGGGATGTTCGACTACATCATCTGCCACGGGGTGTTCTCGTGGGTACCCGAGAACGTCCGCTCGAAAATCTTGGAGATCTGCGGGACGCTGCTGACGCCCAACGGCATCGCCTATGTCTCGTACAACACTTTCCCCGGTTGGCACATGCGCGGCATGATCCGCGATATGATGCGCTACCACGCCGCGCGCTTCAGCGACCCGAAGGACCGTATCCAGCAATCGCGGGCGCTCTTGAAGTTTCTCACCCAGTCGGTGAACAAATCCAACCCGCGCTTGCCCGAATTGATCGGGACGATGGGTCAAAATCTCGACGCGGTGATGGCCGGGCGGCTCGACCCGGCGCAAATGAAAGCCAATGTCGCATCGGCCGCGACCGCCTGCGGCGAGTTCACCGGCTTCTTCCCGATCGACGCCTTCCAAAAGAAGATGGACGGCCTGCAAGCCGCCGTCGCGGCGGAACCGTTCGACGCCCCGGCCGCACAACGCGCCGCCGCGGAGATTCGCGGTGCCCTCAACGAATTCGCGGCCGTTGTCCGCAACGAGGGGGCCTACCCGCAGCTGTTGAAGCAAGAGGCCGATTCGATCCAGAATCAGGCCGACCATTACTTGTATCACGAGCACCTCGAAGAAGTGAACGAACCGGTTTACTTTCACGAGTTCACCGATTTGGCCAAGAAGCGCGGCCTGAAGTATTTGGGCGAAGCCCGCGTCGGCACGATGGTCACAGGGAACTTCGGCGCCGAGGTCGAGAAGACGCTGAAGTTGCTGGCGACGGATCAAGTCCAAGCCGAGCAGTACATGGATTTCCTCCGGAATCGGATGTTCCGCGAGACGCTGCTCTGCGCCGAACGCCACGCCGTGAGTTGGTCCGTGGTGCCCGACTCGCTGCGGGCGCTGCACGTGACCTCGGCGGCGCGGCCGGTGCTCCCCGAAGGGACGACCGAACTGAACCTGACGGACGACGGGAGCGTCACGTATCGCAGCCCCATGGACATGACGATGGCGACCAACCGGCCGCTGTTGAAGGTGACCATGCACCTCTTGCAATTGGCTTACCCGGCGTCGATCCCGTTCGATTCGCTCCGCAAGCAGGCCCGTGAATCGATCGGTGGCGAAGAGCAGAACGACCCGCGCCAAGCGGCCGAAGACACGCAACTCATCGCCATCGGAATGCTCAATTGCTACATGGGTTCCGACCTCATCGAACTGTACGGTATGCCGATCACGTTCGCGAAGTCGGCCGGGGAGTATCCGGTGGCGTTGCCGCTGGCGCGGATTCACGCCGCGAAGACGGGGATCATCGCGAACCGCCGGCACGAGGTCGTCCGCTTAAACGAACTCGACCGGCAGATGATCCCGCTGCTCGACGGTGCCAACGACCGCCCCGCGCTTGTGACGAAACTGACGAAAATCGCCGAGACCGGGGGGATCACGGTGCGGCAACACGACGTTGCACTGACCGACCCGGACCAGATCCGCAAGGCGTTGGAATCGATCATCGACGCTGCGCTGATCAACGTCGCCCGAATGGGCATCTTGGTCGGGTGACCGCGTTGTAAGATGATCGTTGGCGAGCCGGCAGCGTGAGCTGCCGGATTCTGTTCCGCCGAGAGAATCCGGCAGCTCACTCACGCTGCCGGCTCGCCATTCAACGAGAAATTCGGATTCCCATGGCCAAAGACTTCTACGAAATTTTGGGCGTCTCGCGGTCGGCCTCGCAGGAGGAGATCAAAAAGGCGTACCGCAAACTGGCCGGGAAGTATCACCCGGACCGCAACCCCGGCGACAAGGAAGCCGAGGCGAAGTTCAAGGAACTATCGTCGGCGCACGACGTGCTTTCGGACCCGGCACTCAAGGACAAATACGACCGCTACGGGCACACCGGCGACGCGACAGGGCCGGGCGGCGGTGGCTTCCCCGGCGGCGGCGGGTTCCCCGGCGGCAATCCGGCCGACGCCGAGGAGTTCTTTCGCAACTTCGGCGGGGGCGAGGGCTTCGATCTCGGCGATCTGTTGGGCGGCGGGGCGAAGCGCGGCAAAGGCCGGGCCGGTCCGCGTGCCCGACCGCAAGCGCCCGATGTCGAGACCGACATCGACGTGCCGTTTGACACCGCAGCCCTGGGTGGATCGATCAGCATTTCCGTCGGCGGCCGGACCATCGAAGTGAAGGTGCCGGCCGGGATCGACGACGGCAAGAAACTCCGCGTCCCGGCCAGTGCGACCGGTTCGGCCGATGTCTATTTGAAGGTGAAGATCGCCCCGCACCCCTATTTCCGCCGGGAGGGGCTCGACATCCTGCTCGACCTGCCGATCTCGGTGCCCGAAGCGATTCTCGGGGCGAAGGTCGACGTGCCAACGCTCGACGGCTCGACGCTCACGGTGAAAGTCCCCGCCGGCACGTCGAGCGGTTCGCGCCTCCGCCTCCGCGGCAAAGGGATGGCCGGCGCCGATCAGTACCTCGTGTTCAAGATCGTCGTCCCCGCCAAAATCGACGACCGCACCAAGGAATTGCTGACGGAATTCGCGGAACTGAACCCGGACGATGTGCGGGCCAACGTGGCTTGGGAGTAGGATTTCGCCAGACCCCGGAGGGGTCACAGATATTAGCCGGTGGTCACAGACCACCGGATCATGCCATTGTTGCCTCGACCCCCGGAAGCTTGCAGCGGCCCGCGCTGTGAGCCTCCGGGGGTCGATCACTTGCCGATTCGGATTCGGCGGTCACTAACCGCCGGCTACCGAACCGTCAGGAAAGCAATGCCAGAAATCGTTTCTTCGCCCCAACGGGGCCGACTTTGACAGCCCAGGGCGGGAGCCCTGGGATTGGTTCGACCTATTCTTACGCCCCGAAGGGGCCGGCGTTTTCCAATACGTACGCCGGCCCCTTCGGGGCGAAAATCCTTGTTGGTTATGTCCCAGGGCTCCCGCCCTGGGCTGTAAAAGTCGGCCCCGTTGGGGCGAAGAGAAGGTCATGGCAGAACAGCTCGACAGTGCATAAAGTGACGCCAGTACGAAGTGGCTCCGCTCCTCCTCACCCGAGACCACCGATGCGTCCACACTTTTACTGTACCGTCCTCGTCCTGGTTGCCAGCTCCGCAGCGGGTGCTCACGATGTCGTCATCTACGGGGGTACCGCATCGGGGGTGGCGGCCGCAATCCAAGCCTCCCGGATGGGCAAATCCGCGATCGTCATCGAACCGAGCCAGCATCTCGGCGGACTGACCAGCGGTGGCCTCGGCTTCACCGACAGCGGTAATAAAGCGGTGGTCGGCGGCATCGCCCGCGAGTTCTATCAGCGTGTGAAGAAGCATTACGACGATCCCAAATCGTGGATCCACGGCAAGGCCGAGGACTACAAAGCCTATCGCAAAAACGAGGATGCGATGTGGACCTTCGAGCCCAAGGTGGCCGAGCGGATCCTGCGCGCCATGCTGGCCGAGGCGAAAGTCGAGGCGATCTACGGGGAGCGACTCGACCGCGCCGCGGGGGTCAAGAAGGCGGGGGCCAAAATCGTATCGATCGCGATGGAATCGGGGAAAACCTACGAGGGTAACGTCTTCGTCGATGCGACTTACGAAGGCGACTTGATGGCCGCAGCCGGCGTGAACAGTGCCACCGGCCGCGAGTCGAACGCCGTCTACGGAGAGTCGCTCAACGGCGTTGCCCGGAAGTGGAACACCGGTGGCCACCGCTTCATTGTGGACGTCGATCCGTACGTGAAGCCCGGCGATCCGAACAGCGGGCTGCTGGCGGGCATCGAAAAGGAGCTGCCGGCCGATGGCGAAGGGGACCACCGGTTGCAGGCCTTCTGCTACCGCCTGTGCATGAGCAACGTCCCGGCGAACCGGATCCCGTTCCCGAAGCCCGCGGGATACGCCGAAAGCCGCTACGAATTGCTCTTCCGCAACTTCGAGGCGGGCGATCTCCGCTTTCCGATGAAGCCCGATCCGATGCCCAACGGCAAGACCGACACGAACAACAACCACGCGTTCAGCACCGATTACCTCGGCGGCAACACGAAGTACCCCGATGCGGACTACGCCGAGCGCGCGAAGATCCTCGCGGATCACACGGAATACCAGCAGGGACTGATGTGGACACTCGCGAACCACCCGCGCGTCCCGAAGGCGATCCGAGAAAAGACGGCGGTGTGGGGCCTCGCCAAGGACGAGTTCACCGACAGCGGCGGCTGGCCGCACCAGATCTACGTCCGCGAGGCGCGGCGCCTGCTCGGCGACTACGTGCACACGGAACTCGACTGCCGGCGGAAGCGGGTCACGCCAGAACCGGTC
>JAYSYN010000288.1:0-9875 GCA_043727575.1 Fimbriiglobus sp.
GCCAGACGATTTCGATCCCCAAGGGCGGCCGGGTCGCCAGCCTCGTGAACGTCCAACGGGCCGAGTGGGGCGGCGCCGCTTCGTTGACCTTCCCCGGTCGTCCGGCCGGAGCCACGGCCGCCGCCGATCCGGTGGATCCCGGTTTGGGCACCGTGCCGGTGGTCTTCGAAGCCAAGGCCGACGCCTCGAATGCCGGGGCACTGCTCGACTTCGCGGCCAACCCCACCGACGTCAATGTCAAAGCAATGTCGAGTGTCAATTTCGATGTGAACTACAACATCGGGTTGAACAACACGCCGTTCCACCGGCACTACACGAACCGCATCGCGGTCGCCGTGACCGAAGCGGCCCCGTACTCGATCAACGTGATCGAACCGAAAGCCGCCGTGCCGCAGAACGGCAGTATCAACCTGAAAATCGTGGCGAAGCGCGCGGCCGGGTTCACCGGGCCGATCACGGTCTACCCGCTCTTCACGCCGGCGGGGATGGGCATCGCCGGCTCCGCGGTGATCCCCGCCGGAGCGCTGGAAACGACGCTGTTCATCAACGCCGCGCCGAACGCGGGGGTGCGGAAGTGGAAGACGGCCGTGATCGCCGTCGCCGACGCGGGCAAAGGCCCGGTCTGGACGAGTTCGCAATTGTTCAACCTCGAAGTTTGTCCCCCGCTGGTCGCCTTCGCGCAAGAACGCGCCGCCGTGGAACAAGGCCAACCGACGACGGTGTTCGGCAAAGTGACGGTGGCATCGCCATTCGCCGGGGAAGGGGTCGTCAAGCTCTTGGGCCTGCCGGTGAAGGCGGTGGCGGCGGACATTAAATTGACCAAGGATAGCAAAGACCTGACCTTCGCCGTAGCGACCGACAAAACGACCCCGGCCGGGAAGCACGGCATCTTCTGCCAGCTGATCGTGACGATCAACGGCGAAGTGATTTCGCAATCGCTCGGTGGCGGGGAACTCCGCGTCGATGTGCCGCTGCCACCGAAGGCGGTCGCGGTCGCCCCGCCGGTCCCGGCCCCGATGACCGCGCCGATGCCGACCCCACCGCCGTTGCCCGTCAAGCCGCCGGAGAAGCGATTGACGCGCCTCGAGCAACTGCGGTTGGAACAGGAAGAGCGCGAGAAGGCCGCGAAGGCCGGGGCGCCGGTGCCCCCGAAGAAGGAGGAGCCGAAGAAATGAGTGCCGTACAGCAGATCAGCCCGGCTCTCGAAAAGATTCTCCCTCTGGTGATGGAGTTGACCGTGGCGGAGCGCGCCGAACTGGTTAATCGCCTCGACGCGCTCGACGAGGAGGAGCAGTTGACCACCGGAGTGTGGGAGGCGACTTGGGTTGAAGAATGCGAACGGCGCATGGCAGACTTGGAAGCAGGTCGGACCAAACTGGTCTCATGGGAAGAGATCAAAGCGGGCTGGGCCAAGCGCAAATGATAAAGATCGTGCAATTTTACGATGAGGCCCGGATTGAAACCGATGTTGCGGAATTGCAATCGGACGATCGGCCTCGCTTCTTATTTGAATTGGCCGAAGTGCTGGAAAGTATCGCGAGTGGCCTTGTGATCGGTCCGAAAGTCCGAAGTAGCCCTGTGCGAATCTGGATTCTGCCCCGGTTGCCCTATTCGTTCATTTACGATGACCGCGGCGCGGACATCCGTATCGTCGCCTTCGCCCACCATAAGCGAAAACCCGGTTATTGGCGGAAGCGGTTGAAGAGCTAGTTGTTCACGGATTCACGGCACGGAGTTGACACACTATGCGTTCCACGATTCTCCCGGCTCTGTTCCTCGCCCTGCTCGCCAGCGTGCTCGTGGCGCAGACGCCGCCCGCGCCGGTACCGGTTCCGCCGGCTCAACCGAAAGCTGCGCCGACGCCCGTGCCGCAAGCGGTCCCTCCGCCGGCTCCGGTTCCCGTGAAGCCGGTGGCACCGCCGGCACCCCCGCCGGCCCCGGCGAAGATTGCCGTCTACCCGCCTGACATCAACCTCGAAAGCGCGCGGGATCGCCAGTCGTTCATCGTGCAAGCGACCTACGCCGATGGACTGACCCGCGATGTCACCGCCGAGGCGACCGCGGCACTCGCCAACCCCGCATTCGCCAAGCTCGAAAAGTCGACCTGCCTGCCCCTTGCCGATGGCGTCACCGAACTCAGCGTCGCCTTCGCCGGGTTGACGGTGAAAGTTCCCGTGAAGGTGGTCAAGGCCAAGGAAGATCGGCCGATCAGCTTCAAGCTCGACGTCATGCCCGTCTTCTTGCGTTCGGGCTGCAACAGCGGGGGTTGCCACGGCGCGGCCCGCGGGAAAGACGGCTTCCGGCTTTCGCTCTTCGGCTTCGACGCCGACGGCGACCACTACCGCCTCACCCGCGAACTCAACGGCCGGCGCGTCAATCTCGCCGTGGCCCACGAGTCGCTGCTGCTCGAAAAAATCGTCGGCAAAGTGCCCCACACCGGCGGTAAGAAAATCGCCGAGGGCGACGAGTACTACAACGCCATCGTCCGCTGGCTCGAAGCCGATTGCCCGCAAGATGCCCCGACGGTCGCCACCGTCACCGGCGTCGAAGTCTTCCCGCCCAACGGCGTCCTCGACGGCCCGGGCACTGCCCAACGCATCATCGTCCGCGCCAAGTATTCCGACGGCACCGACCGCGATGTGACCAGCCTCGCGCTGTTCCTCACGAACAACGAAACCTCCGCGAAGATCGTCTCCAACGGGGACGGCGCCGTGACCGCCGGCGAACGCGGCGAAGCGTTCGTCATGGCTCGCTTCAGCACTTTCACCGTCGGCGTGCCGTTCGTCACGCTCCCCAAAGGAATCCAATTCGCGTGGCCGGCCGTGCCAGAGAATAATTACGTTGACAAGCTCGTCCACGACAAATTGAAGAAGCTCCGCATCGAACCGTCGGGGTTGTGCGACGACGGCACCTTCGTCCGCCGGGTCTACCTCGACATCACCGGCATCTTGCCACTACCGGATGAATACGCCCGATTCATGATCTCATCGTTACCGAATAAACGTGATCTCCTCGTGGATGAATTGCTCGAGCGCAAAGAGTTCAGTGAACTCTGGGTATTGAAATGGGCCGAACTGTTGCAAATCCGCAGTAACAACGAAGTATCGCGCAAGGCGATGCTCCAATACTACGGCTGGCTGCAAGACAAGATCGCCAAGAACACGCCGACGAACGAATGGGTCCGCGAACTCCTCGGCGCCAACGGCGGGACGTTCAAGAACCCGCCGACGAATTACTACCAACTCGAGCGCGACATCGTGAAGGTGACTGAGAACGTCGCCCAGGTGTTTATGGGGATGCGCGTCCAGTGCGCCCAGTGCCACAATCACCCGTTCGACCGCTGGACGATGGACGACTACTACGGCTTCGCCTCGTTCTTTACGCAGATCGGCCGCAAACCGGCCGACGATCCGCGCGAGGTCGTGGTGTTCAACAGCGGCGGCGGCGAGGTGAACCACCCGATCAAAGCGACGCCTATGAAGCCGAAATTCCTCGGCGGTGCAACGCCCGATACGACCGGAAAAGACCGCCGCGTCATCCTTGCCGATTGGCTGGCCTCGCCGGAGAATCCGTTCTTCGCCAAGAACTTGTCGAATATCGTCTGGAGCCATTTTTTCGGCCTAGGTATCATCAGCGAAGTGGACGACGTCCGTATCAGCAACCCCGCGAGCAATCGAGAATTGCTCGATGAACTCGGCAAGAAGTTCACCGAGTACAAGTACGACTTTAAGAAGCTCGTCCGCGACATTTGTACGAGCCGGACGTATCAATTGGCGACGCAGCCGAACAAAAGCAACGAGGGGGATACGCGTAACTTTGCCAAGGGGCCGATCCGCCGTATCCGCGCCGAGACGATGCTCGACATCATCACGCAAGTGACCGACACGAAGAACAAGTTCCCCGGCATGCCGCTCGGGGCCCGCGCCGTGCAAATCGCCGACGGGCAAACGAGCACCTACTTCCTCAGCACCTTCGGCCGACCGATGCGCGAGACGGTCTGCAGTTGCGAAGTGCGTCTCGAACCGACGCTGAGCCAGAGCCTCCACCTGATGAACGGCGACACCGTGGCGCCGAAGATCGCGCAGGGCAACCTGATCGGCAAGATGCAACTGGAGAAGAAGACCCCTCCGCAGATCATCGAGCAGATGTATATCCGGGCACTGAGCCGGGCCCCGAAACCCGAGGAGATGACGAAACTGATGGCGGCGGTGAACGCGAACCCGAATAAAGTGCAGGCGCTGGAAGATGTATTCTGGGCAGTATTGAACTCCCGTGAGTTCATGTTCAACCATTAATGGAGGAACTGCGATGTCGACGAAAGAAGCGATCATGGAAGAGATTCGGCAAATGCCGGATGACGTTATACGAGAGGAGATCCTCGATAACCTGGCCGACGAATTCGCTTCCGAAGGCGAAGAGGAAACGGATGTAGAGTACGCCAACTATGTGCGACGAAAGATTGAAAACGGTCTACGGCAGATTGAAAACGGCGAAGGGATACCTCACGAAGAAATCAAGCCGAGACTGCCGCGATGGTTCAAGTGATTTGGTCTCCAGAAGCCAAAGGCGATTTGAACGAAAGCTGCGAGTGCATCGCAAGAACGTCGTCGGAATCGCAAGCGGAATCCTTCGCGGCCAGAGTCCATGCCGTCGTAGAATCGATCGGGCTGCTCCCATACTCGGTATGGGTTGTTTCGGAATACGCAGAAGTCGCACTCCGCGAACGGCTCTCCGGAAAGCACCGGATCATTTGCCGGGTGGATGGCGATACGGTGCGGGTACTCACGATCATCCGCGGAGCGAAGAGGCTCCCGGATACTTTGGGATGATTGCAAACGAACCTGCCGAGTGCTCGGAGTGTCCACGATGGAGGCCGTGATCTTCGTCGGGTTGCAAGCTTCGGGGAAATCGAGTTTCTACCGGGAACGGTTTTTCCGCACTCACTTGCGGATTAACCTCGACATGCTGAAGACCCGGCACCGCGAAAAGAGATTGTTGGAAGTCTGCCTCGAAACAGGTCTGCCGTTTGTGATCGACAACACGAATCCTTCGGTCGCTGATCGGGAGGCTTATATCGTCGCCGCGAAGGCCAAAGGGTATCGGATCGCTTGCTGTTATTTTCAATCGAAGATTGAGGATTGCAAACGACGGAATGCGGCGAGGCCCGAAAGTGAGCGAATTCCGGTAGTCGGTATTCTCGGGACGAGTTCGCGGTTGCAGATTCCGAGTCGGGGAGAAGGGTTCGACGAGATCCGATACGTCCGCATCGATGAAGCGGGCGGGTTTGTCGTCGAGGAGTGGAACGATGAAGTTCGATGATCTCGATGCCAAAATGCGCGTGTACGAAACCTCGCACGACCACTGCGTTCTGCCGGGGTTGCACATGGTCGCGCGGCTCGACGGGCGGAGTTTCACGCGACTTACCAAAGACGTGCACCAATTCGAAGCGCCGTTCGACGTCCGCTTCCGCGACATGATGCTCGATACCACCGAGTACTTGATGAGCGCCTGCGGATTCAACGTCACCTACGGCTACACCGAAAGCGATGAAATCTCGCTGCTGTTCGACATGAACGAAGTCGGCTTCCAGCGGAAGCTCCGCAAGTTGAATTCAATACTCGCCGGTGAAGCGAGTGCCAAGTTCTCGCTGCTCCTTGGCGCGATCGGCTGCTTCGATTGCCGGATTTCGCAACTGCCGACCACCGACCTCGTCGTGGATTACTTCCGCTGGCGGAACGAAGACGCCCACCGCAACGCGCTCAACGCCCACTGCTATTGGTCGATGCGCAAACTTGGCAAGACTGTCGGCGCGGCCACATCGGCCCTCGTCGGGCTGTCCGTCGCTCAAAAAAATGAGATGCTCTTTCAGCAAGGCATCAACTTCAACGATCTTCCGCTCTGGCAGAAACGCGGCTGCGGGATCTATTGGAACGAGATCGATCATCCCGCCAAGAACCCGCTCACCGGCGAAGAGGTCGTGGCGCGGCGCCGTCGCCTGCACCGCGATTTGACGCTACCGATGAAAGACGCCTACTCCGATTTTCTGTCGAACCTGCTCCGCAAAAAAGAGCCGAAGTCCCTGTAATACACCGCACCATTGAGGCTCTCCGATATGCTCCGTTTTTGTTTGCCCGCGCTGCTTCTGCTGCCAGCTGTCGCTTTCGCCGACCCGAAGAAGCCGACGTACGAAGAAGACGTCTTGCCGATCGTCAAGGCCCATTGCGCGGCGTGCCACGGGGCCGACAAGCAGAAGGGGGGTCTCAACCTCGCTACCTTTGCGGCCTTGAAAGCGGGTGGGTCGTCGGGCGAAGTGGTCGTCGCGGGCAATCCGGATAAATCCCGGATTTACACGCTGACAACGCACAAAGAAGAGCCGGTGATGCCGCCGAGCAAGCAGAAGATTCCCGATGCCGCCATCGAAATTCTCAGGCTCTGGCTCGAGCAAGGCGCCCGCGAAAACGCCGGGGCCAAAGTCGTCGAGAAGCCCAAAATCGACATCGGTTTGAAAAACGTGGGCAAGGGCAAACCCTCCGGACCGCCGCCGATGCCGATCGCGGGCAAACTCAAACTCGATCCGCTGACCAAAGCCCGCCGGCCGGGGGCCGTGCTGGCCATGGCCAGTTCGCCGTGGGCCCCGCTCATCGCCGTCGGCGGGCAGAAGCAAATCATCCTGTACCACGCCGATACGGGCGATGTCGTCGGCGTCCTGCCGTTCGACCAAGGTCAAATCAACTCGTTGAAGTTCAGCCGCAACGGCAAGCTGCTCCTCGCGGCCGGTGGTCGCGGCGGGGCCTCGGGCAAAGCCGTGCTGTACAACGTCGAAACCGGCGACAAGATCACCGAAGTCGGCATTGAGACCGACGCCCTGCTCAGCGCCGATATCAGCGCCGATCAATCGCTCATCGCCGTCGGTTCGCCGAGCAAACTCATCCGCATTTACAACACCGCCGACGGGACCGTGGCGCGGGAAATCAAAAAGCATACCGACTGGGTGACGCAGGTCGAGTTCAGCCCCGATGGCGTCCTGCTGGCCACCGGCGACCGCAACGGCGGCGGCTTCGTCTGGGAGACGAATACCGGCCGAGAGTTCCATACCCTCCGCGGGCACACCGGCATGATCACCGGCCTGAGCTGGCGCGACGATTCGAACATCCTCGCCAGCAGCAGCGAAGACGGCACGATCAAACTTTGGGAAATGGAAAACGGCGGCAACATCAAGAATTGGGCCGCGCACCCGGGCGGCGCTGCGGCGGTCCACTTCGGTCACGATGGCAGGCTCGCCAGCACGGGCCGCGACAAAATCGCCAAGGTTTGGGATGGCAACGGCGGATTGCAGAAGCAGTTCGAAGCCTTCCCCGATCTCGGGCTGCAAGCGGTGCTGACGCACGACAACACCAAGATCGTCGCCGGGGATTGGTCGGGCCTCGTCAAGTTTTGGACCATCGCCGATGCCAAGCTCGCGGCCAGTGCCGACACGAACCCGTTGCCGCTGGCGGAGCGAGTCAAGTCGGTCGAAGCCGCGCTCGCCGCAGCCGATGCGAAGTTGAAAACCCAGCAGGGCGCACTCGCCGGCAGCGATGCCAAAGTGAAGGCGACCCAACTGAACTTGGCGAATGCCCAAGCGGCCGTGGCCAAGTCGACCGCCGACATCGCCGCCGCGACGAAAGCCGTCGCCGACACGACCGCCGCCGCGAACGCGGCCAAAGCCGCCGTGGTTCCGATCAAAGCCGAGGTCGACAAATACACGGCTGCCGCACCGATGCTCGGCATGGTCGAGATGGCCAAAGGCGTGACGGTGACGGCCTACGCGAAAGCTTCGACGGAAGTGGCGGAAGCCGCGAAGAAGATGCCGGCGAACCCGATGTTGCAAGAGCAGGCCAAGAAAGCCGCGGACATGCTGAAGGTGGCGCAGACGGAACTCGACGCCGCGAAGAAAGCCAACGCCGACAACGCCGTGGCGCTCGTGGCCGCGAATGTGAAGTTCGCCGCCGCGAACAAACTGGTGGTGGATACGGCCGCGGCGCAGGTTGCAGCCGCGCCGAAACCGGTCCTGTTGCAACCGATGCTCGTCGCCGCCCAAGCCGCCATCGCTCCGGCGACCGCCGCGGTCACCGCGGCGCAAACGGAGTTCAACGCGATGAAACCGACGGTCGATGCGGCCAGCGCCGAATTCGGCGCGGTGAAGATCCGATTGGATCGCGTCAAGGGCGGAGTGAAGTAGCGATCAGAGCAATTCTCGGATCGCCCGCACGCCGTCTTCGACCAAAAAGTGCGGCCGGCCGTTGCTGTCGAGCGCGCGGTCGGCACTCGGGTTGAGGCCGAGGTTCGTGTAGAGCGTGGCGAAGATTTCCTGGTGCGTCACGGGCCGCGACACGGCGTGTTCCGCGAGGCGGTTGGTCGCCCCGATGACCTGCCCGGTCTTCATGCCGCCGCCGGCCATGAGTGCGCAACTGACCTGCGGCCAGTGATCCCGGCTCGCGTCTTTGTTGATCCGCGGCGTCCGGCCGAACTCGCCCCAAACGATCACCGACACGGTTTTGTCCAAGCCGCGCTCGTGCAAATCCCCGACGAGCGAAGTGATGGCGCGATCCAATAGCGGGAAGTCCTTGCGGGCTTGCACGAAGTTCTTGCCGTCCGAGCCGTGCCAATCCCAGCGGCTGAAGTTCATGGTCACGGCGCGGGCGCCGGCTTCGACCAACCTCCGGGCGATGCAGAAGTTCCGCACCATCCGCGGGGCGCCGTCGCGCTCGAACGCGGGATCGTCCACGCCGTAGCGCTCGAGGATTTCCTTCGGTTCTTTCGATAGGTCGAGGGCGTCCTTCAATTTGGTCGTCGTCAGGATGTCCATCGCTTGACGCGTGTACGAATCCATGCCGTCCATCAGCCCGGCGGTATCGAGGCCGCGTTCGACGTTGTCGAAGCCGCGCTTCAGGCCGACGCGGTCGTTCAACTGTTCCAGCGTCACACCTTTGAGCGTGAGATTGTCCGACTTCATCCCGTTGGCTTTGCCGCTGACCAGTTGGAACGGCGAGTGCCCCATACCGAGGAAGCCGCCGGTACCGGGCTGGCCCCACTTCGGTTCGCCGGTCGGATACATGAGGCTGACGTTCGCCGGAATCGCCGGGTCGGAAGTGCCTTGCAGCTTCGAAACCCACGCCCCGAGGTGCGGCCAGAAGTCGGCCTTGGCGGGCTCTTTTTTCCGGCCGGTCATGCACTGGTAGCCGTCGTGATCGCCGGTGCTGCCGGACAGCGACCGGATGATGGCGAACTTGTCCATCATCTTGGCGATAAGCGGGAAGTGCTCGCAGATTTCGATGCCGGGGACGTTGGTTTTGATCGGTTTGAATTCGCCGCGCACGTCGGTCGGGGCGTCCGGTTTGAGATCCCACATGTCCAAGTGCGGCGGCCCGCCGGGCAGGAATATGTTGATCACGGCTTTGTGCGACGACCCGATCCCGGCACGCTTTTCGGCCGCGAGCAAGTTCGGCAGCATCAGCCCGCCGCCCAAGAGCGACCCGCCGACGGTGAGAAAATCGCGGCGACTCACGCCATCGCAGAATCCGCCGTTGCGGTGCGGCTTGCCGAAGATCGTGAGCACGGGAGAACTCCGAAACCGGTCTCGGGGATGAAACGGGTGCGTGGCGGTGGGTCTATACGATTTAGTATCGCACCGGGGCGGGGTCAATTGCAAATAGAAATCGGGGCCGGGAGATTTGCCGAATGCCGATCAGTTCCTCGAAGTTCTGCGGGCGACAGTCGCCGGAACGGAACCGGTCACCTTGTTCCATCTCGGATTTCGGATTAGAAAACACCGGTGTGTCGACCGTGCGCCAATCCGGAATTCCCGTTCCCAGTTCGAAACGATCCCATGGGCC
>JAYSYN010000289.1:0-29266 GCA_043727575.1 Fimbriiglobus sp.
CCACCGGCAGCTCACGCAGCCGGCTCGCCGTTGTGCTTCCCCGGAATGTACATTCTGATGTCGAGCAAAATCACCATCGCGGCCTTGTTCGCCCTGCTCGCCGGAGTCGGGGCTTGGAACGCCCTGCGACCCCGGGCGGCGGAGTCCGAGTCACCCGCCGCGGCGAACGAACGCTTGGCGGGCATCCCGAGACAAATCGGCGACTGGACGGGTTCCGACACCGGCGTGAATTTGAAGGCCATGAGAATCGCGGAGGCCGAGGCGTATTTGAGTCGCACCTATGCGAATTCGAAAACGAACGGGGCGTATTCGGTGATGCTGCTGTACGGTCCCCCCGGCGACTTGGGCGCCCACGATCCGAAGACTTGCTACGCGGGCACCGGGTTCGAACAAGCCGGCGCGAGTTCGCGGTGGCCCGGCGCGGGGGGCGAACTTTGGACGGCCCGATTCGAGCGGACGACCCCGCCGCCGAAGGCCGCGCTCGAGGTCTTCTGGGCGTGGGGCACGCGGGGCGATTGGAGCGCGCCGGACCAACCGAGGTTGGCCTTCGCGGGGGAAGGGCGGATCTACAAGCTCTACGTGCAGCGGGCGGTCTCCGCGACCGACCGCGGCGCGGAACCGAAACCCGCCGGCGACTTCTTGGAACCGTTTTTGCTCGAATTGAAAACGGCCCTCGGGGCCCCGCGACCGTGACCCGACCCACCCCCCGCCCTCCCGAGTCTATGATCAACCCGCCGACGAATTCCGAAGCCCGCGTTCCCGAACTGTGGACGGAAGCCGACCGCATCAATCCGCGTGTCCGCCTCCGGCTCCCGGCGCACGCGGGGGACTGGTACGCCGCCATCAAGCCGGCGGTCGACTTCCTCGCGGCCCTGGCGCTACTCGTGCCGATCCTCCCCGCCGTCGCCCTCGCTTGGGCGCTGGTGAAACTGACCTCGCGCGGCCCCGGCTTCTACGTGCAAACCCGCACCGGCCGCGGCGGCTTGCCGTACCGCATCATCAAAATCCGTTCGATGCACCACCGGGTCGAAGAAGCGACGGGCGGACCGAAGTGGTCGCAGATCGGCGACGACCGCATCTTCGGGATCGGGAAGTTCCTGCGGAAGACGCACTTCGACGAACTGCCGCAGTTGTTCAACGTTCTCCGCGGCGAGATGAGCCTCGTCGGCCCCCGGCCGGAGCGCCCCGAGGTGATCGCGTCCAAGGGCCTGTGCGACCAAGTCCCCGGGTACGACGTGCGTATGGTCGCCAAGCCCGGCATCACCGGCTTGGCCCAATTGCAAATGCCGGCCGATTCGGACATCCTGAGCGTCCGTCGGAAAGTATATTACGACCTGTATTACATCGCGAACCGGAGCCTCTGGTTCGACGCCCGCATCTGCCTGGCCACGGTGGCGAAAGCCGCCGGCATGGGCCCGACTTGGCTGCGGCGGCTCTTCTTCCTCCCGGCACCGGACGCCGTCCTCCGCCAATTCTTGGCGGTCGCCCGGCCGGCGCGCC
Source organism: Fimbriiglobus sp. (assembly GCA_043727575.1). Classification (GTDB taxonomy): domain Bacteria; phylum Planctomycetota; class Planctomycetia; order Gemmatales; family Gemmataceae; genus JALHQU01. The sequence goes on from JAYSYN010000289.1 coordinate 1,501, forward strand.
GCGATCGCCCCAGCTCCGCCCGCTTGCAACCGGTCCATTTGTGATGGACCCGAAACCCCGCGTGCTCTACCTCGCGCACCGGGTGCCGTACCCGCCCGACAAGGGCGACCGCATCCGCAATTACCACGTGCTCCGGGAACTGGCGAAGGTCGCCCGGGTCACGCTCGTCGCCCTCGCGGACGAACCGGTGACCGCCGCGACCGAAGCCGTCCTGCGGGATCTGTGCGAAACCGTGGAAATCATCCCGGCCTCGGGGAGGCGCCGCTGGCTCCGGGCCGGCCGGAGCTTGCTGGCGGGCGGCAGTCTGTCCGAAGGCCTCTTCGCCGAACCGAAACTCGACGCCGTGATCCGCCGGTTATCCGCGACCCGAACTTGGGACGCGTCCCTCGTGTCGGCGTCGAGCTTGGCCCCGTACCTGCAGCGCCACGGATTGCCGGACCGGCCGCGCTTCGTCGATCTCGTCGATGTCGACTCGCAGAAATGGTTCGACTACGCCGACGCCGCGAGCGGGCCGAAGCACTGGCTCTACACGCTCGAAGGGCACCGCGTCCGCCGGCTGGAGCAATGGATTGCCGAATGGGCGACCGCGGTCACCATCGTCAGCCCCGCGGAGTGCGCCGTCTTCGACGGCTTCACACGCCCCGGCGCCGGCACCGTCGCCACCAACGGCGTCGACCTCGATTACTTCCGACCGCGGCCGGACATCGAAACGGTCGAAGCCTGCGCGTTCGTCGGGGCGCTCGATTACGTCCCGAATATCGACGCGGCCCTCTGGTTCGCGCGCGACATCTGGCCCGCGATCCGGGCCCGCCGCCCCGCCGCCGAGTTCTGGATCATCGGCCGCAAACCGACCGCGGCCGTGCGCGCCCTCGGCGCCTTCGACGGCGTGACGGTCGTCGGCCCCGTGCCGGACGTACGGCCGCACGCGGCGAAGGCGTCCGTGGCGGTCTGCCCGATCCGCATCGCCCGGGGCCTGCAAAACAAGGTGCTCGAAGCGATGGCGCTGGCCAAACCGACCGTCGCCGCCCCGGCCGCGATCCGGGCGTTGCAGACCGTGCCGGAGGAGCACTTGCTGTCGCCGACGACCGAGGAAGAATGGATTTCGACCGTCTGCGAATTGCTGACCGACACCGAGCGACAACGCGAACTCGGCCTCGCCGGCCGGCGGTTCGTCGAGGAGCACCACCGTTGGGACCGCTGTTTGCGACCGCTGATCGACGCGCTGGTCCACGCCGCACCGGGGGTGCCCGCGTGACCCTCCGACTCCCCCGGCCGTCGCCGGTCGTCTTCGATGCGCGCGTCGTCACCGGTTCCGGCGGCGGCCCGGACAAAACGATCCTGAACTCGCCGCGGTTCCTGACTCCGCTCGGGTACCGGATGCTCTGCGGCTACCTGACGCCGCCGGGCGACCCCGGCTACGCCGACATCGAACGCAAAGCCGCGAAGTACGGCGCGCCGCTGATCACGATCCCGGATCGCGGGGCCACCGACTGGCGCGTCGTGCCGAAGCTGCTGAAGGTGTGCCGCGACGAGAACGTCGCCATCTGGCACGGGCACGATTACAAGACGAACGCGCTCGGGTTGCTGCTGAACCGATTTTGGCCGATGCACTTGGTGACAACCCTCCACGGCTGGGTGAAGAACACGGCTCGCACGCCGCTGTACTACCGCATCGACCGGATCTGTTTGCCGCGCTACGAACGCGTCTTTTGCGTCTCGGAGGATCTCTACGACGCCGCGCGGCGGAGCGGCGTCGCCCGCGGCAAATGCGTCTTGCTCGAAAATGGAATCGACACGGCCGAATACACGCGCTCGCGGTCGACCGGCGAAGGGAAGGCGTTGCTCGGCGTGCCCGCCGGGGAGTTCCTGATCGGCGCCGTCGGCCGGCTGTCGCCCGAGAAAGGATTCGACCTGCTGATCCGATCCGTAAAATCGCTGCGCGACGCGGGCCGTCCGGTTCGACTGCGGATCGTCGGTGAAGGGGACGATCGCCCCCGCCTCGAAGCGCTGCGAACCGAACTCGGCTTGGGGGACTGCGTGTCGCTGCCCGGCTGGCGCGCGGATGTCCGGGGCGATTTCGAAGCGATGGACCTGTTCGCGCTCAGCAGTTTGCGCGAAGGTTTGCCCAACGTGGTGCTCGAAGCGATGGCGCTGGGGGTGCCGTGCCTCGCCACGCGGATCGCGGGAGTGCCGAAGTTGATCGAACAGGGCGTGTCCGGGGAACTCGTCCCACCGGGGGACGGCCCCGCGCTGACCGCGGGAATATTGCGCCTCCTCGGCGATTCCGAACTACGTTTGCGATACGCGTGGGCGGGGCGGGCCGCAATCGAGGCCCGCTACGATTTCGCCCGGCGGATGGAGCGCTTGGCCGGCGCGTACGATGATTTACTCCAGCGAGTTCCGGATCGATGATTCGCCCCATGACTCCGACCGCTCTGCCCGCCGTGACCGTTTGGGTCCACCCGCACGCGCGCTTGGCCGCGCGCCTGCCCGACTTGACGGCCTTCGCCATGGCGGGCGACACCGCCCCGTTGGGCCGGCACCCGGCTTGGTTGAACGTGCTGCACGCGGGGTTGAAGCAAGACGTTTTCGCCATCGAAGCCCGGTCGCACGGCGAGACGTGCGGCTTCCTCCCGCTCGCGTTCGTGAACACCCTGCTCTTCGGCCGTTTCCTCGTGAGCCTGCCTTATCTGAACAGCAACGGCGTGATCGCCGCGTCGCCGGACGTGCAATCGGCGCTGATCGACCGGGCCGCCGAACTCGCCGACGAACTCGACGTCCGCCATTTGGAATTGCGGCACGAATCCCCGTTGGAACACCCGGCACTCGACGGCGCGATGGCGAGCAAAGTCCACATGCGGCGCGCGTTGCCGGCGTCGAAGGACGCGCTCTGGAAAGATTTCGGCTCGAAGCTCCGCAACCAAGTCCGCAAAGGGGAGAAGAACGGATTCGAATTGACCTGGGGCGGGATCGAATTGCTGGAGCCGTTCTACGCGGTGCTGAGCGAAAATATGCGCGACCTCGGTACCCCCGTGTACGGCCGGGGTTTATTCCGGGCGATCTTGAATGCATTCCCGGGCGACGCGGAAATCGCCGTCGTGCGCGCCGGGGATAAACCGATCGCGTGCGCCGTATTGCTCCACGGCCGCCGTTGGACCGAAGTGCCGACCGCGTCGTCGTTGCGGGAATACAATTCCACCTGCGTCAATATGTTCTTGTATCGCAAACTATTGGATCGCGCGATCGAACGCGGTCAATCGATTTTCGATTTTGGCCGGTCCACGCTCGGCGGCTCGACCTTCAAATTCAAGGAGCAATGGGGCGCCGAACCGACGCCGGCGACGTGGCAATATTCCGTGCGCACCGGGGATCTCGGGGCGATGAGGCCCGACAACCCTCGCTATGGGCGGATGATTCGCCTCTGGCAGAAATTGCCGGTTCGGCTGACGCAATATATCGGGCCTTCGATCGTCCGGGGAATTCCTTGACGGGGTCCATTTCAACTTGACACCGCGTTAAGATGTAACGGCGGTGCGAGAAATGCCGAAAAGGACGATTCCGATTTGCACGGCGGCGATGTATTCATTACATTACATATGCCGTAAGGGCGATTGACAACCGCCCGATAATCCGGCGACCGGCCACCCCCTCCCGGCCACCCTTTCGCCCCTGGGCGATCCCCGTCCCAGGCTCGGCCTGCCACCCTCCATCCGGTCCGGACGAAGTCCGATTCGGTTCCGCGCCCGCTGCGCCGGGAGTCGCCCATGCTGTTCACGCGTCGGATGCTGTTGATCGGGACGGATCCCCGGTTTTCGCAATTGGTCCAAACCCACATCCACAAGAGCTTCCTGCTCACGGCCCCGGCCGCGCGCTTCGAGGAACTCGCCGACCTCGTCCGCCGCGATACGGACGGCGTCTTGCTGTTCCTCGCTTCGGAGCCCGCGGACGTCGACCGGATCGAATCGGCCGTCCGCGAACTCCGGTTGCAGCAACTTCCGCCCCGGTTGGCCATCCTCTCCGCGGAGCACTTCGCGGCGTCGCGGCGACTCGACGCCCTCGCCCCGCTGCTCGACGCCAACTTCGTCTGGCCGGGCCACCTCCGCGAATTCAACGGCTGGATCCGCCGCGCCGTCGTGCCGGGCACGCCCTTCCCGGATTGGCAGACCGAGAGTTCGGCGCAGCGGATCCGCGGCCGCTTGCTGCCGCTCACGCCCTCGTTGGCGCCGCTGGCCGAGCAATTGGAAATCGCCGCGGCCCACGACGTGACGGTGCTGATCGAGGGGGAAACCGGGACGGGCAAAACGCACTTGGCGAAGTTGATCCACGACGGCTCGCGCCGGGCCGCGCAGCGCTTCCTCGCGGTGTCGTGCGGCTCGCTGCCGGGGGGCCTCGCGGCCGAGGAATTCTTCGGCCGCGCCGGGCCGTCCGAAGCGAAGCCCGGCAAGTTCGAAGCGGCGGGGGGCGGCACGCTGATGATCGACGAGATCGACGCCCTCGGGATGGATCAGCAGGCGAATTTGCTGCGGGTCATCGAATCCGGGGACTTCGAACCGGTCGGTGGCCACGACGTCCGCCGCAGCGAGGCACGGATCATCGCGTCGTCGAATTGGAGCTTGGCCGACGCCGTCGGTCGCGGCACCTTCCGCAACGATCTGTACTACCGGTTGAACGTCCTCGCGTTCCGGTTGCCGCCGCTGCGCGAACGGCCGAACGACGTGTCGCCCCTCGTGCGCGGCATGGTGGCCCGGTACAACGCGCGCTTCTCCAAGCGCATCGGCGGCATCCACAACGAAGCCATGCGGGCTCTCGAACTGTTCCCGTGGCCCGGTAACATCCGCCAATTAGAGAACGTCGTTCAGCAGGCCGTTCTCACCTGCACCGGCGACGAGTTGCGGTTGCAGCACCTGCCCCCGATCGTCCATACTCTGAGGTCGGAAACGGCGACGCCTTCGCCGGTGCACGGCCCCGGTCCGGCGGGATCGTTGGCCCACAACCGCGAGACGACCGAGCGCGCGGCCATCCTGCGGGCCTTGGAAAAAGTGTCGTTCAGCCGGACCCGCGCCGCGGAACTCCTCGGCGTTAGCCGGGTGACGCTGTACAAAAAGATGAAGAAGTACGGCCTGCTCGGCAAGCCGACCGGGAGCGAGGCCCCGGCCTTCGCCCCGGTTTTCGCCCGCATGGGCGGATCGTGACCACCCCGAGAGCGACCCCGGAATGATGCCCGACCCCGAATTGCATTACTTCCACAAGCCGACCGCGGCCGGGCCGTTGCCGGCCGGGGTCGAGTTTCTCGCGATCCCGGAATTCCTCGCGGACGAGACCGCGTGCAAGACGCTGTGGGAACTCCTCGACACGCAGTTCCGCACGCGCTCGAAATTCCTGTCTATCTGGCCGTCGGTGCGATTTGTCTGTCTCCACCGCGACAGCGACGGGGCGGCCGATGGCTTCCTGCTCGTCTCGGCCCCCGTCAATTGGCAAATCGACTACGTCGTCGTCCGGCCCGATTCGCGCGGCCAAGGGATCGCCGGGAAAATCGTGAAAGCGGCACTGAGCCAAGCCTATCTGCACAGTGCGCCCTACGTGATGCTGACGTGCAAAGAATCGCTGCGGGGCCTCTACGAAAGTTGCGGATTCAGCGTCATCACCGCGGGCTCCCGGATTGCGATCTCGGCGGAATAGCACGCGGAAATCGGACGTAAGTCCTTGTCGCGCATGGGTCGTTCCGAAAGTCGGCCGTCATTCCACGGTAGGGTGGGTGGGTTGACGCTGGAATGACGAAATCGGTCGGAAACCCAGAACCCGAAACTCGGAACAACATCTATGTGCGGCATCATCGGATTCACCGGCCAGCGCGAAGCGGCCCCGATCCTCGTGGATGGTCTCAAACGGCTCGAATACCGGGGGTATGACAGCTCCGGGTTGATCACCGGCACCGGAGGTAGCCACTTGCACTTGCGCAAGAAAGCGGGCCGCATCGCCGAATTGGCCAAGGCGCTGACCGCGCACCCCGCGCCGGGCACTTACGGCATCAGCCACACGCGCTGGGCGACCCACGGCGGCGCCACCGACACCAACGCCCACCCGCACCTCAGCACCTGCGCGAAGTTCGCCGTCGTCCACAACGGCGTCATCGAAAACTATCAAACGCTCAAGCACCAGTTGCAGGCCGACGGGGTGAAGTTTGTCTCCGAGACCGACACCGAAGTTTTGGCCCACTTGGTTCAGCACTTCTACCAAGGCGATTTACTGCAAGCGGTGCGGGCCACGGTCGAACTCGTGAAAGGCACCTACGGCCTCGCGGTGATGTGCCAACAAGAACCGGGCGTCCTCGTCGGCGCCCGCCTCGGTAGTCCGCTCGTCATCGGCTTGGGCGCCGACGGGAATTACCTCGCCTCCGATGCCAACGCGCTGTCCGGGTACGCCGATAAAGTCGTCTACCTCAACGACCGCCAGATTTGCCAGCTCGACGGCGAAAGCTGGGTCATCCGCAACATGGACTTCGACACCGTCGACGTCCCCGTGGAAGACATCAAGCACTACCTCGGCGACTTCGAGGCCGAGAAGGGCGACTTCGCCCACTTCATGTTGAAGGAAATCTACGAGCAGCCCGAAGCCATTGCCAACGCCATGCGCGGCCGGCTCGACGACGACAGCGCCACGGCCCACTTCGGCGGGTTGAACCTCACCCCGCAGCAACTCCGCAGCACCGAACGCATCATCATGACCGCCTGCGGCACCAGCTACCACGCGGGCCTCGTCGGCGAATACCTGTTCGAAGAACTGGCCCGTATGCCGGTCGAAGTGGAGTACGCCAGCGAGTTGCGATACCGCAATCCGCCGATGGATCAGAAGACCATCGTGCTCTGCCTGACGCAATCCGGGGAAACGGCGGACACGCTGGCCGCGCTGAAGGAAGCGAAGCGGATGGGCCACCCAACGCTGGCGATTTGCAACGTCGTCGGCAGCAGCATCGCCCGCGAAGCGGACGGCGGCGTCTACCTCCACGCCGGCCCGGAAATCGGCGTCGCCAGCACGAAAGCCTTCACGAGCCAAGCGACGGTACTCGCGATGCTCGCGCTGTTCTACGGTCGGATGCGCCACCTCTCGGCGCCGCAGGGCCGCAAGATCATCGAAGAATTGCGCTCGTTGCCCGACATCGTCCGCAAGACGTTGGAATGCCACGACAAAGTGAAAAAACTCGCCAACCGCTACGGCGACATGCACAACTGCCTGTATCTGGGCCGGCAGTACCTTTACCCGACGGCGCTCGAGGGGGCGCTGAAGCTCAAGGAAATCAGCTACATCCACGCCGAGGGCTACCCGGCCGCGGAGATGAAGCACGGGCCGATCGCACTGGTCGATGCCGACACGCCGAGCGTGTTCTTGGTGCCGCGCGGCAACGTCTTCGACAAAGTCATGTCGAACATGCAGGAGATCAAAGCCCGCGGCGGCCCGGTCATCGCCGTCTGCAGCGAAGGGGATCGCGACGTCGCCGCCATCGCCGACGACGTCATCACGGTGCCGGACGTACCGGATTACTTGCAACCCATCGTCTGCAGCATCCCGCTTCAGTTGTTCGCCTACGAAGTCGCCGTGCTCCGCGGCTGCGACGTCGACAAACCGAGGAACTTGGCGAAGAGCGTGACGGTGGAGTAATCTGATTCCATGAGCGAATCGACCGACCACGACGGTTGCCCGAATACTACTTCTACCTGCGTCGCTGTTGGGCGATTGCGTGGAAACGTACATCGATATCCCGGATGCGGATTCGGACCGTTTTCAGGATATACTGGAAGTCAACGCCACGGGTAAGGTACCGGCCATGCACAAAACACGCGTCCAAGTCGCCCATGAAAAGGGCATCGTGCAAGGCGTCGAACGCGGCGTCGAAGAAGGGCAACTCTTAGCGCTGCGCGCCGCGATCACGGAATTGTTCGAGGCGCGGTTTGGTTCGGTGCCAGCGGGTTTCGCCGATTGGCTCCGGCCGATCCCCGAACCGGCTTCGCTCCGGCGGATTTTGATCGCCGCCGGCACGGCGGCTTCGGTCGAGGAGTTTCGAACTTCGACCGGGTGGGCCGGTTGACATGCCCAAACTCGTCTGTCGTCAATGCGACTTTTCGACCATCGTCTCGCCGAAGATGGCCCGCTTCGGGATGATGTGCCCGGAGTGCCATTGCGGGAATCTAAAGCCGGCGGACAACCGTCGTCGGCCCGGCGGGAGCGATGTCGCGATTCACCCCGCGGCGATCCGGGCCTGCATCGGCGGCATCGTATTGATCGCCGTCGGGGTCGTGACACTGGTGTTCGGCTTGATGAATTGGAACGCCGGCCGACTGGGCGCCCGGGTCGTCGGCACCGGGGCCGTGCTAGTCATCGCGGGATTGGTGTCCCTCACCGTAGGCGGGTTCGGCATCCTCCGCGATTTGATCCGAAAGTAGCATTCAAACGGCGGGCAACAGCAGCGGTTCAATGTCCTTTTCGATGGTCGCGGGTTTGGTCGCCGTGCCGATCCGCTTCGCCACGTTCCCGGATCGATCGACCAGGAACTTGGCGAAGTTCCATTTGATCCAACCCGTGCCGAGCGTCCCCGGCTTCGCTTTTTTCAAATAGCGGTACAGCGGGTGGGCGTTCGAGCCGTTCACGTCGATCTTGGCGAAGACGGGGAATGTCACCCCGAAGTTGACGGTGCAGAATTGCTGAATGCTGGCGTCGTCGCCCGATTCTTGCTTCAAGAATTGATTGCACGGGAAGCCGAGAACGGTCAAGCCGCGCTCGCGGTACTTTTTGTAGAGCGTTTCGAGGCCTGCATATTGATCGGTGAAACCGCATTTACTGGCGACGTTGACGATGAGCAAAACCCGCCCGCGGTATCCCGCGAGCGTCGTCTCGCTGCCGTCGGCCTTGCGGATGGGGATGTCGAACAGGTTCGTGTTCATTGTTGAAAACGCCCAAAGGGAACCACGATTTCATTGGCAACCACCGCCGCCGCGTAACGCAGCGCGCTGAATACCGCGTCCGAGGGAAGATGAGGATGGGCCCGTGCAATCTGGTCGATCGACTCACCGGCCGCCAATTTCGCGAGGATCAATTCCACGGTCAAGCGGGTGCCGGCGAACACCGGCTTGCCGAGCATCACCGCGGGATCGCAAACAATCTCCGTGGTCATTGGGCCTACTCCTTGTGTCGCTTCAAATACTTGCCGTCTTCCGTCTGGATGACGATCATTTCGCCCTCGGCGATGAACGAAGGCACCATGACCTTGAGTCCGGTTTCGAGGGTGGCCGATTTTTGCTGCGCCGCGGCCGTGGCCCCCTTGATGCCCGGTTCGGTTTCGCTGACGCGCAACGTCACCGTTTGCGGGAGATCCATCCCGAGGGCCCGGCCGTCGTAGAAGGTGATCGTGACCGAATCGTTTTCGCGCAGGTAGCGCATCTGGGCGCCGACCATTTGCTCGTTGAGCGAGACCTGCTCGAACGTCTCCGAATCCATGAAGACGTATTCGTCGCCGTCTTTGTACGAGTAGGTGCAGGGCCGCGTGTCGAGGTAGACCACATCGACTTTGTCGTCCGGGTGGACGCGTTCGTCGACGATGGTCCCGGTCTTCAAGTTCTTGAGTTTCAAATACAGGATCGCGCGCCAGTTCCCCGGCGTGTTCAAGTCGCGTTCGAGGCAGTACATGAGCTGGCCGTTCATGCTCAGCACCATGCCCCGCCGGATGTCGATCATCTTGGTCGATGCCATCGCCCGCCCTCCGAAAGGTCTGGATTCAATTCCGTTGGTACTCGTCAATCTAGCGATCCCGCGCGGTCGCGAGAACCCCCAGTGCCGAAGTCGCGCGCATTACACGATCAACATCGCGTCGCCATAGCTGAAGAATCGATACTCCGCGAGAACCGCTTCCTCGTAGGCCGCCTTCAACAGGTCGCCGCCGGAAAAAGCTTGCACGAGCAGAAGCAGCGTCGTCCGCGGCAGGTGAAAATTCGTGATCAAGCCACCGACGGCGCGGAACTCGAACGGCGGGTGGATGAACAGATCGGTCGGCCCGCGGAACGCCGCACCGGGCGATAATCGCGCCGCCGATTCCAACGCCCGCGCGGTCGTGGTGCCGACTGCGACGACCCGACCTCCGCAATCGCGGACCGCTTCGAACGTCTCCGCCGGAACCTCGCACCACTCGGAATGGATGGCGTGTTGCGTGGGGTCGGCGGCCTTGACGGGGGCGAAGGTGCCGAGGCCGACGTGGAGCGTCACGTCGGCGATACCGACTTCCCGGAGAAGGAGTGACCGCAGCAATTCGGAGGTGAAGTGCAACCCCGCCGTCGGCGCCGCGACCGAGCCACCGGCCGCCGCGTAGACCGTCTGGTAGCGCTCGGTGTCGGCGCCGTCGGCGACTCCCTTGCGGATATACGGCGGCAGTGGAATCGAGCCGTGAATCGCCAACAGTTCTTCGGCCGACCCCGGAGTCAAAGGTCGGAGGAGCCAATGCCGATCGTCGGTGCGGCCGACGAGTTCGAGGCGGAGTCGCCCGCCGTCCGCGGTCAGGATTTCGCCGACGTCGGGGAAGCCGCGCGTCTGGGCGAGCAGCTCCCAAACGCCGTCGCGCTCGGCCAAATACAGGCCCTCCCAGCGACCGCCGGTCTTCTCGCGGGTGCCGATCAACCGCGCCGGTAGAACCTTGGTGTTGTTCCGCACGAGCAGATCGCCCGCGTTCAAGTACTCGGGCAAATCGCGGAAGAACCGGTGCTCGAGCCGGCCGCTTCGGCGATGAACCACGAGCAGCCGGGCATCGGACCGGTTCGCCGCCGGGGTCTGCGCGACGAGGTGATCGGGCAAGTCGTAATCGAAGAAGAACTCGGCCATGGAGTCCGTTTTATTCACCGGGTGCGTCCGAACCAAACCGGACAGCACCGCCCTTCAATGGTATTCTGAAATCATGTCTGACTGGGGCTTTCAAACTCCCGCGTTTCTATTGCTGCTCCCGTCGGCGTTGGCCGTGGCGGTTTGGCACTTCCGCCGACGCCGGCCCGCCCTGCGCTACTCCGATGTCGCGGCATTACACGGGCTGCCGACGGGCCGTGTGAAATCGAGCCGGTGGGGCGGGGCAATTCTGCGCGGGGCGATCGTCGCGGGAGTCATCCTCGCCTGCGCGAACCCGCGCCGGCCCGACTTGCAAACGCGCCTGCCGGTGGAAGGGATTTCCCTCGTCTTCGTCCTCGACGTCTCGGGCAGCATGGCCACGGCCGATTTCGTCCTCGCGGCCGACGCCGCGCCGACCACCCGTCTCGCGGCGGCCCAGCAGGCCTTCCGGCTCTTCGCTGTCGGCGGGGAATCCGCGGATGGGCAAACGTTCCGCGGCCGACCGAACGATCGGATGGCACTGGTCACATTCGCGTCGATCCCGGCCACGATCTGTCCACTCACGCTCAACCACACCGTGCTGATGAAAGTACTCGACGATCAAAAAACGCAGAGCGCGCTGACCGCCGGCACGAACATCGGCGACGCGTTGGGCGAAGCGCTCGTCCGGTTGGATTCCGGGCACCCGACCGGCAAAAAAGTGATCGTGCTGCTGTCCGATGGCGAACACAATAAGGCCGGGGATCAAACGCTGAAGCCAATCCAATCGGCGCTGTTGGCCGAGAAGTTGCGAGTGCCGATCTACGCGATCGACTGCGGCGGCGATCCGCTGGGGAATGACCCGGAAGGAAGCCAACAACGCAACGAGGGCCGGCTGGTGATGGAACGCGTGGCGGAAGCGACCGGCGGTCGTGCCTTCATCGCGAACAGCAACGCCGATCTGCGCGAGGTGTTCCAGACGATCGACAAACTCGAACGCGGCGAAGTCGAAAGCTTCCGCTATGGGCGCCATTTCGAGTACGGCCCGTACTGCGGCTTAGTGGCCGCCGCCGCGCTCGCGCTCCTCGTAATACTCGAACGGACCGTGTGGCGGCGCTACCCCTGACCTCCCGGATGCCCATGGATTTCGGCGGCGGACAATCCGGGTTCGGTGCGGCGTGGGCCGACCTCCGCGAGTTCCTCGCGGCGCTCCGCTGGGCGCGCCCCGGCCTGCTCTGGCTCTCGTTCGCGCCGATTGCGTTTGCGATGTTGGAATGGTGGGCGCGCGGGCGGAACCGGGTCGTCGCGGCCCGGATCGGCCGCGCTGGCGCCGTCCGCAATTTGGCCGTTCGCGTTCCCCGGCGGAATGCGCTGCGCCGGCTCGCCTTCGGCCTCGCGTGGAGTTCGTTCGTACTCGCGCTCGCCGGGCCGCGCTGGGGCCCGGCCGACGACGGCGGTGTCGCGGTCGGCCGGGATGTCGTCGTCGTGATCGATCTCAGCCGGAGCATGTTGGCCACCGACTTGGCGACGCCGCAGGCCCGCTGGCAAGCGGCCCGCGATTCCGCCCGCGACTTGGTCGACACCGCCGCGCGGCGGGGCGGTCATCGCATCGGCATCGTGGTGTTCGCCGCGCGGTCGAAGGTCCTCGTCCCACTGACGACCGATTACGACCATTTGAATCTGATGCTCGATGAAATCGACGCCTCGGTTCAACCGGTCGAAATCCGACCCGCCGACGAGTTCTCGAAGTCGGGCACGCGGATTGGCGCCGCACTCGCGCTCGCGGTGCAAACGCACGACGAGCGCTTCCCCGGCAAGCAAGACATCGTCTTGCTCAGCGACGGCGACGACCCGGCCGACGATCGCGAATGGGCCGAGGGGATCGCCGGCGCCCGCGCGCTCGGCATTCCGATCCACGTCGTCGGCATCGGCGATATCGTGGAGTCGCCGGTGACACTGCGACGCCGCGGCGGGGGCGAGGGGGAGTTGATCGCGACGAAGTTGGTCGAAGAACCGCTGCGCACCATCGCCCGCGATTCGCGCGGCCGCTATTTCTCGGCGGGACGCGACAAGCCGCGACTGGGCGAGTTCTTCGCCGCGGAGTTGGAAAAACTACCGAGCCGGGAACTGACCGACGACGCGGCGACAGCGCTCCGCGACCGTTCCACGGGCTTTTGGCTCTTCGGTCTGGTGGCTTTATTCCTCGCTTGGATCCGGAGGGCGTGACGATGGTGTATCTCCGGTACGCACCGCTGCTGTTGCTCGCGGGCATCGCCGCGCAGACCCCCGCGTCGGATACCGGCGATGCCCCGCTCCGCGCAGCGCAAGACGCGTGGCGGCGCGGCGACGATGCCGCCGCAAAACAGCTTTACGCCGCCGCCGAAGAGCGCAGCCTCGACCCCGGTCGGATCGCATTCAACCTCGGGGCCGTCTATTTCCGGAACAAAGAGTACCGCGAGGCGGATCTGCAATTCCAACGCGCTCTCGACGACCGCGAAGCGCCGGCGGATCGCCGGGCGAAAGCGTTCTACAACCGCGGCTCTTGCCTCGTTTACTTGGGCGGTTTGAAAGCTTACCGTGCGGCCGTCGAAAACTTCGAGCGTTGTTTGAACCTGTCGAAGGGCGATGCCGAATTGTCGCGCGATGCCGAGCATAATTTGGAACTCGCGAAGTTGCTCTGGTCGGAGGCCCGCGCCAAATCGAAGGATAAACCGCTGCCGAACGAACGGCCCCCCGAAGAGCCGCCGGAAGCGCCGCCGAAGCCGGAGAGGCCGGACCGGACCGAAAGGAATTCCCAAGATCCCTCGGGGACGAACTCCGGCGATCCGAAACCCGGCGACATCGACCCCGTCACCGGCTTGCCGAAAGCGGACGGCGCGACCGGTACGAAAAAGACTGTCGGCGGCAAAGGGAATCTGCCGGTGAGCGGCGAATGGAACGGTTGGCGACCAGAGAACGAGGCGGAGGCGCGCGAGTATTTGAAGCGACTCGCCGAACGGCTGGCCAAGGACCGCCGGGAACTGATCGACCAGACCGCGCCGCCGGAGCAACCGAATGTCAAGGATTGGTGAGGGGTTCGTGTGCGCGTGGCTCGCTCTCGCGGTGCCGGCCCGCGCGCAACCGCCCGCGTCGGTCGAACGGCTCTCCCCCGTCGAACGGCAGCAGTCCGACTTTTACGGAGCCATCGGATCGGGCGTTACCACGGCGTGGACGGTCGATCCCGCGCGCGGCGAACTCGGTACGGACATCGAGTTGACACTGACCGTGGCGAACTCCGACAACCCTGCCGAACTCGTGCGCCCGAACCTCGCCGACCGACCGGAGTGGAAGGCGATCTTCGGCGGCTTCCGGGATTCGCCCGATTCTACACCCGGCACATTCCGCTACCGGTTGAAGCCGCGCAACGCCGGCGCGTTCGAACTGCCGATCCCCAAGTACCGTTTCTACAACCCGCGCTTGCCCGAGGGTCGCCGCTTCCAAACCGCCTTCGCGGCCGCGCCGACCATCACCGTGATGCCCGCGGTCGTCGCCCCCGCACCGAGTGCGAAAATCCCCCTCGATGCGCCGGATCGATTCTTCGGCGATCCGCCATCGTCGTCCGGTGCGTCCGCGTCCCCGCCGACCTGGTATTGGTGGGCCCTGCTCACATTAGGCATAGTGATCCCGCCGGCTGGGATCGCCCTCTGGCGATGCCGCAACCCGGATGCGGCCAAGCTCGCGCGGATCCGCCGGGCGCGCTCGGTCCGCATCGCACTCGATGCTTTGAGCAAGGCGGAGCGGGGGCCGGATCCCGCGGCGAGCGTCTCGAAAATCGCGTTGCGGTACTTGGTCGAACGCCACCGGATGCCCGCTACGGCCCACACCCCGCGGGAAGTTTCGGACGCCCTGCGGGGCGAGGGATGGCCGCCGGAACAGAGCGGCGAAGTCGTGGCGATTTTGGTCCGCTGCGACGCTGTCCGCTTCGGCGCGGAATTTGACAGCGGCTTGTCACTGGTCGAGTCGACCCGCCGCTGGATCGAGCGCTGGGAAGGGGCGGCGGTATGAATGCTCTTTTCGTCACGCTCGCGCTGATCGCCGGGCAACCGGCCGAGGCGACCGATGCCGAACTCGCGGAGGCGGCGCGACGGGAGTATCTCCTCGGCGTCGGAGTGCACGGCGATGCCCGCGCCGCCCGCCCGCATTTCGCCGCTGCCGCCGCTGCGTACCGCCTGCTCTGGGAGCGCGGTCCGCGCACGCCGGAGTTGGCCGAGTCGTGGGGGCGCGCCGCCTTCTTGGCCGGGGATTGGCCGCGGGCCATCGCGGCGGCCCACGCCGGCTTGCGGCTCGCCCCGCACCGCGCCGGATTGCAGCGCGACCTCGACACCTACCGTGATGCCGTGATCGCACCGCCCGAGACGAAGCCGGACGAGCGCCTCCGTCCGGCGCGCCTGTCCGGGGTCCGCGCCCGCGTCAGCGAGTGGGACCTTTTCGGCGCGACCGCCGCGGCGGCGTTCCTCCTCGGCATCGGTGCGATCCGTCGATTCACGGTCGGCGGCGCGTGGGCACTCCCCATCGCCGCCGTCGGTGTTGCCGGGCTCATCGTCGTCGGCGGATTGGCGTGGAAGCGGGCGGGGGAAGCGGGCGATGATCGCGCCGCCCCGGTGTGGGTACTGCGCTCCGACGAAGTGTTGCGGAAAGGGAACGGCGAGAGCTATGCCGCCCGCGTCGAATCGCCCTTACCGCGCGGCGCGGAGGTTCGGGAGATCGCCCGTCGCGGCGACTGGCTCCAAGTCCGGCTCACCGGCGGGGCCATCGGCTGGTTGCCCGAGCGGGCGTTGCTGCCCGTCCCGTGAGGACGTGGCCCGGCCCGTCGCGATCACCTGTGGACCCGCGACGGGCGACCGCATCACTCCTTCGGCTTCTTCGGTGGCTGGACGAGGCCGGGAGCGAGTGGCGGCTTCGGGGTCGGCTCGGACGTAGCGGCGAGACTGACGGTCGACGCGAGGTTGAAATTGGCCGGCACCTCGTCGGACGCGTGCTGCAGCCACAGCCGCACGGGCGTCGGCTCCGCGCCGGGCTTTTTGATGGACCCGGTGATCTCGACGCCGAGTCTAAAACCGTAGTCCTTCTTCGCGAACGTCCCCTCAAATTCAGTCGACTCGCCCTCCGCCTCGTCGAGCATCCGCATGTGCTTCCGCACCGTCACCTTCCCTTCGCCCACTTTGCGCGGATCGACCGCGAACTCGGTTACGAGTTCCGTGACTTTCGACTTCCCCTTGCCGAGCTCGCCGCTGAACGCCTGGTACCAGACGTTCGGCCGCACCTCGACCGCCGCGCCGAGGTTCAGCAGCGGCGTGGCCTTCTCCTCCGCCTTCTTCCACTCCGAGAGCCCGACCGTGTACAGCTTGCGGTCGAACTCGACGAGCACGCCGTGGACGGCGAGCGGGGCGGTGCGGACCGTCACGCCCTTCGCACCGGCATCGACGTCGAAGTCCCGCAAGTTCTGGCGCGTGACGGTGACCTCGCCCGCCTCCGGCGCGAAGGCGTACCAGCTGATCCATCCCCCGCCGGCGCGCGGGTTGTAGTGCTGCGTCCACGTCGTCTTCGAGAACGCCTCCGGCAGTTTCGGCAGTTCCTTCGGCGCGAGCTTCAGCAGCCAGCGGTCGGGGATGGACGCCGGCCGCGCGGGCGGTTCGGCGGGTGCGGCGAAAGCCAGGGCGGTCAGCGCGATGGCGAACATGATTGCCTTTGGGAGGGAAGGTGACGCTTCAAATTAATCGCCCGCCGGCCCGCTCGCAAATGCTCGTGACATGCCCGTGACATGCCCGTGACAGAACGGGGCTCACACGCGGAGGGACCCCCGGAAGCCCCTGGCCGCGTAGTACGACTGGGCCCCGTTGTGGTACACGAACACTTTGCCGTAGCGCCGGTCGCAGAAGAGGGCGCCCCCGAGCGCTCGGATGTCGGCCGGAGTTTGAACCCAGCTCGAAGTTTTGGTATCGAAGTCACCGAGTTCCTGTAAAGCATGGTATCGGTCCTCCGAAAGGAGGTCGATGCCCATCGCGACCGCCATCCCGACGGCGCTGTTCTCCGGCTTGTTTTCTTTCCGGGACTCGAGCGCGGCGCGGTCGTAGCAAACGCTCCGGCGTCCGCTCGGGGTTTCCGCGGAGCAATCGCAAAACGTGACCCGCCCCGAGACCCGGTCCCGTCCGATGACGTCGGGTTCGCCGCCCGTGGCTTCCATTTTTTGGAGCGAGTCCAACGCATCGGGATTGCACTCGAGCCCGATTTGCACTTCGTCCCACAAGATGCCGACGTGCCGCCGCATGTTCTTTTCGAAGCGGACCTTCAACACTCGGAGAAGCTCATTCCGCGCGGACGCCTTCATGGTCACTTCCCGGCGGTTTTGTCCAAGTCGATGACGATCCCCGAATTGAAGATCGCGAATTTGTCGTCCGGGCTGATGAGGAAGTGCCCGCCGAGGTTGATGCTGTCGATGATGTTGCCGCCGGCGATTCGGGTTAGCCGGGGCGGGGCGTCGAGAACGACGTCCAAATACGTGGCCGTGTTATTGCCGACGCCGCCCCCGGAGATGAGCACCCGCTTGCCGTCGGAAGTCGTTCGCAGATACCGAGCCCCGGTCATCGCTTCGCCGCGCGGGGTCAGTTCGGCGATGTCGCCGACTTCGTTGACCCCCAGCAACTCCGGCTCGGCTTTCCCCGTGGCGATGGTCAGAATCCGATCCCGCGCGAGGGCCACATCGACCGGCGCCGCCGGGACCGTGAGCGTCTTCGAGCGCTTCCACGTCGCGGTGTCGACGACCTCGATCGCATACGCGGGCACCGGCCCCGGGGCGATCGGCATCCCGCAGACGTACAGTTTGCCGCCGTCGGCCGCGAGGCGCATCGACCACGCCGCTTCAGGGAGTTCGATGGGGTCGCCGAGTTTCTGCTTCTCGGTGTCGAGCTTGTAGAGCCGGCCCCGGAAGACCTGCTTGGTGCCGACTTTGGTTTGGGTGATGGCCGAGACGTACAGCTGCTTGTCCTTCGGCGAGAATTCGATGGCCGAGATCCGCGTGCCGAGGGGGATCGTGTTCAGCGGTTTGAGATCGGCGAGGTCGGCGAGCGCGCCGTCCGTGATCTTGTTCAATTCGAAAATCTGCACATCGCCCTGGGCGAACGAAAGCTCCCGTTCGATGAACGATTTGTCATAGACGTTCACCGACGCGAGATAGAGCCTGCCGGCTTTTTCGTCGACCGCGATGCGGTTCATCGGGGCCGCGAGCTGGTAGCTCGCTTTCAATTTGAAGTCGGGGTACCCGTAGCGGCGCAAGATCCCGGCCGGTTTGACGCCGTTGCCGTCGCGGATCGACACCGTGATGAGTTCTTTTTTCTCGGGGAGGACCGCGGCCGCCCAGAACGGCAGCACTTTGCCCGCCTTGACCAACTCCCCGGTGACGCCCGGTTTGGGCGCCGGGTCGCCCGGATCGACGACGCCGCCGGCGCCGATGTGGAAGTTGGCGAAGAACCTCGCCTTATTGCTGTCGTATTCCATATCCGAGAGGTTGCCGTAGCGCCGGGTGAGCTTGGCGAGGAAGACGCGGTTTCCGGCCTTGAACGAGCGCAGCACGATCGGGAACTTCGAGAAGTCTTTGACGGTCACCTCCTCGCCGGCGAAGCCATCGAGGGTGATCGCGGTCGGCCCGTCGATGATCGGATGGTTCCGGATCTGTTCG
Source organism: Fimbriiglobus sp. (assembly GCA_043727575.1). Taxonomy (GTDB): domain Bacteria; phylum Planctomycetota; class Planctomycetia; order Gemmatales; family Gemmataceae; genus JALHQU01. The sequence goes on from JAYSYN010000289.1 coordinate 20,051, forward strand.
GACACGACCTTGTCGATGGTTTTGCCGGCGGGCAGATCGTAAGCGAAGACTTGGAACGTCAGCGCGTCTTGCTCCGATTTGTACTCGGTGCCTTTGATCTCGTCTTTGCCGAAGCCGACGCGGTGGTCGGCGACGGTCGTCCCTTTGGGGGCGAGAGCGGTGAAGCCGATCGCCTTGGCCATCGGACCCCACGCCGGTTCGTCGCCGAAGGGGTCGTACTTCTTCGGATCGAAGGCGATCTTGATCGACTTGTAGAATTTGTCGGCGCGATCTTCGAGCGTGGGATCGGTTTTGTTCCCGAAGCCGGTTTTGCTGAGGGCGATAAAGGTGAAGACGCGGAAGCCGACGGTGACGCTATAACCGTGGCCGGGGTAACCGGCTTTGAAGATCCACTTCGTCGCGGCTTTGCCGTCGATCTTGCCGGTCTCGGTCGATTTCTCCGCGAAGGAGAATTGGTGCTGGGTTTTGAGGATCGTCAGGAAGTCGGTGTCGTCGCCGACCGGCACATCGTGGTAGAGCACGTGGTAGAAACACTGCGGGTCTTCGGTTGTGTACATTCGCCCGTGGTACTTCTTCTGGTTCCGGTCGGAGTAGATTTTTTCGCTCTTCACGCCCCGGGGCGCCTCGGCGGTGAAGCCGACGTTATTGGGGAACGCGACCCACGGCGCGTCGATCGGCAGGGGGCCTTTGGGTTCGGTGCCGCCCGTGTTCCACGGCGCGTTCGGATCGGCGGTTTCGACGCCGCTGTGCGTGATGGCGAGGCTGCGGAAGAACGCCTCTTTGATGTCGAGCGCCCCGCTCGGATTGCCCTCCCAGTGGAACTGGAACCCGTAGACGCGGTCCCCGGATTTGGCGATCCAGATGTGATCGTGGGCGCTCCCGCGCTCGACGACGAACTCGGCGGCTTCGCGGTCGCCGATGAACCGCTTGCCCCGACCCGAACCCGCGAAATTCGGCATCCCGAACAACTCGAGCATTATCCCGCCGGCGGTATATCTGCTAAGGGCTTTGCCTTTCAAGTCGCAATGGACGGCCGTAATTTGGATCGTCGAGCCGCCGTCGCGCTGCGTGTATTTGCGGCCGTCGAGGCTTTCGCCGCCGAAGTTGACCTTCGCATCACTCGTACCCGCGTCGCCGTTGGGGGTGTCCATCGCGAAGCCGTCGCCGGACGCAAATTGCTTCCAGCCGCTGGGCTTTCCGGCGCCGCCGCCATCCGTCGAGGTCGACGACGCGACCGTCGTCGATTGGCCGACGAGGTACCAACCGAGTCCGCCGCACCCGGCGACCAGAATCACGGCCGCCGCGCCGAGGCCGATCAGCAGACCCATGCCCTTTTTCTTCTTGGGGGCTTCGTCGTCTTCGTCTTCGCGATCCCGAAATCGCGGCTTCTCTTTGGATGTTTTGGAGGTCGCTTTGAGCGCGGGCTTCGCCGTCACCGGCATCGCCACGACGGGAACCCTGATCACCGGAATCGCCTTGGCGACCGCGGCCACGATCGGCTTCGCGCTGGCGGTCGCCGGTTTGACGACCGCGGAGACGGGTGTCAACGTCCGGGCGACGGGCTTGGCCACGGCGCTCCGCGCAGTCCCGGCCGGCACGGGCACGCTCGCCCAGCAGGTGCCGCACTTCACCGATTGACCGCGTTCCGAATCCTGCGCGACGACGGGCTCGCCGCAACCGGGGCACTTGAGCGAAATGGCCATCGGCAGTCTCGGGCGGGGGGAATTCGGGGAGGGTGCCAGTTTACTTGATCACCGACCAATGTTTGTAAAAAACCGCGCGGATGGGCGCCATGATCCACCGGATGCCCGTCAAGATGCCGCTCATCAACCACGGCCACGGGCTCGGCCGCAGGATGTCGACGAACAAGCAGTAGCGCATGGCGTCCGATTCGTTCACCGATTGATGTTGCAGGGTGTCGTCGAAGATGAAGAGTTTGTTCTCTTTCCAGAAGTGGGTGTGCTTGCCGACCGTGATGTACACGTTCTTGTTGTCGATGTCGTTGATGTTGTAGAGCACGCGGAGCGTCACCCGCAGCGGGCCGAAGTGCTCGCCCGTCGACGCCTTCTTGTTGAAGATCGACACGCCGATGGTGCGGATGTATCGGAACGGACGGTGGTACTCGGGCATCTCCACCGACGTGGGGAAGTTTTGACCGTACCATTTGAAGAAGATCATCCCGCGCTTCTTCTCGCCCATTTTCGATTCGAGCATCCCCACGAGATCCCGCGCGGCCGCGGCGTCGATCAGCGTCCGGATTTCGGCGCGGTAACCCTCCGGCAAATCGTCGAGTTTGTAAATGCCCCGATTCCAATACGGCAGGCAAAGCAAATCCATCGCGATGTTGAACGGCGTCAGCAGCCAGGTGAACACGCCGTTGCCGGCGAAGTAGCGGTCGAGCGTCCGCAAGTCCCGCCGGCTGTTCCGCAGCACGTCGTACAGTCCGAAGAGCAAATACGTGCCGAGGACAATCGGGATGATCCAGAGGTCGAAGTAGAGCGTCAAGAAGACCGCGAGGGCCAGCGGGACGACCCGCTTCAGGCCCTTCTTCACCATCCGCCCGACCTGCGATTTGCGCGGCTTCTCGGCGGGCGGAGCGACGGCGGGCGCGGGGAGTGTCAACATGGAGTCACCGAGTTCGCGGGGGGGGACTCGGGCAATATGAATGAGATATCGGGCGCCGTCAACGGGAAGTTGGGGCGATGAGGCGTCGGGGATGTCTCCCGTTCGGCGCCCCGGAGCCCGATATCTCCCACACGGGTTCAAAAACCGAGAAGCATCGCGGCTCGTCGGGTGAGCCGCACCATTGTCCCGCGTGCGCGAATTCGTAAGAATCGGATGCGGTCGAACACAATCCTCAACCGACGGAAGGACGCACCATGGGCAAGGGTAACAACTCGCAAGGCAAGGAAAAGAAGAAACCCAAGAAGGACGCCAAGACGGCCCCGGCGAAGCCCGCCACGCCGCCGAAGAAATGACGCGCGTCACGCAGGCGGGACCTCCACCGCCTCCCATTCCACTTCTGTAGAGCTCGTCTCGTTCAACCGCCACATCCGCAATTCGTCCCCCGGCCCGAGGATCGCGTGCGGGATCGTCGATCCGTATCCGTTGCGCCGCAAGTCGGTGTCGCTCGGGATCGGCGCGCTCGACGGATGGGAATGATAGATCGCCACTTCGACGATCCCGAGCGCACGCATGGCCCGTTGGATCGCGAGTAACTCGCGCGGGTCGGCCTCGTAAAGAACCGGCGAGCGCAGGATATTGACCAACGGGAAGTGATGCGTTGCGGCGTTTGCGAAACCCGCGAGTAGCCCGCAGCATTCGTTCGGGAATTCGGCGCGGGCGCGGGCCCGCATCGCGTCGAGGATCGGTCGCGGAATCCGCAGGGGGGCCATTCCCGTAGCTTATCGGAATAGGGCCGCTTAAATCCGCGGTCATCGATTTCCCCCTGCTTACAGCGGGCGACGCCCATGCGCATCCTCGTCACGGCCGGGAATACGCAGACGCCGATCGACCGCGTCCGCTGCCTGACCAATATCTTCACCGGTCGGACGGGGGCACGCATCGCGGTCGAGGCCCACCGGCGCGGCCACGCTGTCTCGTTGTTGACTTCGCATCCGGAGACGGTGGCCGAAGTTCCCGGAATCGCGGTGACGCCCTACCGGACCTTCGACGATCTCCACGGATTGATGGCCGAATTCGTACCGTCGGGGAAGTTCGATGCGATCATCCACTCGGCGGCCGTGAGCGATTACGCACTGGGCGGTGTGTACTCCGTTCGCTCCGCGAATGGAACTTCGACAACGGAATTCACCGAGGTTTCAAACGCGGGCAAACTGAGCGGCCGGCACGCCGAACTCTGGATGAAGTTCACCCCGACGCCGAAGCTCGTCGATTACGTCCGCGGACTCTGGGGCTTCTCCGGAATCCTCGTGAAATTCAAACTCGAAGTCGGCGCGAGCGATGACGAATTGCTGGCCATCGCACGGAAATCGCGGGCGCACTCCGACGCCGATTTCCTCGTGGCCAACACGCTGGATGGTTACGAAACCGAAGCCTGGTTGATCGACCGAGCCGACACCGCCGAACGGATCGCCCGGGCCGGACTCCCTTCGAATCTGCTGGATCGGATCGAAAGCATTTTTTCCGCGCCCGGCGGCCCCGAGCGTGTAAAATAATGCCGCCGGAACGGACGTCCGCAATCGGTTTTGCCGGTTGTGCCCGTGCTTCCGTTCCCCGGCCCGCGACGGGTGTCCGTCGCGGTTGGATTTTCCGGCAAGGAAGGAGTCGGCCGGTCGATCTAATCGAAGTGGGCCCGCGCCCCCGTTGCCAGGAGTTCCCCGATGAAACGGATCGCCGCGATTTTGACTGCCACCCTCGCCGTGGCCACCGCTGTACCCGCCCAGGCCTTCGACTTGGGCCTCGGCCTTTTCAAGCGCAAGCCCGAGTCGAAATCGACCACACCGTCGAAGTCCGACGCGTCGTTGAAAGTCAAGCAACTCGTGGCAACACTGCAATCCGACCCGGATACCGACCGCCGGAAAGCGGCGGCGGAAGCGATCCGGACCATCGATTCGCGGAATAACGCCGACGTCATCCCGGCATTGGTAACGACGTTGCAGAACGACCCGAACGCCGGGGTGCGTTCCATCGCGGCCGAGTCGCTCGGGGCGATCAAAGCCGTCAACCCGGCCGCCGGGGTCGCGTTGGAAGCTTCGGAGAAATCGGACCCGGACGCCAACGTGCGGGCCATGGCCAAGGCGGCGCTCTGGCAGTACCACCTCAACGGCTACAAGACCCCGAGCAACTCGACGGCGGGCGTGCCGAATCAAACCGGCGAGCCGCCGTTCGCGGTCCGCAAGCCGGCGGTGCCGGTCGCACCGAGCGCCCCGGCCGAACTGACGTTCCGGCCGATCACGCAAGGGGTGGGCAAGAACCCGACCGTGCAACCGACGACCGAACCGCCGCTGGCGAAGCCGAAAGTCGAAGTGAAACCGCCAACGCCGACCATCGCGGCCCCGCCGATCCCGATGCCGATGCCCGAACCGACGATTGTGTTGCCCGTGCCGAAGGTCGATCCGCCGCTGACGATCCCGGACGTGCCGAAGATCCCTCTGGGCGATGCCGTCCCGACGATCATCCCGCCGAAGCGCTGAGGACGGCCCGGACCGTAGCTTCCTCGATTCCCTCGACCAGTTCGACGTGGCCCAATTTCGTCGGCAAGATGAACCGCAACTTGCCGGCGACCGACTTTTTGTCCCGACGCATCGCGTCGATCATTTCCCCAGCGTCCCACTCGGGCAGTGGGCGAATCGGCAAGCCGAACGCTTCGAGCAGCTTCGATTGCCGCTCGCAGAATTGTGAATCAACGCGGTCCAAGTCTTTTGCCAATCGACCGGCACAGATCATCCCGGCGGAGACCGCTTCGCCGTGCAGCCAAGTGCCATATCCGGCGACGATCTCGAAGGCGTGGGCGAAGGTGTGGCCGTAGTTCAATTTGGCCCGCAGGCCGGTCTCTTCGCGTTCGTCCCGTTCGACCACTCGGGCTTTGAGTTCGCACGACCGCGCCACGATGTGTTCGAGCGCCGTCGGATCGCGGGCCAGAATCGCGGCTTTCGAGAGTTCCAGATATTCGAAGAACTCCCCGTCGAGGATCACGCCGTACTTCACGACCTCGGCCAAACCGCTGCGGAATTCGCGGTCCGGGAGTGTCTTCAAATAGTCGAGGTCGATGGCGACCCCGGTCGGTTGGTGGAAGGCGCCGATGAGGTTCTTGCCGCGCTCGTGGTTGATGCCCACCTTGCCGCCGACGCTGGAATCGACCATCGAAAGCAGCGTCGTCGGCACCATGAACAGGGGCAATCCGCGGTTGTAAGTCGCCGCGGCGAAGCCCGCGAGATCGCCGATGACCCCGCCGCCGAGGGCGACGACGAGCGTCCGCCGGTCGGCGTTCTGCTCCGCGAGTTCGTCGTACAGTTCGTTGGCCCACGTCAGCGATTTCGTTTCCTCGCCCGGTTGCAGAATCACCGTCGACGTGCGGAACCCCGCGGCCTTCATCGACTCCGCCAACGGCACCGCGTGCGGATCGACATTTTCATCGGTCACGATCAGCGCCAACTCGGACTTCGGCGCCACCTCCCGGGCGAACGCGCCGACACCGCCCGCGATCCCCAATCCGATACGGATGGGGTACGAACGCGAACCGAGGTCGACGGTGAGGTTGGTCATGGTGTCACACTCGACAAATCGTGTCTCACGCGAAGCCGCAAAGGCGCGGAGCAGGGATCAGAACAATTCTTTTTGTCTCATTCTTCGCGACTTGGCGGCTTTGCGAGAGACAGCTGTTGGTTATTCATCCTTCCACTGCATCCGCCGGATCGCCGTCGCCAATCCGGTCGCATCGTCCACATCGACAATCGCCCCGGACAAACGCACATCGCCGGTGGCCACGTCGAAGCTGCTCGGCATGAACGTGATCGCGGTGCCGAGGACGCGGTCGATGCGTCGCCCCAGGATGCTGTCGTAGGGGCCGCACATGCCGACGTCGCATTGGAAGGCGGTGCCGCCCGCCAGAATTTGCTCGTCCGCCGTCGGCACGTGGGTGTGCGTCCCGAGCACGGCCGTCACGCGTCCCTTTAGGTGGTGGGCCATCAGATATTTATCCGCCGTCGCTTCGGCGTGGATGTCCACGAGCACCACGCGCGGACCGGCGGGGAGCGACTTCAACACGCGGTCGACGGCGCTGTATGGGCAATCGACCGGCCGCATGAACGTCCGCCCCATGAGGGAGATAACCGCCACGGATACGCCGTTGACGGTGAGTGCCACACGATCGCGGCCCGGCGCTTCCGGCGGGAAATTCGCGGGCTTGCAAATCGGTTCGCGCGGGTTCGCCAGGACCTCGGCGATTTCCTGTTTCTTGTAAATGTGGTCGCCGAGGGTGATCGCGTCGAGCCCGGCGGCACGGAGATGGCGGTAGTCCTTCGGGCTTAGCCCCGAGCCGTTGGTGGCGTTCTCGGCGTTGGCCACGACGAGATCGAGCCGCTCGGCCGCGCGGATTCCCGGCAGCATTTTTTTGACCGCCGCGACGCCGGGGGCGCCGACGATGTCTCCGAGAAACAGAATCCGCACGGCGCACCTTCCCGCGACCGATTTCACGAACCGTTGTTTTACGGACGCGGGCGGCGTACACCACACGCCATGCGGGAAGTTCGACTGCACCTGCCGGACGGTTCGGTGTCGCACGCGGTTCCATCGGAACCGTTGGCGATATTCCCCGGCTCGTTCAATCCGCTGCACGATGGGCATCGGGCACTCGCCGCGGTCGTCGCACAAAAATTCGGCCGGGCCGTCCATTTTGAATTGAGCCGGACGAACGTCGATAAACCCGAATTGCCCGATGCGCTACTACTGACCCGCGCCGAGCAATTCCGCGGCTACGCCCCACTGTGGGTGACGCGCGCCGCGATCTTCGAGGAGAAGTCGGCCCTCTTCCCGGGCGCTCTCTTCGTCGTCGGGTTCGACACCGCGATCCGATTGCTCGACGCCAAGTATTACTCCGGCGAGGCCCGGCGGGATGCGAGCCTGCAATCAATTCGGGATCGCGGCTGCCGGTTCGTCGTCGGCGGGCGGGTCGACGCCGCGGGTATCTTTCGGACGTGGGGCGCCGACCGCGGCCTGTTCGAAGTCTTGACCGAAGCCGATTTCCGCGTCGATTTGAGTTCGACGGCATTGCGGGAACACATTTAGCCGTACAGCTTCGCGCACCGGAACAGATCCCGCAGGTCGAACAGGTCCCGCGACCCCGCGATCGCTTGCAGCTTCCGCGCTTTGCGGGACGATTCCGGTCCCCCCGGAGTTGCACACCCCCTCAACCCGCGCATACTACATCGGTCGATGCGGTAACCGCGTCGCCTCCGGGATGGAACCCGCGTTTACTGATGGATCGGCTCCGGCGGATTTACCTCCGCCGCTGCGCTCTCAGGATTGGGAGGGGATTTCATGCTCCGTCGCACCTTGCTTCTCGGCGTTCTCGGCGCCGCCGCCCTCGCTTCGGTCGGTTGCCAGCACCGGCGCGTCTGCGCCCCCTGCGGCGGCTCGCTGTTCCCCGGTCGCCGGGCAATCCTCGCCCCGCTCGCGGCCCCGGCTCCGATGGTCGGCGGTTACGAAAGCGCCCCCATCGGTTACGGCGGTGGCCATCACCCGGAATCGGGTTGCGTCGGTTGCGCCACCGGCGGGGCGGGCATGCCTCTCGCCGCGGCCCCGGTCGGCTACCAGCCGCACTACGCCGGCGCTGGCATCCCGCACGACTCCATGTTGTTGCACGCGCCGACCGTCGTTCCGCCCGGTGGGGGCACGCCGATGATCATCCAAGATCCGCCCAAGACGATGCCGATGACCGGCGGGAAGTGACCGTTACACGGACGCGAGGTCCTTCGCTTTTTCCTCCGCCGAACTCCCCCGCACGTAGAGCGGTTCGAGGGAGAAGAGTTCGGCGCGGGTCAGTTCCGGCAGCGTCCGTGCCACGGCGATCAGCGAGGCGAAGACCGCCGTAGTATCCGTAGGGGCGATCCGGACCCCGGCCGGAAGAACCGCCGCATGCAACTCCAAACCCGGCCCCGCGACGACGGCGTCGGGTCGGATCGTCCGAATCCAATCAAGCACTTTTTCCGCGCGCAGGGTATCGAGCGGTCGCCGCACGCCCACGCCATTCGCGGGGCCGAATTTTTGAACGTAGACCGTCTGTTTCAACGCATCGGCGATCACGTCGACTTCGTCCGCGACTTCGACCGAAGCCGCGAGCCAGTGGAAACTCGGCACCGCAACGACCCGGCACCCCACGGCGTAGGCGAGGGTCTTCGCCAACATCAGCCCGATGCGCAACCCCGTATAGCTGCCCGGCCCGATGCCGACGGCGATTCCCGTCAACTCCGCCGGCTTCCATTCCAATTGTTCGAGCAGACCCCGCACCGTCGGCACGAGCGCGCGGTTATGCTCCCGGCCCTTCGGCAGTTCCACCGAAGCCACGATAACTCCATCGAGGGCCAACCCGACCCGCGGGAGTTCCGAGGTTTCCAACAGCAGCCAACGCCCGTCCATTCGGTAGGACTCTCCGAAGAGAATGATGTCGTTGACTTATGGAATGTGCCGGGCACGAAACTTGGTTCCAGTTCGTCCGCAGCGTCCGCACAGGGGTGGGGGTACTCTCTGCGGAAT
>JAYSYN010000290.1:0-3238 GCA_043727575.1 Fimbriiglobus sp.
GCACGCCCCGCGGGGACGTTTGGCTACTGGCGATGGTGACCCCCATCGCCAAGTGCGCCGGCGTCAACCCGCGCTTCGTTTACATCGTCTGGGACATCACCGAGCGGAAACGGGCCGAGGCGGATCTCGTGGCGAAGACGGCCTTCCTCGAAGCGCAAGTCGAATCGAGCATCGACGGCATTCTGGTGGTCGATCGGGCGGGGAACAAAGTCCTCCAGAACCGCCGCTTCACCGAGACGTGGAACGTCCCCCGGGAGATCCTCGAGCGCAACGACGACGAAGCGACCCTCCGGTATGCCACGAGCCTGGCGAAGTACCCCGAGCAATTTCTGGAGCGCGTGCGATACTTGTATTCGCACCCCAACGAGTCGGCCAAAGAAGAGATCGAAATGCGCGACGGCCGCGTGTTGGATCGGTATTCCGCGGCGGTTTTGAGCCGGAGCGGCGAGTACTTCGGCCGGATCTGGAACTTCCGCGATATATCGGATCGCAAGCGGACGGAAGCCGCGCTGCGGCAAGCCCGCGAAGACGCCGAATCGGCGAGCCGGGCCAAGGGGGAATTCTTGGCGAATATGAGCCACGAGATCCGCACCCCGATGAACGGCATCCTCGGGTTGACGGCGCTCGTGCTGGAAAGCGACCTGAAACCAGACCAACGCGATTCGTTGAATTTGGTCGCGTCCTCGGCCGATGCCCTGCTGACGGTCATCAACGACATCCTCGATTTCTCCAAAATCGAAGCCGGCAAGCTCGACCTCGACCCGGCCCCATTCGCCCTGCGCGACTCGGTGGGCGACACGTTGAAATCGTTCGCACTAAAGGCCCACACCAAAGGGCTCGAACTGGCGTGCGACATCGACGCCGACGTCCCCGACGGGTTGGTCGGCGACTCCGGCCGGCTGCGCCAAGTGCTGATCAACCTCATCGGCAACGCCATCAAATTCACCGACCGCGGCGAGGTCGTCGTCACGGCCAAGCGGATCGAAATCCCCGAGGGCGTCGGCATCCGCTTCTCCGTCCGCGACACCGGCATCGGCATCCCGAAGGCGAAGCGCGCGAGCATCTTCGACGCCTTCACCCAGGCCGACGGTTCGACCACCCGGCGCTACGGTGGCACCGGCCTCGGCCTCACGATCTCGACGCGGCTCGTCCAAATGATGGGCGGATGCATCTGGGTCGAAAGCGAACCGGGCCAAGGGAGCGAGTTCCTATTCGAGTCTTGCTTCGAACTCGCCCGCGTGTCCGGCGTCCGCCAGTCCGGCCGACCGCCGACCAAACTGCGCGGCTGCAGCGTCCTCGTCGTCGACGACAACGCCACCAACCGCCGCGTGCTGGCCGATACGCTCCGCCTCTGGGACGCGAAGCCGACCTGCGTCGATTCGGGGATCGCCGCTTTGGCGGAACTCCGGCGCGCCGCCGCCGCCGGCGAACCCTACCCGCTGATCTTGCTCGACGCCATGATGCCAGACATGGACGGCTTCGCCGTCGGCGAGCAAATCGCTCGCGAGCCCCTCTTGGCCGGCGTCGCCATCATGATGCTCACCTCGGCCGACGGCCAAGGGGACGCGGCGCGCTGCCGGGCCATCGGCTTGTGCGCGTACTTGGTCAAGCCCGTCAAGGCCACCGAGTTGTTGAAGGCCATCACGATCGCGCTCGGTAACGAACTGTCGCCCGACGGCGCCCCGCCGCGGAAGGCGACGGCGGGTTCCGGCGCGCCCGCCTACGCGGCCCCGCAACGGCAGTTGGACATCCTGCTGGCCGAGGACAACGTCGTGAATCAACTCGTCGCGGTGCGGCTCCTCGAGAAGTGCGGGCACAAAACGACGGTCGCCAACCACGGCGGGGAGGCGCTCGCCGCGCTCGCCCAGAAGCGCTTCGACCTGATCCTGATGGACGTTCAGATGCCCGAGATGGACGGGTTCGAAGCGACCCGGCAAATCCGTTTGAACGAAGCCGGCACCGGGCACCGCACGCCGATCGTGGCGATGACCGCCCACGCGATGGCCGGCGACCGCGACCGCTGCTTGGCCGGCGGCATGGACGACTACCTCACCAAACCCGTGCAGCGCGAGGAACTCTTCCGCGTGTTGAAATGGGCGGAGACCCTGGAACCGCAAGCGGGCCCGGACGACGCCGTTGTTCCCGATGACGGCGAGGGCGGCCCGCTCTCGTTCGACCGCGCCGAGGCGCTCGAGCGATTGGGCGGGGACGAAGAACTCTTCGCCGAAGTGGCCGAACTCTTCCGCAGCGACGGCCCGAAGTTGCTCGGCGAAATCCGCGGGGCGATCGCCGCGGGCGACGCGGCCACCTTGAAACGCGCGGCCCACGGATTGAAAGGCGCGGCCGGGTACGTCGGCGGGACCTTCGCGGCCTCCGCCGCCCGCCGGCTCGAATCGATCGGCACCGAGGGGGAACTCACCCTCGCCCCCGAAGCGTTCCGCGCCTTGGAAACGGAAGTCGATCGGCTCGTCGCCGACTTGGCCACGGCCGTCCCCGAACTCGCCGCACACTGAACCCGGACTCTACCATGTTGACCGACACACCGGCCCCCCGGGGCCAAACCCCGACGATCCTCGTCGTCGACGATTCCGCCATCGACCGCCGCGTGGCCGGGCGCGTGCTCGAAAAATCGGGCTGGGTCGTCGCCTACGCGGCCGACGGCGCGCTTGCCCTCGAGCGGATCGCCGCCGCCGCGCCGACGCTGGTCGTCACCGACATGCAAATGCCCAACCTGGACGGGCTAGCGCTCGTCGAGCAAATCCGCGAGCGTTTCCCACGCATCCCCGTGATCTTGATCTGGACGAGCGCGCCCGGCGGCGCTGGGCGGCGGTCGAAGCGCGGGTCTTGGGACGCGGCGGGATCGCGGCTGTCGCGGCGGCGACGGGGATGTCGGATCGTACCATCCGCAACGGGCTGAAGGAGCTCGAAGACCCCGCGGCACCGGCCGCGAATCGCCAGCGCCGGAGCGGCGGAGGCCGCAAACCCCAGTCGGCCACGCAACCGGCTTTGAAAGCGGCTCTGGAGTGTCTGATCGAACCGACGACGCGGGGCGCGCCGACGAACCCGCTGCGGTGGACGATCACGGGGGACTGATGCCCCCCTCTCGGGAAGAAATATCCGACAGCCAGCCGCCATTCCAACAGGGTATCCCTCCGGATTTTGCCACGGCGTTAGGCGGCGGTCCAGAGGTCGTTCCACTCCGGGGTGTCGCAGAGGGCTAGGAGTTCCACGAGCGGGC
>JAYSYN010000291.1:0-9711 GCA_043727575.1 Fimbriiglobus sp.
ACTGGAGAACGCCATCGAAGACTACCTGGCGGAACACAACAAAGATCCCAAGCCCTTCCGCTGGACCGCCACCGCCGATACGATCCTCAGGAAGGTCGCTGACGTTTGTAAACGAATTAACGATTCAGGACACTAGCGGATCTTCGCTTCGAACACGACGATCCCTTTGGTGCCAGGTTGTAGGGTGCCGAGGATTTCGAAGCGGATCGCGACGGAACCGGCTTCGTTGTCGGCGGTCGTGACGTTCGAAGGCCGGTCGGCCGCGGCGGAGCCGACGACGTATTCCAACCGAGCGCTCAAACTGTCGGAAATGATCAGATCCGTGATCGGCGAACGGGTATTGTTGGCGTACCGGAGCGTGATCGTAATTTCGTCGCCGAGTTTGAACGGGCCGATCGGGTCGACCGATTTCGTCACGGCGAGGTCGCCGGGGAAGTTCGACAATTCGTCCGGCTCGGCGATGCTGCCAACGGCGCGGACTCCGCTGATGCTGTAGGTCGCTTCCAACCGCGTCCGGCTAGCGAAGGCGCCGAGCACGGTGAGGGCGACCGCGGCGCTCGGGCGCTCTTTGCCGGAGAGGGCCAAGGTCTTCTCGCGGGACGCGAACGCTTCGCTCGCGGCGCGTTGGCTGAAGACGCTGCGAGCGAGGACTTGATTGGCGCCGCCGGGCCCTTGCACCGCTTGGAAGCCGCTCGGGACGACGTCGCTGCGGCGCGTCACGAATCGCGGCACGCAGATACAAACGACGTTGGAAGTCGTCACCTTCCGCTTGTTGCCGAAGGTATATTCGGCGACGACGTCGGTCGGGTCGAAACCGCCGACGGCGCCGTTCGGGCCGACGCCGAGTTTCGCTTTGCCGTCGCCGCCGTTGACGAAACACTCTTCCGTCAAAGGCTTCGGTCCCAGAAGCGGGTCGTACAGCGGCACGGCGGAACAGGGGATCATCGGGGGCACGGCCGGCGTCCCGAGTCTTTGTTCGCCCGGCAGCAACACGGTTCCCGCTTGGCTGAACAGCGCGAGTTCGCGGGCGTCGGGCACGCGGTCGCCGAGGCGAAGAATCGCGATAATCCGGCCGTTCGACATGGCTTCGTCGATCGCATCGGACTCGCTCAGGGTCTCGACTTCGATCGGCAGATCGGGCTTCGATTCGGTCGGGATCGCTTTCAGCGGATCTTCGAGGTAGATGACTTTTGTGATCACGCCGCCGTTGAGGGCGCGCTCGAGGTCGGCCTTCGAGAAGTGGATCGGGGCGGTGTATTCCATGTAGCGCATCCCCGGTCGGGGGACGATGCTGCCGCGCACTTCGAGGCTGGGGTAGAGGGCGTCTTTCGGGTGGCCGGGAATGTTGTCGATCTTCAGCTTGTAGACGAAGCCCGGGCGGAATCCGAAAACGGAGCCGCTGGCGTACGACTTGGACCCGGGCAACCCCGGCAGGGCTGAAATCGTTGTACCTTCGGGCAAGATCGCCTTCATCGCCAGCACGGGGGCGGGCGGGCCGCTCGGCGGGCAGATTTGTTGCGGCGGCACCATCATCCGCTGTTGGAGGTACATCGGGGCGCAGCCGGGGCCGGCGCCGGGCCCGCACGGCATCGCGGGCTGGCCGAACAGCATCGGGAGGAGCAGGCCGAGTGTCGGATTCATGGCGTTCTTCCGGCGGTTGAGTCGCGATTCAAAAACGAAGATCCGGGGTCGGAGTATCGGAAGATCATCCGGAACCCGAACCCCAGACCCGGGCTCACGGCGTTACTTGGTCAGCGTCGGCACGGTCAGCTTCGGCAGGCTGTCGGGCGTCTTCGACGACGTCCCGATGCTCGGGAGGTTCATCGGGGCGTCGGCCTTCGGCGACATCGGCAGCATCGGCAGCGGTTTCAATGCAGGCGGCACCATCTTCGGGCCGGGCAGACCGATACCGGGGGGCGCGTCCATGGCCGGGGTCGTCGGGTCTTCGAGGTCGATGTTCCCGAGGCGGATCACGGCGAGGATCGTCCCGCGGCGGTTCGCTTCGGCGATCGGGTCGACGCCGGCTTCGAGCCGCGTCGAGACGATTTCTTCCGCGGCGGCCAAGTCTTGGAACTGCGGATCGGGCAGGTAGATAACCTTGACTACGAGATTCCCGGCGTTCACCGATTCGAAATCTTCGTTGGTGAAACCGACGGGCACGGCGCAGTGCGAGAGATACGTCACCGTCTTCGGCGTCGTCGGGTAGATCTCGATCGACGGGTAGTAGTTCTTGGTCGCCGGCAGGGCCGGGATACCCGAGAGGCGGACTTTGTAGATGTTGCTCTGCGGGAAGTTGTAGCGGACCGGGGCTTCGCGGCCGGCTTCGCTGAATCCCTTGTTCACGTCCATGAAGGCGATCTTCATGCCGGCCGGGCTGACGAAGCGGATGCTCGTCCGCATGCCGGTGTACATGCCCATGCCGGGGCCCATCGGGCCGCCGAAACCGACGCCCGCGACGGCGCCGGGGACGCCCTGGCCCGACGGGGGCAAGATGCCGCCGTTGCCCCGGAGGGTGCCCGCGAGGTTCTGCATCGGCCCGTACACTTCGGGCGGGTATTTGCTCTCGCCGTTGTTGAAACCGGCCTGGCGGACTTCGCCGCCGAGCATGTTGCTGCTCATCGGGCGGGCGGTGCCGCCGCGGACGGCCGCGACCGGTTCGCCGGTCGCACCCACGACGCCGGGGATCGCCCGGGTCGGGGTGGGCTTCATCGCCTGCTGATTCTTTTTGCCCGCGTCCGGGGAGGCGCATCCGCCGATCCCCGCCGCCCCGGCCACCAACATGAATGCGGTCGCTGTACGCTTCATGGTTTCCCCCCGGCGGACATTGGGCCGCCCGTCGTAGGGCGTGGGCCGGATGCCGCGAACTCTCGGAATGTCACGCTGAATCGCGTCGGATGTCTCATCGACCACCGGACCCGCCGGACTTTGGTCAAAACCCGAACTCCCACCGCATCGGGCACAATCGGGCGATCCGGCGCAGACTGCGTAGCCCGTGGCGGCAAGTTTCCAACTTGCCGCCGGGCGAAACGATGGGGACGTCGGGGGAGGGAACCGGGTCGCCTCGCCTCAATGTGGCGGCAGGTTGGAAACTTGCCGCCACAGCCAACGTTACCGAGGTGTTACACCCCCATCCCGCGGAGGCGGTAGAATCCCCGTACCCGAGGCGGGGTTGCTCCGGGTCATACCTTCCGAGGGTTTCGCCATGTCCCGCATCTTGTTCATCTTGGCGACCGCGGTCGCCGCCTTCGCGGGGACGACGCCGCGGGCCACCGCGGCCCCGGTGCCCGCCGAGTCGCCGAAGGTCGATCTGGTCCTCTGCCTCGATGTTTCCAACAGCATGGACGGCCTGATCGACTCCGCGAAACTGAAGCTCTGGGACGTGGTGAACGAACTCGCCAAGATGAAGCCGACCCCGGAACTCCGCGTCGGCTTGTACAGCTACGGTCACAACAATTACGCGCCGAAGGAAGGTTGGGTCCGCAAGGATCTCGACCTCACGACCGACCTCGACGAAGTTTACGGCAAGCTCACGGCCCTCAAGACCGGCGGCGGCACCGAACTCGTCGCCCGCGTCACCAAAGACGCCCTCACCCAGCAGAAATGGGCCGAGAGCAAGAACGCCTTAAAGCTCGTCTTCGTCTGCGGCAACGAACCGGTCGATCAAGACAAAGACGTAAATCTGTCCGACGTCGCCAAAATGGCCAAAGAGAAAGGCGTGTTCATCAACACGATTTATTGCGGTGCGGACGGCAACGGCGAGTCGGCCGGTTGGAAAGACTTCGCGATTCAATGCCAAGGCAAGTACACGAGCATCGACCAAGAGAAAGCCCGGAAGTCGGGGGTCGTGGCCACGCCGTTCGATAAACAGCTCGCCGAACTCAGCGGACAATTGAACACGACCTACGTCGCCTACGGCGACGAGGGGAAGAAGAAATTCGAGAACCAAGCGATCCAAGATATGAATGCCGTCGCCGCCGCACCCGGTGCCGCCGCGGGTCGGGCCGCATCGAAGGCAGGCGACCTCTACCGCAACGGCTCGTGGGATCTCATCGACAAAATGAAGGACGATCCGAAGTTCGATTTGAAGAGCGTCAAGGAAGAAGACCTTTGCGACGAACTGAAGAAACTCAAAGCCGAAGACCGCCTGCCGTTCTTGAAGAAAAAGGCCGAGGAGCGGGCCGAAATTCAGAAGAAGATCGGCGAGCTGTCGGTGAAGCGCAGCAAGCACATCGAAGAAGCGATCAAGAAACTGCCGCTGGCCCCCGGCGAGAAAGCCCTCGACGATGCACTCCGCGGCACGATCCGCGAACAAGCCAAAGCCAAGGGTTTGGAAGCACCGCCCGAGAAAAAGTAGTCGACTCTCCCCGCCGCGTTCGACTACGTCTCGCGGTTAACTCTCCACACAAGGTCACGAAATGCGACGCAAATTCCCCGTATTCCTCTTCGCCTTCGGGCTCGCCGCCGGCGCCCGCGCCGCCGACGACGGCATCAAAGCGGCCCCGAGCAAAATCACCACGGTGACCGTGTACCAAAACACGGCGCTCGTGACCCGCGAGGTGACGCTGCCGGAGGCCGCCGGGCAGATCGAAGTCGTCGTGTCCCCGCTGCCGAGCGCCACGATGCAGAGCTCGCTCTACGCCGAAGCCTCCGACGCCGTCCGCGTACTCAGCGCGCGGTACCGAACGCGGGCCATCGCCGAGGACAACCGCGAAGAAGTGCGGAAACTCGAAGCCGAGATCAAGACCCTCCAGAAAACCTTGGCCGAACTCGAAGCCGACATGAAAGGCGTCGTCCTGAACATGGCTTTCAACGCCAAGCTCGAAGCCTTCACCGCCGCGACGCTGGCGACGCTGACCGAGAAAGGCCTGCTCGACAGCGAGAAGACCATCCTGCTGGCGAACCACATCCGCGATAGCCGGGCCAAGCTCATCAAAGACGAAGTCAAACTGAAGCAGACCATCGACGCCGACAAAGAGCGCATCGCGTTCTTGACGCGCCAACTGGCCGAGAAATCGGGCGGCGTCAGTCGCACCGAGCGCGACGCCGTCATCGTGGTCGATAAGAAAGCCGGCGTCTCGACCATCAAGCTGAACTACCTCGTGAGCAGCGCGACGTGGAAGCCGCAGTACAAACTGCGGGCCGCCACCAAAGCCGCCGATCCGGTCGTCGTCGAATATTTGGCCAGCGTGACCCAACAGACCGGCGAAGAGTGGCCCGGCGTCAACTTGATCTTGTCCACCGCGCAACCGCTCCTCAACGCGGCGCCGCCCGATCTCCGGGCGATGGAAGTGGCCGTCGGCACCCCCGGTCAGCCGGGGCTGCCGATGGGGCCCGGTGCCGGTCCGGCCCCGGCGGGGGCACTGAAAGATTTGGAAGATCGATCCAAGATGCTCCGTTCGGAATCGGCGCAGAGTTACAACGAGAAGAAAGCCGACTTCGCCGCGCAGCAGCAAAATGCCGCCGCCGCGCTCGAACAGTTCCGCGACTTGCTCGTCAGCAAAGAAGAATTGACCAAGTCCGGCGGCCTCAACGAGAACCTTCTCGGCGACGGCCCGAGCGTCACTTACCGTTTGAAGAACAAGCTCACACTGCCGAGCCGCAGCGACGACCAAACGCTCGAGATCGCCAAGCTTGAACTGGCGCCAAAGTTCTACTGCAAAGCCGTGCCGGTGCTCACGAGCCATGTCTACCGCCTCGCCGATCTGACGAACACGACCGACACGATCCTGCTGCCGGGCGAAGCCTCGATGTACCTCGACAGCGACTTCGTCGGCAGCACGAAGCTCCCGTTGGTCGCCGTGGGCAAACCCTTCACCGTCGGTTTCGGCGTCGACCCGCAACTGCAAGTGACCCGCAAGTTGATCGACAAAACTCGGACGACCCAAGGCGGGAATCAAGTGCTGACCTTCAAGTACAAGATTCTGCTCAGCAGCTACAAGACGAACGCGGTCGACGTGCAAGTCTGGGATCGCATGCCGCACGCCGAAGCCGTCGGCACCATCGGTACCTCCTTCACGATGGGGGCGACGAAACTGAGCGAAGACCCGCTGTACGTCCGCGATGAAAAGAACAAGAACCTCCTCCGTTGGGACGTGAAGGTCGAACCGAAGCAGAACGGCGAGAAATCGCTGACCATCGACTACGAATTCAAGATGGAACTCGACAAGAACGTCACCATCGGTTCGTTCCTATCGAAGTGATTGTGTTGTAAACCCGACGCGTCGGCTAACATGACGACTCCGAATCCAGAATCCCCGCCCCCTCCGGTATCGTCGTTACGATTGAAGCTTCGATCACCGGAGGGTTGCCCATGCACAAAGCCCGCATCGTCGTCGTCGAAGACGAACCCGCCATCCGGCGCGGCCTGACCGAAGCCCTCCGGCTCTCCGGGTACGATGTCTCCGAAGCGGCCGACGGACTGACCGGCCTCCGCGAAGCGACCTCCGGCGCGGTCGACCTCGTCCTGCTCGACATCATGCTCCCCAAAAAAGACGGCTTCGAAGTACTCGCCGAACTCCGGCGCGTCTGCCCGACCCGGCCGGTGATCTTGCTGACCGCCCGCGGCAGCGAGACCGACCGGGTCCGCGGCTTGAAAATGGGGGCCGACGATTACGTCGTCAAACCGTTCTCCGTGAGCGAACTTTTGGCCCGAGTCGAAGCGGTGCTGCGGAGGACAATGAAAGCCGCGGAGGAAGTACAGTTGGTGCGTTGCGGCCGCGCGAAGATCGACCTTCGCCGCCGCGAGATCCGCTGGAGCGCCGACGAACGGGCCGATCTATCGGAGACGGAGGCGGCGCTGCTCAAATACTTGGTGTCGAACCGTGAGCGGGCCGTCTCCCGCGAGGAAATGCTCGGCCGCGTCTGGGGCATCGGCACGGCCGGGCTCGAAACGCGGGCCGTCGATATGCACATCGCCCGCTTGCGAGCAAAATTGAAAGATCCGGCCGGCGACGACAACGCCGAAGCCATCGTGACGGTCCGCTCGCACGGCTACATGGCCGGCCCCGGCTTGACCTACGACAAGGGCACCCCATGACGCGGCGCATCCTCGGCTCACCACGCTGCGCGGTTTGCGGCCTGATTTCGCTGGCGATCCTCGTCGTCGGCGGCTTGGGCTGGGTGTCGGTCGCGTCGCTGCGCGTCGAGGAATCCCAACGGCGTTCGGCGGCGCAAGCCCAAGCCGCCAACCGGGAGCGACTCGCCCTCTGGCGGCTCGACAGCCACATGCTGGCGCCGCTGGGCCTCGAGAACAATCGGCCTTATTCCCACTACACCGCGCTGCACGCGCCGTCGTCCATCGTGATCGACGACTCCGGTTCCCCCGCGGTCGATCCCGGCCGGGTGCCATCGCCGCTGCTCGGGTCCGACCTCCGCGATTGGGCGATTCTGCACGTGCAAATCGACCCGAACCGGGGCTGGCAATCGCCGCAAGTCATCCCGGCCGAACTCGCCCACCGGCTCAAGACGGGCCCGTTGGAGCTGAGCTTGGCGAACGTCACGCCGGAACGAGCCCGGTTGCTCGACGACCTGCGGACCGCCTTCCCGACGCCGGTGATGTTGAAAAAACTGGCCGAGCAAGATCGGATCCTGCCCATCGACGAAGCGTACATCGTCCCCGTGCCCCTGGCGGATGAACCGTCGACCGAGAAACCGGCACCGTGCATCGACATGGCCCCCGTCAGTGCGATGCGCGACAGCGGCGAATCGTGGCTCGTTTCCGAAGCGGCCAAAGAACACCTCGAGCGTTTCCGTGCCGAATTGGGCGGATCGGCCCGCCAGGCGCTCTATTGCGAACTCGACGAAAACCGAGACGCTCGAAAAAATGCGGCCGACCAGACGAAACGCTCCGAGACCGAGAAGAAAATTCCGGGCCTCCCGGCCGATCAACAGATTTCACCATTGGCCCTCGAACCGGTGGTACAAATCGCCCCCAAGCCCCGGGAATTGTCGCCGGGGGAAATCGACCGCGACGCGATGGCCCGCAAACAAGCGGTGAACAACGCCTCCAATTCCCGGGGAGGATACGACATCGCGCCGGGCGGACGGAACCTGAACGAAAGCCAAGGTGGGAAGGAGCCGTTCGCCAATTCCAACCCCGGCGCGGAGCAGCAGACGCAGCAATGGATCGAGAATTTGACGAAGTCGATCCGCGATCGGGCCAAGGGCGAGGCGTACAAGAACCCGGTTCCGAAGTCGGACGGGAAGAAGATGGCCGAAGACAAACTGGCCGTAGCGACGCCGGTCGCGCCGGGTGCTCCCAAGCCGGGCGGAGGCCGCATCGACAAAGCGGCACCGGCCGGCGACGAAGCCGCGAGGCGGTTCTCGCAAGCCAATTTCGCCTGCGCGAAAGCCGTCGCACCGCGCGATTTGAACACGGACGATTATTCCGATGTAAAGCCGGGTCCGATCGTCGCGCCGGTGGCGGTCCACATCGGGCCGATGCGACCGCGCTGGATCGCCGACGATTCCGGCGCCCAGCGCCTGTTCTTGCTGCGGTCGGTGAACCTCGGGACGCGGGTCATTTACCAAGGCGTCGTCGTCGATTGGCCGAAACTTTCGGCGGCGCTCAAAACCGAAATCGCCGACGTCTTCCCGGACGCGGAACTCCACCCGGCGTTGGCGTCCGAGGAACCGGTCCACGAGCGCACCATGACCGCACTCCCCGTCCGGCTCGATACCGGCGCCGACACCGCGCCGGTTACCGACGGGTGGTCGCCGCTGCGGACGGGTCTCGTGATTGCCTGGGCCGCGGCGCTACTCGCCATCGGGGCCGTCTCGTTCGGCGGTCGGGCCGTGGTCGCGATGTCCGAGCGCCGCATCCGCTTCGCTTCCGCCGTCACGCACGAACTCCGCACGCCCCTGACCGCGATGCAACTCCATCTCGACTTGCTCAACAGCGGCCTCGTGCGAGACGAAGACAAGAAGGCCGAGTTCCTCGCGACGATTTCGTCCGAAGCCTTGCGGCTGAATCAACTCGTCGAGAACGTCCTCGCGTTCGCCAAGCTCGAGAAACGCTCGGCCCGGGCGCAGGCGAAGTGGGTGCCGGTGGAATCGATCCGTCAGACAATCGCGCAGACGTGGGCCGAACGCCTCGCGTTCGAAGGGTTCGAACTCGTCGTGAATTCGATGGCCCCACTCGGCGGTGAAGTCTTCATCGACCCGCGCGTGCTCGAGCAAGTCCTCGGCAACCTCATTGACAACGCACGCAAATACGCCAAGTCGGCCACCGACCGGCGTATCTGGCTCTGGATCAAACCGACCGCCGGCGGGCGGATCGCCTTCGAAGTCGAAGACCGCGGACCCGGCATCCCCGCCGCCGAACGACGCTCGATCTTCCAGATTTTCCGCCGCGGCAGCTCCAGCACCGACACCGGCGGGGCTGGGCTCGGTCTATCGCTGGCGAAACAATGGGCGGAGCTATTCGGCGGCACCCTGAGCTACCGCCCCGCCGACGGCGGCACCGGGGCCTGCTTCCAACTGGTGTTGGAGGCGAGGCGAAGGAGTTCCTATTAGAGATTGCTGCAAGTCGTCATAATTTCTCCGATTTCAAAATCCGACATTCCATCCTTCCGGTACTCGAAAGATCCACCGAGTTGAGCAGCGAATCGCGACGCCGAATGTGAAAGCATTTGTCCGTGCATCATCCGATGAGTTGCGAAACTCACGACGCACGCCGCTCTCGCACGTGTGATCGAGACATAAAGCATCCTC
>JAYSYN010000292.1:0-9668 GCA_043727575.1 Fimbriiglobus sp.
GCCTTCGGCGAGTCCTTGGACTGGTTTACCCTGACGCAAAGGCAAAACTACTTCGCCAATTCGGGCTACTCGCCAGAATGAAAATGAAAGTGCTCTAGCGGCTACAGTTCCCCCATCGCGGCGACACTCGGCGGCGTCCGGCAAATCGTCGCCATCACGGGCCAGACGGTACTGGGCATCCGGCCGGACACCGGCGAGGTGCTTTGGAGGCATCCGTTCGAGACCCAGCTCAACGGCAACATCGCCATGCCCGTGGTCGTCGGCGACTACGTCTTCGTCTCCGCGAATTATTCCAAAGGTTGCGCCTTGCTCCGCATCGAGGGAAACGCGGCCAAAGTCGTTTACTTCCGGCCGAACAAATTGATGCGCAACCACCACTCCAGCTGCGTCCACAAAGACGGATTTCTCTTCGGCTTCGACAACGCCGAATTGCGTTGCGTCGATCTGCGGGCTGGCACCGCCGTCGAAGATTGGCCGCCCGACGAAGTGCGCAATCGCATGGGAAAAGGTTCGGTCGCGCTCGTCGGCGACTCGCTACTCGCCCTGACCGAACGCGGGTCGTTGATACTGATGAATACCGACCCGAAAGATTTTCATTTGCTCGGTCGGATGGACAACGCGCTGGCGGGATCCGATTGCTGGGCGCAACCCGCCGTGGTCAACGGGAAGATCTACCTGCGGGATTCGACGAAGATCGTCTGCCTCGATTCGTCGATTATCCGATGACCCCGCCGAGAAGGGTCAGCACCTCCGATTGCAAGAGACCGTTGGTGGCGACCATCCCACCGCGACGTTTGGCCCCGACGCGGCCGTACTGCACTTCGCCGCCGTCGAACTCCGTGACGATCCCCCCCGCTTCCGCGACGAGGACGTGCCCCGCGCAAATGTCCCAGTCGTGGAACTCCGGGTAGTCGTTCACGTACAAGTCGACCTCGCCACGGGCCACGAGGGCCAGCTTGACCCCGGCCGAGAATGTTTGGTGGATCGTCCCCGGCCGCAGTTTGCGGATCACCGGCTTCGGCGGTTTGCCCGGCATCAGGTGGCTCGTCGTCAGCACGGCCGCATCCAAACTCGCGCAGCTACTGACGGCGCAGCGAACCGGATCTTTGCCGTTTTGGATGACGAAGCACCCGAGTCCGGAAGTCGCGTAGGTCGTGCGCCGTTGAATCGGTTCGAGCACGACGCCCAGGACGGGCCGGTTGTTGATCGTCAGCCCGATCATCACCGAGAACTCGCCGTTTTTAATGGCGAACCCGCGCGTCCCGTCGATCGGGTCGATGACCCACACGCGATCCGGTCGGACCGCCGCCGATTCGATGGTCGTTTTCTCCTCGGCGCAAAAACCGTCGCGGGGGAACGCCGCGAGGAGGTGTTTCAAGATGATGTCTTGGGCGCCGGTATCGGCATGCGTGCAGATGTGCGCCGGCGCGTCCGGGATCGGCACGAAGGCGTCGTATTCGGCGCGAATGAAATCGCCGGCGAGGTTCGCCGCCACGAGCGCTTCGCGGAGTTCGATCTGTAGGTTCATGGGCTTAGTCTAGCAATTTCTCCATATCCACCGGACTACGTCGATGGGTCGCGGTACTGCCTGTTGCAAAGAGGAGATAGAGAAAATGGCTTATCCGTCGCCTGTCAAGCGATCGTAGTCTGCGTGCGAGCCGACCCAGTACCACACGGCGACAGAACCATCCAACACGTAAAGGGCTCGGTATTGCATGTTCAAGCTGATCGAATAACTGCCAGACGCGTGCCGTCCTCTTTTGGTATCTTTCAGGAGATGATGCCGAAGCGACCTATGTTTCGGATTGACTTCCCAAAGTCCGATGGCTTTCACAACCAGTTTTTGCACGTGCAACGGCAGTTCACCAACTTGGAAAACGAATGATGTCGTCCAGCGACTGCGCTCGGGATAGATCACTCCTTCGATCATAACGCGGCCGGCATCGGCACGGTCTCTCCGCGGCGATGTTCTTCGATTCCGCGATCACGGACTTCGGCTATGGCATCGCCAGTGGCATCGGAAAACGCCAAGCCGCATTTCACTTCGCGGATCGCGAGTCGCGTCGCGTCGGCGCCGAGCACGGTGTGCTGTTGCTTTTCAAAACCGTCGGCTTGGCCGATCATTATTTCGGCAACGAACAACCAACGGGCAAACAAAACCACGAAGCGATCACTCAAGACTTCGTCGAATTCTTTGCCGTCGAAGTACTCGTCTTGCAGATGACTATCGAGCAAAAGGAGTTCGGCGAGGAGGACATTGAGGTCGTTCAAAGCGCATTCGAGATCGGCGCACGCCATGACAATGCGGTGTTCTCGCAAGTCCTTTTCGAAAAAATCGACGCGTTGCTCCGCGGAGCGCATTCGGTAAGCGGAGAGGTGTAAGGCCATGGCGGGCTCCGGTTCGCTTCTCGCTTCCCTACTCAACAATAATCTATTTTAACTCGGCGACGCCGTGGGTCAACCGCGGCTACTTCGCCCCCGGGAAGGCCCGGTAGACCTGACTGCCGCTGACCAGTTCTTCCGGGTTACCGGCCGCGTGGAGCTTACCGTTTTGCACGACGAACACGCTGTCGGCGGCTCGGATGGTCGTCGAGCGTTTCGCCAAAAAGATTAGGGTTCGGCCCGGTTGCAGGCGAGTCATGGCGTCATCGATCAGCGTCGCGCTGTCCGGGTCGAACGGCTCGGCCGGTTCTTCGATCACCAAGATCGACGGATCGCGCAGGATGGCGCGGGCCAACGCGATGCGGAAGCGTTCGCCGGGGCGGAGATCTTGCCCTCCGTCGCCGAGTGGCGTCTCGTACCCGTAGGGCAACCGCTGGATGAATTGATGGGCGTGGGCCGTTTTCGCCGCCTCGATGATCTGCGGCCGCGTGAAGCTCGGGTCGCCGCAGCCGATGTTGTTCCCGACGGTATCGCTGAAGGTGGTGAGGTCGGCGAGGACCATCACGATCTGTGTCCGCAGCGAATCGAACGTGACCCAACGCAGATTCTTCCCGTCGATGCGGATTTCCCCCGCCGTCGGTTCGAGGAAACGCGTCAACAAGTACGCGAGCGTCAGGGCTTCGTCCGGGTCGGGGCAAATGATCGCGGCCCGGGTCCCCATCGACACCGAGAACGACAACCCTTCGAGCACCATCCGGCCGCTGCCCGGCTCGCGGTAACTGAGCGAAACCAAGTCGAGGGACTTCTGCATCGGCTGGAGGAACTCGGCGTCGATGGGCTGCGAGGTATCGCCGCGCCGGTCCAAATATTCAAATACGTCGGCCGAGGCTTCCTTGGCGCGGTGGATCCGCACCCACGCCGAGACGGAACGGTTCACCGCGAAGACGAGAGCGGTGAAGGAACAGGCCTGCACGATCAAACCGGCGAAGGAAAGATCGCCGCCGAGGACGGCGCGGGCCGCGACGAAGGCGACGATCAACCCGGCGAGCGCGGCGACGGTGTAAAGCGTCGGCCGGGAGATGGTATCGCCCCGGAGTCGGCGGCGGGTCGCTTTGGACAGATCGGACAGCTGCCGTTCGACGCGGGCTTGGCTGAAGCGCTCGGTGAGGTAACTTTTCACGAGTTGCATCAAGCCGAGATTTTCGCGGAGGACCGCCAACCGGGACTCGGTCTTGCGATTCGCGACCCGGGCATCGCGGCGGAAGTACGCCGCGGTTTGGCCCGCGATCATCCAAGTCGCGGCGATGAGGAACAACCCGGCCAAACCGACCCAGACGTTCACGAGGAGTACGACCCCGAGGCAAGCCAGAGCCAAGAGCGGCGAGCGGATTTGCGCGGTCAGCGCGGCCATGAATCCGTCGAGGATTTGTTCGACCCGCCGGGCCAGGAGGTCGCCCGCTTCCGATTGCGCGTCCGGGCGAATCGCGACGACGCCCAATCGGTAACTGTGGGCGTAGATATTTCGCCGCAACTTGGTGACGGCATCGACCGAGGCGATGCACGCGAAGTGGGCGGCGGTGTTCAAGAAGAAGCCGCGGAGTCCGACGAGGAAAAACGCGGCTGCGAACAAACCGAGCAAATAGCGTTCGGGGTGGGCCGTCCAAGGCATGTGCCACGCGACCCAAGCCATGAGGTCGCCGGTCCATCGGCCGGAGTTCCGCGCGGCCGTCGCTTGCAAGCCCGCGAATTCGTCGTGGGAAATCGCCCGCCAATGCGATTGATAGCGTTCCTGCACCGGAGCGAGGTCGGTCTGCGGGCCCACGTGGCCCTGGTAGACGAGGAGATCGACGAACAGGTAGACGAAGGGAATCAGCAACAGCAGGGCACCGGTCGCGGCGACCGAAGCGAGGATCGCGCCCCATTTCGAGAGCGGACGGGCGTTCAAATAGGCTTTGGCGAGACCGAAGGAAGACGCACTCACGGGCCACCCACCGATTTGAGCCGGAGTGGGGCCGCGATCGGGCCCCGCTTCCACCTTTAGGCTATCACCCTCCGGCGACCCCGTCCCAAGCTAATCGACCGCGGCGCGGAAAGCCCCGGTCGCCCAGGCGTCACAATCAGGCCAAGTCGCGATCTTCGAACAGCAACAGGCCGATCAAAAGGAAGATCGTGGTGTAAACGAGGGCATAGCCGGTCACGGTGCCGACGTACCCGGCGAACGCCCACAGGTCGAGCGGAGTGTCCCGGACGATGGCCGGGCTCATCTTGAAGAACTCGAGGGCCGGCAGGAGTGTGTCGAAGGTCTGGGCCAAAAAGCGGATCAACCGGGACGAGGTTTGCCCGGCATTCGGCGAGTTCTCCGTCACGCGGACGACCACGGGCGCCAAGTGCCCGAAGAAGTAAACGCAAAGGACGACGACCAGATTCACCACGAACGGCAACCGCGTGGCGAGCGCGGTGGCGATCGCGACCAAAATCATCACTTGGCCGAAGATCAGGCCGATGCCCAACAGGTGGGCGAACGACTCGGCCAACCAGTCCCCCGCCCCGAGGCCGAAGCTCGTCGCGGCCCCTTTGGGCAGGATCGACGCCACGTGGGGCTTGAACTCCGCTTTCGCCTGCTCGGGCATCGGGTCGTAGGCGCGGTCTTCGTTGATCGGGTCGAACGACGGGGCGACTTCCAGAGCCGCGGTCAGATTCACCGACAGCAGCAAGCAGAGGGCGGCGCACGCCATCAAGATGCCGATGAACTTGCCGATGAGGAACGACCGCCGGCTGATCGGCTTGCTCATCACGGTGATCGCGGTGCGCCCTTCGATTTCTTCCGCGATCGAGATGCTGGACGCGAGCGTGCCGAACAGCAGCCCGCAGAGCATGATGATGTCGAAGCCGATCTGCTTGAACATCTTGAAATCGTCGCCGAAGGTGAAGTACGGCAACACGACGGCGACCCAAGTCGCGGCGTTGCCGAAGGCGTAGATCATCCAAAACAGCGGTTGCCGCCAGCCTTCGCGGTAAGCCGCGAGGGCCACGGCCCCGGCTTTGGGGAAAAGCAAGGTCAAGAAATACGGGGCGTAGATAAACAGATCGATCAGCAGTTGTTGGTAGAGGAACCCGCCGTAAACCCGGCCGTAGATACCGAGGTGACTGGAATCGCCGCGAAAACCGAGGAATGCGGCGAACCCGACCCCGATGGCCAAGACCCCGAGGATGAACAAACCCATGCTTTTCGGATCGCGCAGGGTGTCGCGGAACCCTTTGGGATCGAGGGCGAAGAGCCATGGCAGCGCAGCGATCACTTGGATCGCGGCCAAGATCATCCCGCCCGCGAGCAAGTTGGGGTTCGTCAGCCACGAAAACATAGTCGATCTCGGTCGATGGCGGTTCGGTCGATTGCAATCAATACGCACAAGTGACGGAGATGGTTCGTTTGTACCGACTCACCCAACTCGGCGCGAGTCTTGAGTCCGGCGAGAAGTCGCACACCCTCGCGTAGACTCAGCGCCAAAACGCTGGACTCAAGACCAAAACGCTGGACTCAAGGCCCAAACGCTGGACTCAAACTTGCCGCCAGGGGTTCAATCGTCGATTTTCATCAGTTCGACCTGCTCGCTCGGGGTCATCGTATTTGTGAAGAGAAATCCGTCGAAAACCTCGGGCCAGAGGGCTTCGGTATCGGCGTAGCCGAATGGCCGGGCGACGATCCGCGTGGTCCGCAGCCAGTGGTCCTTCGGCAAACCTTTCAAATCGACAAAAGCGTATTTGTACCCGGCTTTGCTCAGCATCTCGTCGATCGAGCCCTTGCGCGGGGTCGGCACCGGCGTCGCCTCTTTCGATTGCATCAGCTTCCATTCCCCCTCCGCGGCGAGGAAAGCCACCGAGTAGATTTCCTTGCCGAGTTTCTTCGAGACTTCCTCCCCCATCACGGTGCTCGTCAAATAGGTCGGCTCGCGTTTCACGCCGCCGCCCGGCTTCGGTACCAGCGTGTCGATCACAGTCGGGTTGCGCATCGTGTGGTACGACGCGGCCCAGACGATGATTTTGCGCTTCGCGTACTTTCCCGTCGCGAGTTCGACGAAATTCTTCGCCATGTGAGCATCGCGGAGCGAGCCGCTTTTCGTTTTGTCGGCCTGCTTCACCTCGACCCCGGCCCGCAAGTTTTCGAACCAGACTTTCCACGTCGCCTGTTCCTCGGCGGGGAAAGCGCCCCCGGCTTTCAACGCCAGCACCTTCTCTCGGAATTTTCCGATGACTTCGAGTTCCTCCGGGCTGGACGGGCGGGCTCCCTCGGCGAGTTTGTCGAAAGCGGTGCAGATTTCCTTCTGTTCCCGATCGGTGAACGAATTCGCCGGCAAGCGGCCGAGCATCCGGGCGACATCCCCGGAAAGTTCGCTGCGCAGGCCGGTGCCGGTGATTTGGCAATCGAAGCCGCAGAGTTCGAGGGGTTTCTTGGTCTTGGCCCGCTTGACGAGGTAGCGGATCAGCGGTTGGACCTGTTCGCTCTTGGCCCAGATGGGGAAGACGCCGACCTCGAAGTTCTCGAGCGGCGTGTTCTCGGCCTTCCGGAACGCGGCCCACGATTTCTCGCAGTCGATGCGGCCGCTTTCAAAAGCGAGGACGTCGAACCCTTTTTCTTCGTGCAGGTATTTGATGAGCCGCGTCTTGGCGAGGAACGTCGCCCCGTCGCCGTGGGTCTGTTCGCCGAGGAAGACGATCTGGGCGTCGCCCACGGCTTTGCCGAACGCGGCAAGATCGTCGAAATCGGTTTCGTCCGGACTTATCGATTTCAGCGAGACCGGATGATTCTTCGCCCACGTTTCCCGCTCGTTCTCCGCCGCGCGGATCGCGAGCGGGAACGAGATCATCGACACGATCCAAAGCCACCCGAATCGGCGCATCGGAATCACTCCGGACGTGGTCGGTCGAACTCCGCGAACTCCGGTCACGCCGAGAGGCACATCCCGGCGCGGCGTCCGGACAGGACAATTTGCCGTTCGTGTTCCAACAGTCGCCGCTTCCGCTCGAGACCCCATCGGTACCCTCGCAGGGAGCCATCGGCCCCGACGACGCGGTGGCACGGCACCAGCAATGAAATCGGGTTGTTGGCGCAGGCGCTCGCCACGGCCCGCACCGCATACGGCCGGCCGATCATCGCTGCGAGTTGCGTATACGTCCGGGTCGCGCCGAATGGGATTTGACGCAGGGCGTCCCAGACGCGCCGTTGAAACTCGGTGCCGTGCGCCGCGAGCGGGAGCGACGTCCCGCCGTCGCCGTCGAGGGTTTCGAGCGCTTCCGCCAAGCTCGCTTGCAAGCCGGCGTCGTCGCGCACCAAGTGGTGGCCGGGGAATTCCGATCTCAACCATTGCGTCAGTTCGATTTCGGTGTTGCCGAAACCGATGGCGACGACCCCTTCGTCCGTCGCGGCCAGCAGCATTTCTCCGAACGGCGTGATCGAACTTGTGTACTCGATGCTCGGCATGTCTGAGCCTCCGGGTGAGCGGTCTTCCTGATTGGGAAGGTTCACGGAGTCCGTTCCGGTTTGAGCCCGACGAGCACGCATAGTATCCCCCACGTGGCGACCAACTGCAAGAGGCAGAATCCCGCGACGGTGCTTTCGGCCCCGTAGTGCATTTGATCGAAGAGCCGCAGGATGAACACCCCTCGCGCCGGCGGCTGGGCGAGTTTGCCCGCGCTCACTTCGCCGAGTGCGAGCGCCGCGACGGCGAGCGCGGTCATGAGGAATGCGCGGGCCGTGAGGGGGGCGATCACCCAGCGCCAACGGCTGAAAGCGCCGCGCCGTTCCACGGCCGCGGCTTCGAGCAGCGATTTCGGGATGCGCCCCATGGCCACGGCCAACATTCCGCAGGCCAGTGGGAAGAACCGCAGCGCCGCGACCCAAATGCCCGGGAGCGGGGAGGGTTGGTCGTACAGCAGCGACCGGAGCGGGGGAAAGTCCGGTCGGAGATCGAGCGAGCGCAAGACCGATTGTTCGACGGAGACGAGTTCGACCGTCGCTTGCTTCAACGCGAATCCGAGGATCGGTCCCGGCAGTGCGACGAGTACCAAGCAGGCGAGCAGTAAACCGATGCGGTAACGCGGGGCACCGAAGCCCGAGGCGCACGCGATCCAGGCGAGACCGGCGGTGAAGACTCCCGCGAGCGCCGCCGCGGCCAAACTATCCAAGAGTGTCGGCCACTCGGTGCGGATGACTTTCTCGAGGCGGAGACCGAATTCTGCGCTCGACGGCGCCGGCAACACCCCGCCCCCGGCCGCTTTCCAGACGAGCGCCCCGACCGGCAAGCCGAGATAGAGCGCGAACGGGACCCACGCGAGCAGGGTCGCGCGGAGAGTCGCTCTACCCCGGTCAACAGTGCCGAGGCGCAGCGTTTGGATCGAATGGCCGAAGCGCCGAAGCCCCAGCCGCGCGAGGATCCCGAGCATAAAGACCGTACCCAGCCAGACGGGCGCGGTCGCCGCGATGGCCCCGCCCAACCCGGAACTGCGGATGACCATCTGCGTGTAAACTTCCTCCGCGAAGGTCCGCACCATCATCGCGTCGGTGACGGCGATCTCCGTGCCCGCTTGCAGGGCCACCCACGCCGCGGCCAACGCCAATGCCGGCACCAATCGCGGGAGCAGCACCCAGCGGAAATGCCCGCGCGGGCCGCCCGTCTGCCGGGCTTCCTCGTCGAGAGCCGGATCGGACGTTTGCAGGGTGAGCCAAACCAAGCCCGCAACCCACGGCACTGCGGCGACCGCGTGGATCCAAGCGGCGGGCAACATACCGAGTTTCCAAGGCCGCCAAGCGACGTCGCCCGGTTCGAGCGCCAACGGTGGCAGCAGTTCGCCGAAGAGAATTTGCCAGCTCACCGCCCAAACCGGCAATGGCACGAACAGGCTCGCGAGGACCCCGGTGCCGAGCCAACGGCGACCGCGCACCCCGCGCGCCGTCAGCGCGAAGGCGAACGCCGCCCCGGGTGGGACCGCGAGTAGCACCACCAGCAACATGAGTGCGAATGTGTTGGCCAGCAATCGACCGAACGGCTCCGGGTCGGTCCAGATTTGCTCGAAAGACCGGAGCGAAAGATTGCGCCGCACGAGAACGAACAGGGGGAAACCGAGGATCGATCCGAGCAGGGCCGAGAACAGAAGCCGCGGCATGTGTGGCGACTCCTCGTGCTGCGTCACACCGATGTTTTGGGGTCGGAGCCGGACGCGTTAAAATGCGACTCGGCTCACCCGAGGCTGGCGGAACTCATCCGAGCCGAGCGGAGCGGAGAAAGTCG
>JAYSYN010000293.1:0-9626 GCA_043727575.1 Fimbriiglobus sp.
AAAGTCGATTTCGTATTCAAGCTCGACGGTTTGGAAGAAATCGAAGTCCCGGCGGGCAAATACAAAGCGGTCAAAGTCATCGGCAGCGGTACCATCGCGGGGACCGAGACGCAAACGGAGTTCTACTTCGCCGAGGGGGTCGGGATCGTCCGACTCACGTACTCCATCGGTGGGCAGCGCAGCATCTTGAATCTGAAGAAATACACGGCCGGGAAGGCGGAGAAGAAATAACCCGCTCAGGGCGGATCGGCGAGCGTCGCCAGAAATGGGGCCAGTGCCCCCTCGTAGCGCTTCCAACGCGCGACGCTTTTTCGATAGATCGGCCGACGGACTTGCGCCACGCTCGCGGTCTTCACCAACCGCTCGGTCTTGTGGAAGTTCAAACAGTTCGCGTCCCAATCCAATTGTGCGAACTCGAGCATCCGCCGGGTCGTCCCCTCCAAGTCGGACACCATCGCTTCGTACGGGGCATCGAGCACCGGCACCGGGAGCACCGCCCGGTAGTGCGCCATGATGCGCCGGTAATCGTTCACGCGTTCGGCGATGTGCCCGAGATCGTTCGCCCAGCGAATCTGGCTGAAATTCGTGACCCAGCACGACACCGCGACATCGCGCACGTCCCGGGTGCAGTGCAAAATCGTCGCGTGGGGAAAGAGCGTGGCGATCCAGCCGAGCAGGGCGAAGTTGTCGGGCATTTTGTCCGCGACGCGGGAATGGTGCGCGTCGACTTTGTCCAGTTGGTCGAGGTGCCAAGCGGCGATCCGCCGTACGATCTCCGCGGTGACAACCGGCAGACAGTGGGCCGGCGATTTCGCCGAATCGGTCGCCGCGGGGAGCGCCGAGAAGCCGAGGTTGACGAAGCGCCGCTCGCCGGCGCCGAACACGGCCGGGTGGCTGGCGAGCACCTGTTCGACGAGGGTCGTCCCCGAGCGCGGCATGCCGACGATGAAGATGGGCCGGCGGCTGACCGAACCGAATCCGCGGGTGCGGGCGAAGAACTCCGGCGTGAACTGTCCGATGAGGTTGTCGATGTACTTGCGGTACTGGGCCGGGTCGTAGGCTTGGTCCCGCTCGTCGTGGACGCGGGCCTGATCGCGGTTGGCGAGCGCCGCGTGCTCGGCGGCCCGCCGGTAGTCCCCCCGGCCATCGTAGACTTGACCCAATCCGAAATGCAGCGTTGCCCTTTTCTCCGGCGGCATCCACGCGGCCTCGAGCAAACGCTCCATCGGTCCGAGTTCGTTGTCCGGCAGTTTCCCGCGCAGGGTCGTGGCCAAGCCGCCGAGGGCGGGGACGAACTTCGGATTCAACCGCAGCGCGGCGCGGAAGCTTTCGGCCGCCCCGTCGAGATCGCCCGAGTTCGCCAGCGTCTGCCCCAGCGACGAATGCAACGCCGGCAGCTGCGGTTGCAGACGGATGGCCTCCCGATGTTCGCGCACCGCCCCCGACGCATCGCCTTGATCGAGCAGCGCGCGGGCGAGACCGTGCCGGGCACCGACGTGCTCCGGCTCCGCTATCAGCAACTCGCGAAAGTGCCACTCGCCCGTTTCCGGATCGCCGATTTCCAGCGCGATGACACCGAGTTGACAGCGGGTGTCGGCATTGTCCGGTTCCAAGCGCAGGACGCGCTGGAACCAGCCGGCCGCTTCGGAGAAGTCCCCGAGTTCGATCCAGACGCGGCCGCTGAGCAGGGCCAGTTCCACCGATTTCGGTTCCAGTGCGAGCGCGGCTTCGAGCGCGTCCATCGCTTCGGGGAATCGCCCGTTCTCCAAGAGCAACCGGGCGAGATTCTGGTGAGTCGCCGCCCGCTCCGGGTTCACCACTAAGATCGCCCGATAGGCCGCTTCCGCTTCGTCCCAGCGGCCCGCGAGGTGCAACCGCACGGCTTCGTCGAAGTCGATCACGGTGCGATCCTTTCGCCGTCGAGGTAAACGTCGCGCACAGTCAGGTCGGCGTTCCAGACGACGAAGTCGGCCCGTTTGCCGACGGCCAAACTGCCGATGTCCGCTTCTCGGCCCAAGATCGTCGCGGGGGTCAGCGTCGCCGTGCGGAAGATGTCCGGCAACGGTGCCCCGGTCGCGGCGAGCATCGTCCGTACGCAATGATCCATGCCCATCACCCCGGAAGCGAGGCCAGCGCCGTCGAGCGTCACGCCGAGGTTCCCCTTCCGCCGGATCAACTCGCCCGTGCCGGTGGGACCGAACCAGTATTCGCCGTCGGGGCAGTCCACCGCGCGCATCGAATCGGTGACGAGGGCCAACCGATCCGGCCCCTTGATCTTGTAGGCGAGCCGCAGCAACTCCGGTGACAAGTGCCCGCCGTCGGCGATCACTTCGGTCGTCAATTCGTCGAAGTAGAGCGTCGCTTCCATCACTCCGGCGCGCATCGGATAGGCTTGCCCCGGCCGCAATCGAGCGCGGTCCGACATCGCGCAGAACAGATGATCGACGTGGCGGACACCCCAGCCCACGGCCGCTTCCATCTCCGGGAAGGTGCAGAACGAATGCCCGGCCGTCACGAGCAATCCGCGTGCGCGGGCCGCTTTCACGAGGCGTTCGGTGCCGGGGGTCTCCGGGGCGATGGTCAACGTCGTTAACCCGCGGCCGGCGAAGTCGAGTAGCCGATCATCTTGCTCCGGCTCGGGGGTCAAGAAGTCCGCGTCCGGATGGCAGCCCTTCGCCGCCGGGTGGAAGTAGGGCCCGTACAAGTGTCCGCCGAGCGAGCGCGCCCCGCCGGTCGGGTGCGTTTCGAAATGCTCGCAGAGTTCGAGGAAACGCTGGTAATCGGCCCGCGTGGCGACGGTGCTCGTCGGTGTCAGGCTCGTCGTCCCGTGGCGGGCGTGGCACCGGCAGACGGCCTCGAATGCCTCCGGGGTGCCGTCCATAAAATCGGCCCCGGCCCCACCGTGGACGTGCAGTTCCACGAATCCCGCCGAGACGAGCGCTCCGCCGAGATCGATTCCGGAATCGATGCCGCCGATGGCGACGAACCGCCCGGCCTCGATCGCGAAGCCCGCATCCGGCGACAATCGGTCCGGCAGAATCAGCGTCGCGTTCGTGAATCGCATCATCCCCGTATGCTATCCCGCAGACGCACGAACGGGGACGGGCATGGCGACGCGGACATTGGCCGGCAAGCGGATTCTGGTGACGGGGGCATCGCAGGGCATCGGCCGCGCGTTCGCCCTCGAAGCCGCATTGCGGGGAGCGAAGGTCGTCGCCACCGCGCGGACCGCGGACGCGCTGGCGCAGTTGGAACCCTCCGGAATCGCGACGGTGATTGGGGATGTCATCGAACCGGCCGACCGCGCGGCGATCCTCCGATTCGCCGTCGATCACTTGGGCGGGCTTGACATCCTCGTGAACAACGCCGGTGTCGGGGCTACCGGCCATTTCGGCGAGACCGGCCCCGAAACGCTCCGCCGGATTTTGGAAGTCAACTTCTTCGCCCTCGCCGAACTCACCCGGGTCTGCATTCCCGAATTGCAAAAGGGCGTTCAGCCGCTGATCGTCAACGTGTCGTCGATCTTCGGTCGGCGCGGCTTCCCGCGTTACTCGGAGTACTGCGCCAGCAAGTTCGCGGTGCAAGGCCTCAGCGACGCGATTCGGCCCGAGTTGTCGAAACTCGGCATCGGCGTGCTGGTGGTCAACCCCGGCCCGACCGAGACCGCCTTCCAAGAGAACATGGTCGAACGCGCCGCCGGCACCCCGAAGGCCGCGCAGCGGATGCCCGCGGTCGCCGTGGCGCGGGCGATGTGCCGGGCGATCGAACGCGACAAAGCCGAAATCACCCTGACGGGCATCGGCCGGGCGCTCGTGCTCGCCAATCGTTTGGCCCCGTGGGCGGTCGACTGGTACCTCGGCAGGGAGTACCGGCGAACCCGGATGGCACCGCGGACGCCGCCGGGGTAAGATGAGTTGGGTTGTGCGATTCTCCGGTTACTCGGGAAGGAACTTGCGATGACGATGATGCAATGGCGGGCGCTCGTCGCCGTCTGGCTGACGGCTTTGGTTCTGGGTGGCTTTGCAACCGCGGCCCCCGTGCCGGCGCCCGCGACCGACGAGCAGCTGAAGGAGCGCGCGCTCAAACTCAACGACCTCTCGGAAGAGACGGCCATGCAGGCCAAACTCACCGAGCTGATCAAAGATAAAGTCGCCGGCAAGCGCCTCGTCGAAATCGCGGTCAAGATGCAGACCGAAGCCAAAGAAAAGGACGCGCCCTTCAAATTCAACGCGGCCCTCGTCCTCGGCAAAGTGGCGCACAACCTCAAGGACTACAAGACCGCCGAAGTCTTCTACAAGTTCTGCAAAGCCAACGCCCTCAAAATCGAAAGCGGCAAGAAGCTCGCCGAAGCCTACGACAGCCTGCTGGACCTCAACTGGGATCAAAAGAAGTTCGTCGAAGTCGAGGAACTTTGCGCGGAGTTGCTCAACAACCAAGACGACGGCGAAGAACTCGGCCGGATGAAGTCGTTCGCCATCGAGCGGATGATCCAATCGAAGGCCCGCCGGGGCGACCACGACGAAGCCCTGAACATGGCCGAGGCCGTGATCAAACTCGAAAAAGGCGGCTGGTACTCGCTGCAACTCAAGGGCTACGTCCTCCGCGAAGCCGAGAAAATGGACCAAGCGATCGAGGTCTATTACGAATCGCTCAAGAAACTCGAAGGCGATAAGAAACTCAAGGACGACGTCAAAACGAAGATCGGCCGCGGCGTGCGGTACCTCATCGTCGGTTTGCACGTCGACCAAAAAGAGATCGACAAAGCCACGAAAATCCTCGAAGAACTCGTGAAAGAAGTCCCCGACAACGCGACCTACAAAAACGACCTCGGCTTCATCTGGGCCGACAACGACCAGAAATTCGAAGAGTCCGAAAAGCTCATCCGCGACGCGCTCGACCTCGACGCCAAGGCCCGCGCGAAGCTGTTGGAAGAAAAAAAGATCGACGCCGACCTCGCCAAGAAAGCGAACGCCGGCTACGTCGACAGCCTCGGTTGGGTGCTTTACAAACTCAAAAAGTACGACGAGGCGATCAAGTATCTGGAAGAAGCGAGCAAGGACGAAGAAGAAGGCCAGCACATGGAGATCTGGGACCACCTCGCGGACGCCCACCTCGCCAACAAAGACACCAAGAAAGCCATCGAATTCTGGGGCAAAGCCCTGAAATTCGAAGACATCTCCAAGCGCGACACGGAGCGCCGCAAGAAGATCACCGAGAAGCTCCGCAAAGCCAAAGCGAGCTTGAAAGCGGCCGACGACAAGGACAAATAACTTGGAACCCGGGAGTCGCATCGTCCGGACCGACGTCGCTTGCACCGTCTGCGGTTGCGTCTGCGACGATCTCCGAATCACAGTCGAAGGCGACCGGATCGTCGAAACTGAGGGCGCGTGCGACCTCGCCCGCCCTTGGTTCCTCGGACAAACGCCGCACCTCGGCCATCGACCGGAACTCGACGGAATTCCGGTCGATTGGGACGCGGCCTACGCCCGTGCCGCCGCGATCCTGAAAACCGCGCGGGCACCTCTGATCTACGGGCTCTCGCGCAGCACCACAGAAGGCCAGCGCGCGGCCGTGGCCCTCGCCGATTTCCTCGGCGCGACCATCGACACGACCGCCAGCAGCGGCCATGCCCCATCGATCGTCGCGCTCCAGCAAGTCGGCGAATCGACTTGCACCCTCGGCGAAGTGAAACAGCGCGCCGACTTCGTTCTCTTCTGGGGCTGCGACCCCGTTGCGACGCACCCCCGGCACATCGAACGCTATTGCCCGCCGACGGCGTCGATTTTCGTGGTCGATTCCGAAGAAACCGCGACTGCGAAAATTGCCGAAATCTTCCTCCGCATTCCGCCCGACCGAAACTGGGACGCCCTCTGGGCGCTGCGGATGTTGGCGCAGGGGATCGCCTGCGAGGCGAATCCCGAGTTGGTCGCGCTCGCCGCGCGGATGAAAGCCTGCCGTTTCGGAGTCGTCTTCTTCGGCTCCGGCCTGACCCGGGGCCGGCTGGCGCACCGCACCGTCGAAGCGTTGTTGCAACTCGTCACCGATCTGAACGACCACACCGATCCCGACACGCGCCGACGATTCTACGCCCGGCGGCTGCGCCGCTACGGCGACATCGCCGGGGCCGACTCGGTGCTCACTTGGCAAACCGGCTACCCGTTCGGAGTCAACTT
Source organism: Fimbriiglobus sp. (assembly GCA_043727575.1). GTDB lineage: Bacteria > Planctomycetota > Planctomycetia > Gemmatales > Gemmataceae > JALHQU01. Next base: position 6,174 of record JAYSYN010000293.1, read on the forward strand.
CGCCGCCGGCTACCCGCGCTACAACCCGGGTGAATTCACCGCCCCGGAATTGCTGGCGCGGGGCGAAGTCGACGCCGCCCTGATCCTCGGTTCCGAAACGATCTCCGATCTTCCGCCGGACGCGCAGGCTGCTCTCCGCGAACTCCCGAGGATCGTGGTCGGCGGAGTCCGACCGGACGCGACGGGACAAGGGAATCTTTTTTTCCCGACCGCCGTCTACGGCGTCCACCGCCCCGGCACCGCCTACCGCATGGACGAAATCGCGATTCCGCTGAAGGTGCTACTGCCCTCGGACGGTCCGAGCGAGGCGGACGTCCTGCTCGAGATCCACCGTCGGTTGTCCGCGGCGGTTTAAAGAACTTCCGGATTCCGATTCGCCCGCTCCCGGCTATCTTGACGCCATGACCCCGATGATGCAGCAATTCCGCGCCGCCAAAGATGCCTACCCGGGCATGATCGTGCTGTTCCAAAACGGCGAGTTCTACGAACTGTTCGACGAAGACGCCGAGGTTTGCCACAAGGTCTGCGGCCTCACGCTGACGAAGCGAGAAGAGCACCCGATGGCGGGGTTCCCGCTCGCCAAGCTCGATCATCAACTGCGCCAGTTACTCGCGGCCGGGTACCGCGTCGCGGTCGCCGAGCAGATGGAGCCGCCCAACGACGGCAAGAAGATCATTCGCCGGGAAGTGACTCGGGTCGTGACCCTCGGCAGCGTCACCGAAGATGAACTTCTCGATCCGCGCCGGCCCAACCACCTCGCCGCGATCGCGCGGACGAAGTCGGGTCACTTCGGCCTCGCTTGGCTCGACCTCACGGCCGGGACGTTCGCCGCGATGGATGTCGCCGAAAGCCAGTTGAAGGAAGAACTCGGGCGGTTGAACGTCGCCGAGTGTCTGCTGTCCGAAGAATCCCTCACGGTAATCGAACCGCACTTCGCGGGGGCCGGTCCGAAGTCGATCACGCCGCGGCCGGGTTGGACGTTCGACCCGACGACGGCGGTCGAGGCCCTGCGGAACAAGTTCCAAGTTCATACGCTCACGGGCTTCGGATTCGAGGATGGCCAACCGTGCCTGACCGCGGCCGGGGCGTTGGTCATTTACCTCGAAACGACGCTGAAAACGAGCCTCGGCCATATACCGCGCCTGATGCGCTACCGGCCCGAATCGCACTTGGTGCTCGACGAAGTCACCCGGCGCAGCTTGGAACTGACGCGGACCTTGCGCGACAACCAGCGCGAAGGATCGTTGCTGTCGCGCATCGACCGCACCGTCACGCCGATGGGGGCGCGGTTCCTCCACGACAGTTTGCTGTCGCCGTTGAACTCGTCCTCGGCGATTCTGTCGCGGCTCGACGCCGTCGAGGAATTGCTGAAGGACCACGGCTTCCGCGGCGACCTGCGCGAGTTGCTCAACGCCACGGCCGACCTGCACCGCCTGACGACGCGGGTCTCCACGGCCCGCGCCAACCCCAAGGATTTGGGGGCGATCCTGCGGACACTCCGTTCCTTGCCGAAGTTGAAGGCGAAGTTGGCGGGCCGGCGCGCCGCGACAATTCAAGAACTCGAAGCGAAGCTCGACCTCGTCCCCGAGATTCGCGAGCTGCTCGAAAAAGCCATCGTCGACGACCCGCCCTATTCCCCCAAAGACGGCGGGTTGATCCGCGAAGGCCACTCGGTCGAACTCGACGAACTCCGGCGGCTGTCCCGCGATGGCAAGGAATGGATCGCCCGCTTCCAAGCCGCGGAGATCGCCCGGACCGGCATCAACAGTTTGAAGGTCGGCTTCACCGACGTCATGGGCTACTTCATCGAAATCACCAACGCCAATGAGACGCGCGTCCCGGTCGATTACACCCACGAACGCACACTGAAGAACGGCAAGCGCTACATCACGCCGATGCTCAAGGAGTACGAAGAGAAGGTCCTGAGCGCCCAGGACAAAGCCAAGGCTTTGGAATTCGAGCTGTTCGCGAAGGTGCGCGACCTCGTCGCGGCGAAGACCGCGAGCCTGCTGCAAACGGCCGACGTCCTCGCCGAAGTCGATTTCCTCGCGGGCCTCGCCGAACTCGCGTCATCGCGGAACTACACCCGGCCGGCCGTCGTCGACGAACCGATTCTGCGCATCGAGGCCGGGCGGCACCCGGTGCTCGATCAACTGCTCCCGGCCGGGACGTTCGTCCCCAATGACATCGACTTGTCACCCGACGGCGGGATGTTCTGGCTGATCACCGGTCCGAACATGGCGGGGAAATCGACGTTCATCCGGCAAGCGGCGCTGCTGACTCTGCTCGCACACATCGGCAGTTTCGTCCCCGCGACGGCCGCGACCATCGGCGTCACGGATCGCATTTTCACCCGCGTCGGGGCGTCCGACGAACTCGGCCGGGGGCAATCGACGTTCATGGTCGAGATGACCGAAGCGGCGAACATCTTGAACAATGCGACGAACCGCAGCCTCGTGATCCTCGACGAAATCGGCCGGGGGACGAGCACCTACGACGGCGTGTCGCTCGCTTGGGCCATCACCGAGTACCTGCACGATGTCGTCGGCGCGCGGGCGTTATTCGCCACGCACTACCACGAACTGGCCAAACTCGACGTCACGCTGCCGCGCTTGCGGAACTACAACGTGCGCGTCGAGGAATTGGAAAACGACGTGATCTTTTTGCACCGCATCGAACCGGGGAACGCCCACAAAAGCTACGGCATCCACGTGGCCCGTCTGGCCGGGGTGCCCGAGCCCGTGCTACAGCGGGCCAACGCGGTCTTGGCGACACTGGAGACCCCGGCGAAAGTCCCGGCGCGGGCGGCGGCGAAGCCGAAAGTCAAACGCCCGGTGGAACCGCCGGAGCTGCTGAAGATGAAAATCCGCGTGATCGAACCGGGCCTGTTCGGCGACGAGTGATCATTTCCGTTCGAGCAATTCGATCAGCACCGTCCCCTCGGCGTACTTGGCGATGTCAGCCGCCGAGGGTTTAGTGGTCTTCGAAAAGATGTGGACGACTTTCGCCGCTTTGACTTTGTCCGCCCAGTCGGCCGCCGCGATCTCTTGGCCATCGACGCCGGTCGCTTTGGCGTCTTTCAGCGAATAGGTCGACGTGACGACAACGGTTTTTGTCACGGGTACGTTCACCGTCACGGTCACGGCCTTGCCTTCCCGGAGTTCCGTTTTGGCTTGGGTGATGTACTCGGTGATGAGTTGGTTCGACGACCCCGTCAGGATTCCGTCCTTCACCGAAGCGGCCGTCAACCGCTGATGGGCGACCGGTTTCGGTCCCGCATCCTCGGCTTGCAAAGTGGTACTCATGGAGACGAACATCGAGGCGCAAACGCAAAGGGACGCTTTCATCGAAACACACCGGTTGGGTATTGGAAGTAGTGGTTTATTGCGGCTGTGTTTGCCATGGAAAGTCTTGTTGCCAAGGGCGGCGGGAGAATGTCGCCTTTCGCTCCGC